>JAJZQR010000258.1 GCA_021806765.1 Chloroflexota bacterium | reverse complement strand
GGGAATGCTTCGCCCTATTTCGGCGTTTCCCATGCCCCCGCCCTACGTTTTGGGCGTAGGGACGAACGGTCGTTCGCCCCTACAGTCGACAGCAGCAGCATCCCCCCTCGGAAGACGCCGCTTCAGGTCGGGGTGAAAGCGGCGTCAGGCCGCAGCACTCCAAATGGTCCTAGTCAGGGATCTTCAGTTTCTGGCCGATCTGGAGACTGTTGGAGCTGGGCAGGACGTCGCGATTGGCCTCGAAGATCTTGCTCCACTTAGAGGCGTCTCCGTAAAACTTCTGGGCGATACCGGTGAGGGTATCTCCGGAGGCCACCACGTGGATGCGCTCCTGCTTCGGGGTCGGGCTCGGGAGAGTCGTGGGAACGGAAAGGACCGCTGCAGGGGCCGCCGTCGGTCGAGCGACGGAGGGATTGGACGCGGTTCCCTCGGGACTCGCGCTCGACCGGAAAGCGAAGGCGAGGACGATGGCCGCGATGGCCACGGCCCCCACGGCGACCTGAGGGGGTATGCGGCTGGTCAGGGCACGCCAACCCGAGCCTTGGATCCGCCGGCGATCCAGGTCATGAATATGCATCTGCACCTCCCTGCTACTAGAGGCGGCGCGACGCGGACATTATACATGGTAAACCCGTCGGTGCAAGCATTGGCCGGCTACAGGGGAACGGGGGCTCGTCTACGCTGCTGAAAGCGGACTATCTCATGGTATCCGGCCGCCCGCAGCGCCTCCAGCGCCCGGTCGAAGTAGATGCCCACCTCGGAGGGCTGGTGGGAGTCCGACCCGAGGGAGGCGGGCACCCCCATGCGGCCACACTCGGCCAGGAGGGTCGGGCTAGGGTAGATCTCCCCCACCGGCTTTCGGAGCCCCGCCGTGCTTACCTCGATGGCCACGCCCGCGTCCTTCAGGGCCGCTGCCACGCCGGCGTAGAGGGAACTCACGTCGCCTTTCGGCCGGTGGCCGAACTTCTTGATCACGTCCAGGTGGCCCATGACGTCGAAGAGACCGGTGGCCGCGGCGTCCTTCACCAGACCGAAGTAGCGTGCGTACAGCTCGTCGATGTTCCACTGGAGATATCGATCCACGTATTTGGGGTCGTCGAACCCCCAGCCGTCGATGAAGTGGATGGATCCGTAGACGTAGTCCCAGGGGTAGGGCTCCAGGATCCGCTGCAGGATCTCTTCGTATCCCGGGTAGTAATCGGCCTCTACCCCCAGCCGAATGGGGATCTGGGGATAGCGGTCGCGCAGCCGCAGCACGCTCTCCACGTATTCCGGGAGTTCCCGCTCGTCCATGGCTAGACTGGGGTCCCTGCGGTCGGGCGGCAGGAAGTACAGATAGAGATGGTCTGAGAAGCCCATCTCGCCCAGTCCCACGACGAGGGCCCGCTCCACGTACTCTTCCATGGTTCCCACCGCGTGGCCGCATCGGGAGGTGTGGATGTGGTAGTCCATCAGTCCGGTGCTCATGCTCCTCCAGTTGCGGGGACTGGGGACTGAGGACTGAGACAGAGTCGTACGGTTCCCAGTCCTCAGTCCTCAGCCCTCGACCAGGCCGTTGTGCAGGAGGGGTGCCAGCTCTTGCAGACTTCGGATGCTGAGGGGATGGCGGTCCGGTTGGAGGCCGTACCTGTCCAGCAGAACCGCCTTCAGCCCTACGGATTGGGCTCCCTCCACATCGGCCAGGAACTGGTCGCCCACGTGCACCCCCTGCTCCGGAGTGATGCCCATCTCGCCCATGGCCGCCTGGAAGATCCTGGGGTCGGGCTTGTCGAACCCTACGAGGCAGGAGGCCGTCACCACGTCGAACCATTCTCGTAGCCCGATCCGCTGCAGGTCTGGCGCGGGGTCGTCGGTGACGTTGGTAATGAGTCCCAGCCGGTACCCGGCATCCTTGAGGCCGGTGAGGGCCGGCACCACCTCGGGGAAGGGCCGTAGCTCCCTCTCCTGTTCCCAGTAGCTATGGCGGATCTCCTCGGCCAGGTGGAGGGCGTGGCCTAGGCCGGCCTCCTCCATCATCACCTGCTGGTAGCGAAGGTAGACCCGGTCCCGCTCCTGACGGCTTAGCAGGTGGACGGGGGTCTCCATGCCGGCCAGGGTGTAGTAGTGGTCGGCGGCCAGGTAACCCCGGCGGAGGTCGGCAGGGTCCACCTCGAAGCCGAAGTGCTTGAGGGCTATCGCCTGCCGGTACTCTCGCTCGGGGTGGAAGTAGACCAGGGTCTGGTAAAGGTCCAGAAAGATCGTGGTGACGGTCACGGATGGCAGCCTCTTGTCCTGTTTCGCGAATGATATCACAGGAGAACGATCTCTGAGGGCCAAGCTAGGCGGCCTGCCGGGATCCGGTCTCCGCCGTCCTCTGCGGTCTCTTGCCCGAACGCAGGAAGTAGGTGAAGGCCGTCGCCAGGTAAACGAAGTAGGCCAGCACCTCCAGCAGAGAGGGGTTCCCGTTGTAGCCGACCAGGGCCGTGAGGAAGCGCCCCAGGGTGGAACCGTCGTCGAGGAGCCAGTTGATGTCCCAGACGTGCCCGACGATCTCCGGCAGAAGCCCAACTTCCTGGTACTCGTGGATTCCATGAGCCAGAAGCCCCCCGGCAAAGAGGATGAGGAGAACACCGGTTGCATTGAAGAAGGCCCGCAGGTTCAGCCGGTGACTGCCCCGATAGACGGAGTAGCCGAGGCCGGCCGCCAGGGCCAACCCGAGGACCCCGCCGATGGCCGACTCGACGGGCGTGCTGGTTCGGCTGGCGGCAAAGAAGAAGAGAGCCATTTCAATCCCTTCCCGTGCCACTACCACGAAGGCCATAAGCAGGAGGGCGAGTCCGGATCCCGAGCTAAGCGCCGCTTGGAGCTTTTCCTGAAGCCCTGCCCGGATGCCCGAGGCCTGCCGCCTCATCCAGACTACCATGTAGGTGAGCATCGCCACGGCGAGAAGCATCGTGCTGCCCTCGAAGATCGCCTCGGTGGTGCCCTGCAGTTCGCCCACGGTGAAGAAGACGGCGGCTCCGGCCAGCAGGCTGACGAGGACGGCGAGGCCCGTTCCCACCCACACTGGACCGGAGCGACTTCGGTTTCCAGTCCTGGTCAGATAGGCCAGGATTATTCCCAGGATCAGCGTGGCCTCTAATCCCTCCCTGAGGGTGACGAGCAACGGTGCTATCATGTGCGAAACCTCTCTATCTTCTGGCTATGGTCGTCTGCTACGCTTCAGTCGTGGATAGGTCGGCAGGACCCGGGAGATAAGGCTAGCCTTACAGTGGAAGTTAGAGTATACTAACTATCGGTTCCCGTCAAGCAGGTTGCCCCGAGCTCGGTGAGAGATGGCCGGATGAACGGGAAGAGAGGCGGGCTAGCAACCCCGAGCACGACTGGAGGAAGGGCTTGGCGACGCCTACCATTGAGGAGTACCTGGAGACCATCTACATCATGGAGATCGAGAGCCCTCCCGTCAGGAGTGCACGGGTGGCGGAGGCAATGGGCGTCTCGGCCCCTACCATGACCGACACTCTGAGACGTATGGCCCAGCAGGGCTACGTCAGAGCCGAAAGGGGAATGGGGGTCGCCCTCACGGCCGAAGGTAAGGAATTGGCCGAAGCTCTGGTGAGGCGCCACCGTCTCTCGGAGAGGTGGCTGGTGGATGTGTTGGGGTTGGACTGGTCCCAGGCTCACGAGGAAGCCTGCAAGCTGGAGCATGCCATCTCGCAGGAGGTGGAGGAAAGGCTGGCGAGGGTCCTGGAATATCCGACCACCTGCCCCCATGGCAATCCGATCCCTGGCTCCGGCATCCGAACTAGCGGCGATACCGTGCCCCTGAGCCAGGCTGTGGCCGGGGATGAGATCACCATCGTCAGGCTGTCGCCCCTGGCGGAGGAGGACCAGGGCCTCCTCGACTACTTCCAACGTAACGGTCTGGTCCCTGGCGCGACCTTCCGGGTGGTCGAAGCCTCATCCGGAGCGGGGGTCGTCACCCTTGAGAGGGATGGCTCTACCGTTTCCATTGGGATGAAGGGCGCGTCCTCCCTTTGGGTGCGATTGAGGCGGTAGTGCGCGACTCTAAGCACGAAGCCTGGCCGCGTCAAGCTTTGACGAGCGCAGGGGGTAAGTGTAAAATCCCGCTAGCTCTGAGCAGGGGGGCACGAGGGTGAAAGGCATCGTCTCGTTTGTGCTGGCTGTGGCCCTGGCGGCGGTGGGCCTGTGGCTCTCGACCAGTCTGGGTGCCCTTCAAATCTGGATGTTTGGGGCCGGTCTGATCGGCCTGGTGGGGATCTCAGCGGAGAGCTTTCTGGAACGGCCCTCCTCTTTCGAGTCCCCCGGGTTGCTGGTGGTAGCGGGGCTGTGGTTGACGCAGGTGACGCCCGCGGAGTCCCAGATGGTGGTGTCGGGGGCGTCGGCCTTCTTGATGGCGGCCCTGCTGCTCGGTCTCAAGGCCAGCATGCAGCCCGATGGGCAGCACCACCGAGTTGGCCGCTTTGTGGCGAGTCTGATCCTCTATCTGGTCACCTTTGTCCTCTTCGCTCTCATCTATCACACTAAGGAGCGAAGCCTGGTGACGGCCACCGCTACCGGTCTCGTCGCCCTGCTGGCGTCCCTGGAGATGCTGCGGTTCGGGAAAGGGAAGCAGTCCTTCGGGTGGCGGTTGGCCGCTTTGGCGGGCCTCGTGGTCGCGGAGACGACCTGGGCCCTCAACTACTGGCCCGTCAGCGGGCTGGTAGGTGGCGCCCTGTTGCTGCTCACCTTCTACGTCTTCACAGGGTTGCTGGTGGCGATCCGGGAGGGGGGGCTGGAGCGGCGCCTGCTGCTGGAGTACGGCGCCGTGGGCATGGCAGGCTTCCTGGCCATCGCCTGGGCGGTGATTTAGAGTTCCGGTGGGGGCGGGTCATAGACCCGCCCCCACGGTCTTTGTGAGAGGGAGTGCCTGGCTGTGAGTGGGGCTGAGATGGAAGAACCTGGCGAGGAAGAGTACCAGTTGATGATGGATCTGGAGCAACTGGAGACCCTGAAGGAGGAGATGGAGGAGTTGGGAGTCTCCACCCTGGCCGATGTGGACGCTAAAATGAGGGAGTTGAACCGGAAACTGGACGAACTCCAACACCGGGACGGCGGGCGATAGTTGATCCTTGAGTTCCGCCGAGGTCCCTTAGGGAAAGACCCTGCTCTGCAGGATGCAGAGGCTCATCTGAGCGTGGCGCGGAGTTTGCGAAGAGTGCCCGCCCCTGTTGAAACGACGGATTGCTTAAGGTAAAATGCCCCAGCCCTGGGACAGACGGGCGTAAGGAGGAACGGACCAAACATGGCAACCTTCCCTGAGGAACGGCTCAGAGCGAAGCGGCAGTTGACCGAGCGGGCGATATCGCTCGCCATGGCCAGCCGTTGGGAGGAAGCTGCGGCGGTGAACCGCGAGCTGCTGGTCCTGTTTCCAGAAGATGTCGATGCTCACAACAGGCTGGGCAAGGCGCTCACCGAGCTGGGTCGAGTCGAGGAAGCGAGGACCGCTTACAGTCGCGCCGCTGCACTGGATCCCACCAACGTCATCGCCATGAAGAACCTGCAAAGGCTCTCCAAGCTGGCTGCGGAGCCTCCGGCGGCTCCGACCCCGACGCGGGTGGACCCCACTCTCTTCATCGAAGAGAGCGGGAAGACCACCATCACGACCCTGGTGAACACGGCCGGCTCCGACGTGCTGGTGAAGATGACTGCCGGCGATCTGTTGGAGCTACAACCTGGCGATTACAAGATCCAGGTGGTGACCCCCGAGGGGGAGACGGTGGGCCAGATCGAGCCGAAGCTGGCCAAACGGCTGCTGACCCTGTTGGAGGGTGGCAACCGCTACCAGACGGCGGTCACCAGTGTGGACGATCAGACGGTCAAGGTGATCATTCGGGAGATGTACCGAAGTCCCCAGATGATGGGCAAGGTCTCCTTCCCCTCGAAGGCTACGGCGGAGGTCTTCCGCGGATACATCAAGGACAGCGTCCTGAAGTACGACCTGGATGACGAAGAGGACCTGTTGGAGGAGTCCGAGGAGGGCTTCGAGGCTGCGGGCGAGTCGGAGCTTGGCGTCGAAGAGCCGGACATCGTCGAGGAGAGCGAGCTACCCGAGGATTAGCTGTCGGCTATCAGCCAGATTGTTGACGGACGGGTCGCACACTGCTACTATTTCACCAGCTAAGAAAGGAGGTGATGCGAATGGGTTGTGATAGTCCTAGCGCGATGGCGCACCCGGTTCGCATCCCTCGTGGGCCGGAGGCCGGGCGCTAATAGCGTCTGCTTCTCGTCCTCGGGGCATGTAGTGACCGAATCCTAGGCGCCTCGCGCTTAGGGAAGATAGCCAGAGGGAGATGACCTCCCTCTGGCTATCAGTTTATCGGGAGGGTGACGTGATGTCGCAGGCAGAGGAGTTCCTGGCGCCGCCTGGCTGGGTGGTGCGATACACACGGGAGACGGGCTCCACCAACGACCTGGCACGGGAGGCCGGTGAGGCGGGCGCCACCGAGAAGGCCGCCTTCGTTGCGGACCACCAGACCCAGGGACGAGGTCGGAGGGGCAGAAGTTGGCTGGAGGTGCCGGGCAGCGGACTGCTCTTCTCCCTGCTCTTCCAGCGGCATCAGTCCGAGCCCTTCCTGCTGACGATGGTCTGCTCGGTGGCCGCCTGCGAGGCCATCGAGGAGCTGGCTTCCATTCGAGCCGAGATCAAGTGGCCCAACGACCTGATGGTGAACGGCCGGAAGCTGGGGGGCGTGCTCACGGAGGTGAGCTGGTCGCCGGGCCACCCCTTCGCCGTGGTGGGGATGGGGATCAACGTGAACTTCGATCCCTCGACCGTGTCTGGCATCCCCGACAACGCTACGAGCCTCCTGCGTGAGGCCAGCCGCGAGGTCTCCAGGCAGCGGCTTCTGTACGGTATCCTGCTCCACCTGGATGCCCTGCTGGCGCTGGATCTTCGCCAGCTGGAGCCCGTGGTCCGAGAGCGCTGGGCCTCCCGACTGTGGAGGCGGCGCCAGAAGGTGGTGGTGGCCGAGGGAAACCAGCAGCTGGAGGGCACCTTCGAGGACGTGGCCGAGGACGGGGCGCTGCTGCTTCGGCTGGCCGATGGCAGCCTCCAGGCCGTCCGGGTGGGGGATCTGGTGATCTAGATAGCTATCACAAAGTCGGCCATCTGGTTGGCCAGTTCCCGCAGCAAGGCCAGCAGTTGTAGCCCCTTCTCCTCGCCCATCCGGTCGAGGCTCCCGACCAGGGCATCGTCCTCGTCCACCAGGGGCACCATGGCCAGCGCCTCGGTCCCTTGCTCCGTGAGGGACAGGGGGGTGCGGCGGCGGTCGCGGGGATCCTGCCCCCGCTTCACCAATCCCTTGCGCTCCAGGGCATCGACGACGGGCACCAGGGTGGCGGGGGTCAGCCGCATGGTGCGACTCACCTCGCTGAGGGTCTGCTCCTGCTGGCTCAACAGCCGCATGACGCTGAAGGGTAGGGCGCCGACGGCGAGGCCACGGGACTCCAACCTCCGCTCCAGGTCGCCCCGGGCCAGTTTGGTGACCAGGCCTGCCAGGACTCGGATTTGCAGGGCCATGGGGTAAAGCTCCTCGGCTTTCACGGGCACCCTCCCATAATGTTTGTCCACTAATGATTAGTACACGAAGTGTACTTTCGGTTGGAAGGCGCCGTCAAGGACACGTATTCCCTCATCTAAAATGTTACCGAGGCCTGTACAGTTCCCTCAAATGAAAATGTTACCGAGAGGGGACGATGCTGGCCGACGAGGAGATGAGCG
>JAJZQR010000257.1 GCA_021806765.1 Chloroflexota bacterium | reverse complement strand
CGTGTAGGAGTGGCCTCACGAGGAGATGGGACATCTGGACCCCCGCTTTCGCGGGGGTGACGTTGGCATCAGACTGTAACTCTATCTACCCGCCCTCGTGAACCATGCCGCGTATTGAAGGTGGCGGCGATCGCCGCGGCGACACCGGCGGCGAGGGCGACTTGCATCCGCCCCTCCGGCAGCCTCGCCCACTGGCCAACTGCCGAACCGAGAGCACCGCCGATCTGGATGGCAGGTCCCTCGATCCCCGCCGAACCGCCAGACCCGATGATCAGGGAGGTGCCCAGCAGTTTCACGCCGGCAACCCGGGGGCGGATCCGGCTGCCCTGGGCCACTACGGCCACCATCACGTCGGCAACCCCTGCCCCTCGAGTTTCCCACGCCAGGAAGGCCACCAGCAGCCCTGCCACCAGTGCCCCGGTGGTGGGGAACAGCAGAAGGTACCAGGGGGTGAAGGGAGAGAGAAGGCCGGCCAGGGTCACGAAGAAGAGGTTTCCCAGCAGGGAGAGAAGCCATCGAAAGGCGACGGCAGCAACACCTCCCATCAGTCCGATGGCTACGGCCAGGACGGCCAGGGTGAGGGCGCCCTCCCGTCGAGGCCTCGCGGCGGAGCGGAGGCGGGGGAGCGGCAAAGCTTCCGAAGGAGGACTCGCGCCTATGGCCCTAGCCGGACCCCCGGCCGGATTCCAGGATCCGCCACAGCTCGTCCCGATAGGAGGGCTCCAACTCCCGTCGCCGGCCGCCCGAGATCACCCAGCGACCCGACTCTGGTGGAGTAACCCGACCGATAACGGCCGCCGGGATCCCCCGCCGGGAGAGTTCCTCCACCATGCGGTCCCCATCCGAGCAGGCGATCAGCATCGCCCCACTGGAGATCAGCTTCAGGGGATCGGCGTGGAAGAAATGGCAGATGGCCCGGGTCTCCTCCCTGACCGGGACGGCATCGGCTTGCACCTCCACCCCCATCCCGGCCGAGGTGACCATCTCGTGGATAGCCCCCATCACCCCTCCCTCAGTGGCATCGTGCATGGCGGTGGCCCCCATCTCGGCGGCGGCAAGCCCCTCGGGCACCACGCTGATCTCCCTTCGGAAGGCCTGGGCCCGAGCCAGCAGCTCTGTCCCCAGGGCGTCCCGGAGACGATCCTCGAAGTCGCTCGCCAGGATAGCCGTTCCCTCCAGGCCAGCGCTCTTGGTGAGCACCAGGGCGTCCCCGGCCCCGGCGCCGGAGGAGACGACGTAGCGACCCTTGGGAGCCTTCCCGATGGCGGTGGAGGAAATGATGGTAGAGGGCAAACCCGGGGTCACCTCGGTGTGCCCCCCCAGCACCTCGATCTTCAGCTCCGAGGCCGCTCGATGCACCTCCTCCATCAGCTCTCGGAGGTCCTGCTCTTCGGTCCCCTCCTGCAGCAACACCGTCACCAGCACCCCTACCGGCTCAGCGCCACTGCAGGCCACATCGTTGCAGGAGACGTGGACGGCGAGCCAGCCGGCATTCTTGGCAGCACCGGTTATGGGGTCGGTGGAAAGGACAGCCACCCAGTCACCGAAGTCGATGATGGCCGAATCCTCCCCCACCGCCGCCCGCACCAGCACGTCGGCTCGCCGGGTGCCCAGGTAGGGGAAGATTATCCGCTCCAGATCGCTCGGCGACAGCTTTCCAGTCTCCACCGGTAACCCTCCGGCACGAACAGGATAGACGGGATGCGCAGGACAGGGATTGCCCCAATTATGCCTCTATCCTATCTATCCTGTACATCATGTTACTTCCCGGCACCTCGGTCCGGCACCCGGCGCACCTTGCGAGGCGCCGCGATCCACAGGAAGACGGCTGCCGACAGGGAGGAGGCGGCCGCGACGGCGAAGGCCCCTACGTAGGAACCGGTCACGTCGAAGATGTACCCGGCGAGCCAGGCGCCCAGGGCCGAGCCCAGCCCCGAGCCCATGTTGACGACCCCGAAGATCGAGCCGAAGTTGCGCCCCCCGAAGATGTCGGCGGCGGCCACGGGCCCGACAGGGGCGGTGACCGCGTAACCCAGGCCAAAGGTGACGGCGAAGAGCACCACCGCCCAGGTAAACGGGAAGGTCCGGGTCAGCACCAGCACCCCTATGGCCATCACCATGGTGATGACGCCCCAGCTGTAGGCAAACTCCCGGCCCGAACGGTCGGCCAGGGTCCCCCAGAAGATCTTCCCCGGCATGCTGGCGAAGCCCGCCAGCCCCACCATGGAAGCGGCCAGCATCTTGTCGAAGCCCCCGTCCACCAGGTAGGCCGCCTGATGAACCCACAGCATCTGGTTGGTGAGGATGCCGAGGAAGTAAGTCCCGAAGAGCAGCCAGAAGCGGCGGGTAGCCATGGCCGTCGCCACGGTCCAGGGCCGGGAGACCCAAACGGGATCGACCACCACCATCGGTTTGGGGGCAGGAGCCTTGCGCTGGGGGCGCTCGCCTCCGTTCCCATCGGCCTTCAGCCCCAGATCCTCGGGCTTCCCCTTGAGCAGCCAGGCCGACTGGGGCACGATCAGCACCAGAGAGAGGACCGCCAGCACCAGGAAGGCCGACCGCCAACCGATGGTGGAGATGAGATGCTGGGTGAAGGGGACCACTGCCACCGTCCCGAAACCGATCCCCGCAGAGGCTATCCCCATGGCGATCCCGCGCTTGTCGGCGAACCACCGGTTCACCAGGGTGACGCAGGGAACCCACCCTGCCCAGGAGAGGCCCAGGGCGCTGATCACCCCGAAGTAGAGGTAGAAGTGCCACAGCTCGGTCATCCGGCTGGTGGCGATCAAGCCCAGAGCCAGGAGGAGCCCGCCGGCCGGCACCACCCTGGAAGGACCGAAGCGGTCGATGAGGGTGCCCGCCATCACACCGCCGGCAGAGATCACCACCACGAAGAGGGAGAAGACTCCGGCGGTAGCGGCCCGGCTCCACCCGTACTCCTCCAGCAGGGCCACGTAGAAGACCGAGAAGCTGTAGTAGACGCCGTAGCTGATGGCCAGGGCGAGAAAGATGGAGCCCACCACCACCCAGCCGTAGAAGAAGCGGACCCTGGAACGCCAGCCGGTTCCAGGGGTCGCGACGCCCGAACTGGCTCCCGACTGCTGCAACCGCAATTCCGCCTGCCTGGAGGTAGGTTGAGGTAGGCTCACTATACTCCAGCAGGCGGCGAGCCACAACCTTGTGACAGCGCAAAACCCCCTGGCGTTGACAGGGTAAAGGCCGCGGCATATCCTGCTCTCTCGGAGGTCGCGGTGTCGCGAGGCCATTGGGCTGGATCGAACCGTCACCGGTTTCAAAGGGGAAGCGATATGGTCTCCGTCACGGTGACCCTTCACGGAACTCTGAACCTCTACCTCCCGGACAAAGAGAGGATCCACCGGGTCGAGCTGCCGGCTCCCTCCACGGCGGGCCAGCTGCTGGAGTCCCTGGGGCTGCCCCTGGGCATGCTCTCCATGCTGCTGATCAACGACAAGAGGGCGGATTCCGACTCCCCGCTGGCGGACGGCGACCTGCTGGAGACCTTCCCCCTCTGTGGTGGCGGCGCCGAGTGATGAGTGATGAGTGATGAGAGAGCTGATGGCGGAATGCTGACGGCTGATGGCTAGATAGGAGGCGACGATGCCCTACGGTTTCAACGGAAAGGTGCTGAGGATCGACCTGACCCATGGGACTCAGGAGGTGGAGCAACCCGACGAGCTGTTCTATCGACGCTACTGGGGCGGCATGGGGCTCGCCAGCTACTATCTCCTGAAGGAGCAGGCCCCAGGGGTCGATCCCCTGGGCCCCGATAACCTGCTGATCTTCGCTGCCGGGGTGATGACCGGCAGCAACCTCCCGGCAATGCCCCGCTACAGCGTCGCCGCCCGCTCGCCCCTCACCGGCGCCTTAGGTCAAGCGGAGGCCGGCGGCTGGTGGGGTCCGGAGCTGAAGTTCGCGGGCTACGACGCCGTGGTCATCAAGGGTCAGGCGGATCATCCCGTCTACCTCTGGATCCACGACGGCGAGGTGGAGATCCGGGACGCCCGGGTCCTGTGGGGGATGGACACCGTCGACGCCCAGGAGGCGATCCGCCAGGAGTTGGGAGACCAGCGGATCCGGGTCGCCGGTATCGGTAAGGGCGGCGAGAATCTGGTCCGCTACGCCTGCGTCCTGAACGAGGGGAAGCACGCCAACGGCCGCACCGGCATGGGGGCCGTCATGGGCTCCAAGAGGCTGAAGGCCATCGCCGTGCGCGGCAAGAACCCTCCAAAGCCCTTCGACCAGGAGGCGGTGCACCAGCTGGCCCGCTGGTACGCCGGCGAGTACCTGAACAACCCCACCACGAAGGTGCTGTACGACAGCGGCACCCCCGGGTTGCTGGGCGGCCTGCAGGCCTCGGGCATCCTGCCGACCCGCAACTTCCGCTTCGGCACCTTCGAGGGGGCCGCCTCCATCGGCTGGGACGCGTTCAAAGAGGAGATATTCACCGGCGCCAAGGGGTGCTACGGCTGCCCCATCCGCTGCAAGCGGGAGTCGAAGGTCGAGGGGAAGTACGCGACCGACTCCCGCTACGGCGGCCCCGAGTACGAGACCCTGGGGGCCTTCGGGTCCAGCTGCGGGGTGAGCGACATCAGGGCCATCGCCAAGGCCAACGAGATGTGCAACCGGTACAGCCTGGACACCATCTCCACCGGGGTCACCATCTCCTTCGCCATGGAGTGCTACGAGAACGGGCTGCTAACCCAGGCCGACACCGACGGGATCGACCTGCGGTTCGGGAACGTCGACGGGATGCTGGCCATGGTGGAGAAGATCGCGACTCGGGAGGGGATCGGCAACCTGCTGGCCGAGGGAAGCGCTCGGGCCGCCCAGCAGATCGGACAGGGCGCGGAACGGTTCGCCATGCAGGTCAAGGGGCAGGAGCTACCGCTCCACGAGCCACGGGGCAAGCAGGGTGTGGGTCTGGGCTACGCCACCTGTGACACCGGCGCCGATCACCTGCAGACCATCCACGACCCGGCCGTCCAGATGAAGGAGTCCGTGATCCTGAAGACCATGGCTCCCTTCGGGGTGCTGGAGCCTATGGAGGCGTTGAGCCTCGGCCCCGAGAAGGTGCGGCTGTTCTACTACTCCGAGACCATCTTCAACCTGTGGAAGGCGGCCGGCGTGTGCAACTTCGGCTACGCCCCGCGGGTGAACATCCCCTTCGACAAGATCGTGGAGATGGTGCACGCCGTGACCGGGTGGGACACCAGTCTCATCGAGCTGTCCAAGGCGGGCGAGCGGGTGACCAACCTGGGCCACGCCTTCAACGTGAGAGAGGGGATCGGGCGGCAGGACGACCGGCTGCCGGAGCGCTTCTTCGAGCCGCTCCCGGACGGCCGGATCGAGGGAACGGCCCTATCCCGAGAGGGGTTCGAGCAAGCGATCACCCTGCTGTACCAGATGAAGGGGTGGGACCCGGTCAACGGCATCCCCAGCCGGGGAAAGCTGTCGGAACTGGACCTGGACTGGGTAGCGGACCTGCTACCGACCGCATAGGAGCCGGCTCCTGCCGGCGATGGCCCGTCGCAGGCAAAGTAGGGCGGGTTGCCCCAACCCGCCCGTCGTCTCCACCGTGCCGGCTGAGGGAGGAGGTTCCCATGTGGGAAATGGTGGCATTCGGCTTGCTCCAGAGGCAAGCGCGTGGTATGGTAATGCGAGCAAGCACAGGCAGGCGAACCGGAGGAAGCCCTCATGGAAACGGCAACGAAGAAAGCCACCTTCAGCCTCAGCCGCGAAGTGTTGGAGGACCTGGATGAAGCGGTCAAGCGAGGCATGGCTCCCAGCAAGAACGCTCTGGTCGAGCGCGCCCTGCTGAAGGAACTCCGGGAGCTGCGTCGCCACCAGGATCGCCTCCGGCTGGAGGAAGCCGTGAAAGACCCCCTTTTCCTGCGGGATCTGGCAGACGTGGAGCAGGATTTCCGGCTGGCCGACGCGGAAACCGCCCGAAGGATCGCGTGATGCCTGCCCTTCAGTGGGCCGTCATAGAGGCCGATCTGGACCCGGTCCGGGGTTCGGAGCAGAAGGGCCTACGTCCGGTGCTGGTGGTGAGCAACGAGGTCTTCAACCAGGTGATGCCCAACGTCACCGTGCTACCCCTGACCTCGACCCACCGTCGTCTCTACCCCTATGAGGTCTTGCTGCCGAAGGGCGCAGCCGGCCAACCCCTGGACTCCATCGCCATGGCCCACCAAATCCGCACCATCTCCAAGGAGCGGCTGCGCCGAGCATATGGATACCTCGAGGACGAATCGCTGCGCGCAGCGGTGCGGCAGGCCATATGGGATCACCTAGACCTGGAGTAATGGCGACTCACCGCCGCTGAGCCGCTAACTGCCGCTGCGACAGCCCTCGGTCCGCTCTGAGGATCGGAAGCCTCAATCTGATGATGCCCAAGGAATCACCTCATCCCATCATACCTTCTACCGTGACATTATCACGCTATACCAGAACAGAGTCGAGACCGAGCGCATGGAATAGGCCGCGCCGGCGCGGCCTCGCCGAGATCGCCAGTGGGTTGGTCTGACGGGCTGAGGATGAGAGCGAGGAATGTAGGTCTTGAACCAGTAGGTTACGAAGACTACTATGTACACGCTGCGATTCCGTTTGCGTGGTGCCAGCGCTGCGAGCGATCGGCAGCCAACCCCGAACCCGCCCGGAGGCAGTCATGTCGCCTCGTCCCGACTGGTTGACCCCAACACTACAGCTCCTGGCTGACAATCTGCACGTCTTACCGGCAGTTGGCGGAGCCATGGAGGACCTGGAACGCCCCTCGGACCCAAACCCTACTTGCAGCCGTGTGACGAATTTTGACGAGGTTTCAGTTACATGAGCGACTCGAACGCCACGCATCTGCTGCACGAGATCATAGCCTGCCCCAACCTGGAGGTCAGCCGGCGGGACCCTGGCCTCCCCTGCCATGAGATCGTGGCCAGCCAGGATCGCCCGAATGAACCTTTCCAGCTCCCCGAACCGTGGAGCGGGTTCCTGGAGACTGCGCCCATTCTATTCGTCGGCTCCAATCCCTCCATCAGCTATTCCGAAGCCTACCCACTGGATAGCCCGGATTGGCCGTTGGAGAAGGCAGCTCGTTTCTTCACCCACAGGTTCCACGACGGATGGGTGAGGGATGGTCGGTACGGGCGCTTCCGGAACGGAGATTACTCAACCCGGCGCACCAGCTACTGGTCGTCGGTAAGACAGAGAGCGATGGAACTCCTGCAGAGGAACGTGACTCCTGGCGAGGACTACTGCATGACCGAGATTGTCCACTGCAAGTCCAAGGGCGAGATCGGCGCGAGAGAGGCAGCAGCCGAGTGCACCACGCTATACCTGCGTCGGATACTCGAAGCGTCCGGCGCCAAAGTGGTGATCGCCATGGGCGCTTTCGGCGCCGGGGCCGTAAAGGCCAATGTGCCCTTAGTGGGTTCTGGACCGGTTCTAAGTGCGGCCTCCGAGCCGTTCCAGGCTCTTTTCGCCTTCGTCCCCCACCCGGCAGCCTTCGCGCCCAAGACCTTCCGGCGGCTGCTTGGTGAGAATAGCCTGAGACTCCTCCAAGATAGGTTGCGGGCATGAGCACCGGGGTGGACGCGACCGGTAGATACTAAGCCTCTGGCCTGGGATCGCGTGCACAATCCGTCGTCATGCCCGCGAAGGCGGGCATCCAGGGTCCTCTCCGAGCGGTGATGTCCTGGACCCCCGCTTTCGCGGGGGTGACGAAGGGCAGACTATCTGGGGCCAGCTGCTT
>JAJZQR010000256.1 GCA_021806765.1 Chloroflexota bacterium | reverse complement strand
CGTCACCCCCGCGAAGGCGGGGGTCCAGGCATCCCATCTCCTCGTGAGGCCACTCCTGCACGCCAACGTGGACCCCTGGATGCCCGATCAGGTCGGGCACGACGATCCGGGTAGCCTGCCTTCGTTAGACTGTCACTCTCCCTGTGAACCATGCCGCTTGTGGTTCCCATGGGCCCGAGTGGTGCATCCGGCAAACCCTTGGCATATCTGTCCACCGCTCAACATGCCGAGCTGGGGCTCGGCACTCCCGGCGAGCAGTTCTCCCCGGGAAAGCCGAGCCCCAGCTCGGCCTTCGGACGGCACACTCTCAGCCCAACCGGTTGCAGGGACCTCCTGCGTATGCCTCTGTCGGGCGAGGCCGACGAACCGGGGCGAACCTGGCGGATGGACACTTAGCTCTCGCCGGCACCCGTCCCATACCGCACGTCACTGGTTCTTAGCAGTGTTGCTGAACAGGACCTGCACGGTCACGTTCTGATCGGCCTTGCTGATGGTCACCACCGCATGGTCCTGTGCCTTCGTGTAGCTGAGCTGAGCCATGTCGCCCAAATCCTGGGCCATCTCCTGCGTCCAGCCCTGATCCACCATGATCTTCTTGTAGTAGTCGCTCACCGACTGGACGTTGCCCGTGCCCTTCCACGAGGCCATGGCCATCTTCTCGTTTCCCTTGGAGATCACGCCGGCCCCACCGCCTTGATCTGCGTTGAAACCCTGGGGCACGGGGAAGTTCTTCAGCTCGTCGGGGGTCTGTGAGCCGAAGGTGTAGCTCTCTCCATCCTTGCCCTTCACCGAGACGGTATCGCCCCTCTGACTGACTTGAACCCCGGTGGCCTGCTCCACTGCCTTTTCGGTGGCCTTCTGGGCTACTTGCTGGCAACCGGTCAAGGCCAGGGCTAGAGCCAGCATGCAGATGACTAAGTTGCGCAAGGACGCTTCACCTCCTTAGAGTCACGGGTGCAGCAGCAACCTACGACGAGGCCGCGTACCGCTCGGCCATGTTGCCGATGTAGGGGAGCTTCCACTGCTGGCCCTGGTAGGCCTTCAGGATCAGCACTATCCAGAGGACCATGCCGCCCAGCCCGAGGCCCAGGCTGAGCAGGAGCCCCAGGATCGCTACCAGGAAGCCGAGCATCGGTATGAACCCCAGCACGACGCTGATCACGGAGAAAGCGATCCAGAAGACGATCCAGGCCACCGTGAGCAGAATGGACTGGTAGGCGTGGAAGCGCACGAAGCGATCCTTGCTCATCATCAAGAACACTACGCCGGTGATGATGCCCAGGACGTAGCTGAGGGCCCCCGCCATGTTAGGGGCTATGCCGGCGGCCCCGGCGCTGCTCCCGAGGTTGTCACTGTTGTTCTGCATCGGATAACTCCTTTACATACCGATAATCTGTGAGTACGGTTAAGGCTAGAGCGAACAGGGATTGAGGCCTGCGTCAACGGCGTCTCAACTTTTCCTCCTTACTCCACCGGGCGGCACCTGCACTTCCCCGGACGACACAACTGAGTTGGGGTGCGTGGATCACGTCCATGGTGAAGGTCTCCCGTCGGGACAGCTTCGGGCGTCCGTGAGAGTACCCATCCGGACTGGATGCCCCTTGTCGATCTGCCAAGCGTTTCCTGCTGCCGTTCCGGCCGCCGTCTCAGGGAGGTCTCCACTCCCGGTACTGAGGTTGATGAGCCTCAGCCGGAAGGTTTGGTCAAGAGATCCAGAAAGCCATCGATCATCGCGTTGACCTGCCTGGGAGCCTCGAGATGGAGGTAGTGCCCGGTGCCGGCGGTCTTTCCCACTTTGAGTTGCGGGCATAGCTTCCGAAGGTGCTGCAGGTCGGTGGCGTCGGTTCCCCCGTCGACGAAGAGGATGGGAACCCCGCAGGCTGCCGCAGCGGCGGTCCCGTTCCAGGTCAGGGCGTTTTCCCAGGCCGAGGTCACCGTCTGTTGAGATATGGAGGAGGCTGGTCCCAGCACGAGATCCACGTGGCAGGGGGCGGTATCGGGCAGCAACTGACCCTCCACCAGTACGCGCAGCGCCTCCCGGAAGGTCGAGGCTCGCAGACGTTCTGCGAAGGATCGGCGGAAGGCGTGGCTCTCAGGTGGCGGGAGGATCGGAGAATTCAGCGCCACGAGAGCGCCGGGGAGGTCAGGGTAGCGGGCTGCCAGATCCAGACCGACCAGTCCACCCAGGCCGTGGCCCACGATGGTTGGTCTGTACACGCCCAGCTCGTAGCACAGCCATGCGACGTCGTCGGCGAAACCTGCCACCGTGTATTCCTGTTCGGGCTCATCGCTCTGTCCGTGGCCCCGAAGATCCACCGCCACTACCCGATGGTTCCTTCGGAAGTGCTCAATCTGGGAAGTGTAGGAGGTGTGGTCACTGGCCAGATCGTGGAGCAGCACCAGGGGTGGCGCACCCTTCCCCACGTCCTCGAAGCGAAGGCTCACCCCGTGACGAACTAGCTGGTACACCCTACGATCCTCCGACCCCGGCGTACGATGCCGAGGCCCCCGCAATCTGTGACCCCATCGAGAACCGGTCTCGGCCCCGCCCGCGCGGAAGCATCTATCGAGACTGGCTGGAGACAAGCCTACAGATGCAGAGGGACGGCGTCATCGCGGAAACTACGTATCTTGGGCGGTCAAGAACTCTTTGGCCAGGTGGACGGCATGGGGGAAATTGCGTAGAGGGGTCGCACTAGGGGCGAGCGACATCGTGGCTGAAGGCGTAGGCCGTGGCGTCCGCGCGACCATGGGCGTCGATCTTGCCGTAGATGTTGGCGATGTGGCGTTCGACGGTGCGGACGCTCAGCACCAACTCCTCCGCGATCTCGTTGTTGGTTCTGCCTCCGGCGAGTAGCCGCAGCACCTCCACCTCGCGGGGCGTAAGACCCTCGGGGAGTGGTGGCTCCGGCTTACCAGCGGTTGGGCCGGATGCGGTCAGTGCTTCGTGAAGAGAGAGTCCACGCTGAACCCAGCCATCCATGCCGAGGGGTCGAAAGGCTGCCAGTGCCGCGTCGAGCAGTGCCTGGATGCGGGCGTGGTCGGATGAGCCGGACCTGAAGAGGGCGAGAGCCTCGTCGTAGTCCACCAGCCCTCGAACTGTCTTCTGGCCGTTGACCTCGGAGGTCAGCCGTGCCTGGGAGAAGTGGTGGCCAGCCTCCTTCATTTCGCCGAGCACGGCTGTCATGCGGGCGACGGTCAGTTCGTGGCTCAGGATGCTATCGCCGAAGCCGGCCGCTATCAGGTCGAGGGCCATCTGCTTGTAGGCGGGGGCGAACTCCACGTCGCCCATTTCCCAAATCGCGCTGGCGCCGAAGGCGATGGCCGCGTGGTGGACGTACATCGTAGGCTCCATCTGCGCCACCATAGGCGTGAGGGCGGCGAGGAGCCGTTTTGCCTCCGAGGTGTCGCCCATTCGGCCGTAGCCGAGCGCCGCATACGCTCCCGCGACGAGGCCTCTAGGGTTCCGCGCGGCTGCACTACCGGCAGCAAACTGGGCAGCCGCTGCCGCCGCTTTCGGCCAATCCCCGTCCAGGAAATAGGTCAGAATGCTGTTCAATGCCGTTATGCCGAAGCGAAGCTCGTGGGCCGGCCCCAGCCGCATGATGGTCTCCTGCGCTCGCCGAACCGTCTGCCGTGACAGCGACAGCTCCCCCATGGCGATCTGCGTGATGGATAGCTGGAGGAGGGCCTCGCCCTGTCCGGGGATTGAGCCACAGCGCTCGCTGGTCTCCAGCAGTTCACGGTACAGTTCGGCCGCCTCCCGGTGTGCGCCCTGGCGTTTGAGCAGGTCCCGACCCACCACGTCCAGCGCTCGTATGATCGCCGTGGGGCGCTGCCAGCCTCGCACGAGAGCACGCACCTTCTCGGTTTCATCGCGGCTTCGCGAATCGAGGGGTTCCAAGGTGCGGGCGTAATCGTCTTCGTCGCCGCTTTCGCGAGCGATGGCCACTGCCTGCGGATCGTGCCCGTGCCACCGGACCGCGTTGATGGGTCCGATCGAGACAGGTTCAAAGCAGTCGCGGAGCAGCATTAGCTGGGCCCAAAGCAAGTTCCGCTCCTCACCCAGGAGTGCCAGACCCTGCTCGACGAGGGGCTTCCAGACGTCAGGGCGCGCTCCCCCGTCCTTCAGCGCACGAGTGACCACCATCAGGAATTTGGTCCGTTCCCCGGGCTCTGCCCCTGTCTCCGACAGCGCCGCCAGGCCATCCTGCACGGTACCCTGGGATTCATCCAGCATGAGGGCTTCGGCCTGGGCGAGGGCCAGCTTGCAGAGGATCTGGGCCTTTTCGGAGAGGGAGTTCTCCCTGGCGAGGTCGAGACCCATGCGTAGGAAGCGCACAGCGCGATCGTGTGCGTAGCCTGCCCTGGCCTGCTCGGCGGCGGCCAGGGCGTGGTGGAGGCCATCGGCTGCTCCCTGCAGGCTGGCGGAGGCATGGTACTGGGAGGCCAGCTCGGCGGCATGCTCCTGCTCCCGACCGGCGTACAGCTGCTCGAGGGCCAGGGCGATCCGGCGGTGGAGGCGGGCCCGGCGGTCGGGATTCAGGTCGTCGTAGAGGGTGTGGCGCACGATGGCGTGGGCGAAGTCGTAGGTTGGAGGGAGTCCATCGACCGCCCGAAGGAGGCCGGCCTTGAGGGCTTCGTCGATGGAGTCGAGCAGTTGGTCCTCGGGGAGGTTGGCCAGGGCCTGCAGGGCGGCGAACTCGAATCCGCCGGTGAATCCTGCTGCCAGTCGAAGCAGGCTGTTGGTCTCGGCGGAGAGGCGAGAGAGCCGCCTGTGGGTGACCTGCCGCACCCCTTCTGGGATGCCCAGCTCGCCGAGGCTGAGGTCGGTGGACCAGCGGCCAGCGCGGAGGAAGATCTTGCCCTCCTCGGTGAGGTGGCGGAGCACCTCACGGACGTAGAAGGGGTTACCTCCGCTTTCCTGGTAGATGGCCTGGACGAGGGCGGCAGGGAGGGGGTGGCCGGCGGCCTTGGCCAGGTACTCGGCGACCTCCTCGCGGTCCAGGCCGCGGACGGTTATCTGCTGGTAGTCGGTTTCCCGCCGGAGGACGGGCAAGAGGTTGGCCAGAGGGTGTTGGGCCGCGAGGTCGATCTCGGGCTCTCGGTAGGCTCCGACGACCAGGAGGTGAGAGCGATGCAGCAGGCGAGTCAGGTAGCGGAGGAGTTGCAGGGAGTCCCGGTCGGCCCAATGGAGGTCGTCGATCACCAGGAGAAGGGGGTTGTCTTCGGTGATGGCCAGGAGGGAGCGGATCACGGCGTCGTAGAGGCGAACGCGCTCCTCGTCGGTTCCCAAAGGGGGCGCATCGGGTATGTCAGGCAGGGCGGCACGGATCTGGGGGATCAGCTTCGCCAGGGGTGAGGCGCCGGAGCCTATCGCTCGTTGGAGGAGTTCCGGGGTGGTGGTGCGGGCAAACTCGCCGATGGCCTCGACCCAAGGACCATAGGCAGGCTGCCAGCCGTCCTCGAAGCAGCGGCCCCAGAGGACGGCCGCGCCCTGCCGGGCAGCGCGTTGGGCGAGTTCACCGGCGATCCAGGTCTTGCCTATGCCCGCCTCGCCGACCAGCATGACGAGGGATCCCTGGCCGGCGAAGGCTTCGTCGAGCTTGGCCCGGAGGGTCTCCAGCTCGCGGTGGCGGCCGACGAAGACGGAGGCCGCAGCCCGCGAGGTTTGCGGACGAGACAGGGGAATGCTGCAACCGCAACCGTCGCAGGAGACAGCCCCTTCGGGGTTCGATCGACCACAGCTTGGGCAGGTGACTGGCATGCTTGCCGCCATGCAAGGAGAGATGGGATGCAGCCAACCGCAAAACGTCTTGCTGAGGTTGAACAATAAGGCAAGTATATGGTAGCACAAACTACCCTGGAACACCATACCCATCTGTCCATCGGGTGCCTTTGGAGCCTGTTCGAGTTCGACGTAGCCGTCAGGCAGGGCGAAGCATCTCGTGAGTGTGATGATTGAGATGGACTGGTCTCGCGATGTGGGGCGGGCTAGCGGCGAGCGATCCCGCTGCTGAGGGCGTAAGCCGTGGCTTCGGCCCGGCCGTGGGCGCCGATCTTGGCGTAGATATTGGCGATGTGTCGTTCCACGGTGCGGACGCTCAGCACCAACTCCTCCGCGATCTCGTAGTTCGTTCGACCGGCGGCCAGCAGCTGCAGCACCTCGACCTCGCGTCTTGTCAGACCGTCGGGGTATGGTCGTTTCACCTGGGTATCGCCAGGGTCGGATGAAGTCATCCTTTCCATCAGGGAGCGAGTACGGCCTATCCAACACTCCATGCCAAGGGACTGGAATCCGGCAAGCGCTGTCTCGAGAAGCGATCTGATGCGGGCATGTTCTGCGGAACCCGCACGGATGTGGGCGAGGGCCTCATCGTAATCGACGATCGCTCTGACGTGGCGTATGCCGGCAGCGTCCAAGGTATGCCGTGCCCACTCGAAATAGCTCTCCGCTTCCGACCAGTCTCCCAGCAGCGCAGCCATGCGGGCGACATCCAGTTCGTGGGGAGCGAGGGGTCCCATCTTGATGCCGGCAGCGATCAGCCCTTGAGCGAGACGCCGGTAGGCGACGGCCATCCCCGTCGCCTGCAGGTCCCAAACGGTGTTCGCGGCAAAGCCGACGACCGCATTCTGCCGGTAGGCCGTCGGCTCCATCCGTTCCGCGAGGGGGGTGATCAGGGTCAGCAAACGGTTAGCCTCTGCTCCGTTGCCGCACTGAGCATGAATGAATGCCACCAGCGTAGCCGCCACAATGCCGGAAACCTGGACGGTTGGATCCAGCTTGAAGGGGTAACTGGCAACCTTTGCCTGGGTGTGCCAATCGCCGGTCTGATAGTAGGAGATGACCATCGATAGCCCCAACTCCTGGGCAACGGGCAGCCAGTGGGCTTGACCGAGCGGTGCCCCCGTCTCACGTGCCCGTTGTGCCGTTTGCCGAGCAAGGGATAGGTCGCCGCAGGAAACCTGCGCCACGGCCAGGTGGTAGAGTGCCTCTGCCTGAACCGGAACCGAGCCGTACCGCTCGCCGATCGCCACCAACTCTCCAAAGCACTCTGCTGCCCTGCGGCAGTCACCGTGCCGTTCGAGAAGATCGTATGCCGCCACGCTGATTGCCCGCATGGTCGCCGCAGGGCGCTGCCAGCCTCGAGCTAGCGCGAGGATCGCATCGGTTTCCTGGCGAGAGCGCCACTCGAAAGGAGACAGGGTGAGGGCGTAGTCATCCTCGTTGCTGCTGGCGCGGGCGACTGCCACTGCCTCCGGATCGTGCCCCAGCCACCGATACGCGGTGATCTCGCCATGGGACATGCGCTCGACTCGGTCTCTCAGCAGGGTCAGGCGGGCCCACACGAGATCGTGCGTGTCGCCGACGAGGCTGAGACCATTCACGACCAGAGGGTCCCATACCTCGTTGTTTGTCCCACCATCCTTGAGTGCTGCCGCAACGGTCGCAAGAAACTCGGCCCTCTCACGCGGTGAGATGCCGGCTTCGGACTGCGCGGTCAGCGCTCTTCGCACGGTGGCCGGAGCTTCATCCAGCAGCAGGGCCTCGGCCTCTGCGATGGCCAACTTGCACAGGATGCTTGCTCTCAACAGTGCATCGCTATCGGAGGAGAGGTCACGTGCCATGCGTAGAAAGGCAACCGTCTGCTCGTGTGCGTAGCCTGCCCTGGCCTGCTCGGCGGCGGCCAGGGCGTGGTGGAGGCCATCGGCTGCTCCCTGCAGGCTGGCGGAGGCATGGTACTGGGAGGCCAGCTCGGCGGCATGCTCCTGCTCCC
>JAJZQR010000255.1 GCA_021806765.1 Chloroflexota bacterium | reverse complement strand
GTGTCCTGGCTACCTTCCGCAGCCCAGCCACGTCGTCCTCGATCTCTAACAGCATCCCCCTCTCGGCGACCTGGGGACAGCTAAAGACATCCTCAGTCGTCTGCACCGGCCCGGCCGGCACACCCCCCGCCAGCAGGAGTCGGGTTGCCTCCTCCCTGGACTTTTCGGCCAGCCACTCCTCGATGAGCGGCCGAAGGAAGCTCTCCGCACACTCGGCCCTGGCCGGCCCGGTGGCCGTGGCTGGATCCGATATCAGCTCTTCTCGCCCCATTAGCCGCGCCAACCTTGCCCACATGTCATCGGTAGGACAGCTCAGGGCCACATACCCGTCCTTGGCCTTGAAAGCTGCACGTGGGGCTGCCAGTCGCTCCCTGCCCCGACCAGGCACCTCTCCAGTAAAGGAGTAGGTCACAACTGAGCGCTCGTTGAGGGAGATCATGCTGTCGTACATCGAGATGTCGAGGAACTGTCCCTCGCCGGTGACCCCTCGCTGGATCAGGGCCAGGGTGATGCCGTAGGCAGCAACGAGGCCGCTGTAGATGTCGGGCATGCCGTAGAGGGTGGTGATCGGCTCCCGGTCCTCGAAGCCGACGATGTTCATGATGCCGCTCATGGCCTCGACGACGATGTCGAAGGCCGGCCGCTGCCAGAATGGCCCACCGCTCCGCCCGAAGCCGCTGATGGCTGCGTAGATCAGTCGGGGATTGAGCTTGCGCATTTCCTCGTAACCGATCCCCAGCTTCTCCGCCGCGCCGGGTCTCAAGTTCTCCACTACCACGTCGGCGACCTTGACCAGGTCGAAGAGTACCTGACGCCCCTCGGGCTTCTGGAGGTCCAGAGTCAGGCTCTTCTTGTTGCGGTTATAGGCCATGAATCCGCCGCTGATCTTGTTGCCCTGACCGTCGGTAGCGAAGGGACCGATACCCCGCCTCGGGTCGCCTCGCTTCGGCTGCTCGACCTTGATCACCTCCGCTCCGGCGTCGGCCAGCAGCATGGTGCAGTATGGGGCGGACATATACTGTTCGATGGCGACAACGCGAATGCCCCTCAGTGGTGCTTGCATCGTCTCTCTTGACTCCCCTTTCGCTCATTCCCCTCCCAGGTAGGGCGGGGGTTTATCCCCCGCCGCGGGCCGCACGTCTGTGCCGGGCGGCGGGGTACAAGACCCCGCCCTACGCTGCGGAATTGCGGAACGAAGCGCTACGCGTTTCGGCTGAGCAGGATGTCCCGGGCCCACTCCAAGTGGTCGTGGACGAGCCTCTCCGCCTCCGCACCGTTCCGTTTCCGCAGCGCCCTGGCGATGGCTTCGTGCTCCTGGATAGACCGCGCTCGGTCTTCTGGAGTGTGAAGCAGGTAGAGGCGGCCCATCAGGCTGTGCTCCACGAGGCTCATCGCCACCTTGATGACCCGCTCTGCCCGACAGGCCTGGACGATCGCCTTGTGAAACTGCCGGTTTAGCTCATCCTGCTCTTTGGGCGAGGCCTGGGCAAACTTGCGAGAAAGAGTCTCCAGCCTGGTGAGGGTCGCGTCGGTACCCTTCTCTGCCGTCAGCCGGGCCGCATATCCCTCCACCCTCGCGCGCATGCTGTAGATGTGCTGGATGTCCTCGAGGCTGTACCATGCGGCCACCGTGGAGCGGTTGGGAAGAGCACGAGCCAGGCCGTCGGTCTCCAGTCGGTGGATCGCTTCCCGAACGGGGGTACGGCTGACGCCCAGGGTCTGGGCAAGCTGCGTCTCCACGAGGTGCTCATTAGGCTTCAGGTCACCCCGAATGATGGCCTCGCGCAACACCCGGTACACCTCGTCGCTGATCGACTTGTTCGGCTTCTGGCTAAGTCGCCGCAGTTCCGCCATGTCGCTCCTTGCGGCCCCGACAGAGGGCCTACTCCTCTTGCTCGCTCCGAGTTCCACGGAGTTGGCTGGGGATCTGCTGGGCCAGGGAGGAGAGCTTCTGCGTGCCCTCCCGAACGCCTGTCTCGATCTGACCGGCCAGTCGCTCGGCGGCCGCTGCCGTGGCAGTCGTGGTACGCCCCATGTGGCGCCACCGTTCGTACCGTTTCTTCAGCAGACGGGAGACGGATTCGCCTGAAAGGGCCGCCAACTCTTCCCGGAGTGCCCTCCTGAGCAGCAGCGCCGCGCGCTCGTGGTCTAAGTGGGCTCCGCCCTCGGGCTCCGGCACCAGTCCGTCCACCAGACCGAGGGCCATAAGGTCGTGGGATGTCAGCTTCAGGGACGAGGCGACGTTGGGTGCCTGAGCAGAATCTCGATAGAGGATAGCGGCAGCCCCTTCCGGCGCGATTACCGAGTAAACGGCGTTCTCCATCATCAGCACCCGGTCGGCCACTCCCAGCGCCAGCGCTCCGCCGCTGCCACCCTCCCCTATCACCACGGAAAGCACAGGGGTGGGCAAGGCAGACATGAGAGCCATACTGTGGGAAATCGCCCCTCCGAGCCCTCCGGCTTCCGATTCCAAGCCCGGATCCGCTCCAGGCGTGTCTATCAAGGTGAGCAGCGGGAGGCCCCACTTGGCGGCTAGGCGCATTGCCCTCTGGGCCTTCCGGTATCCCTCGGGTCGCATGTGGCCGCCCCGTCGCGACGGCTCGTCCCGGTGCCCGCGCTCCTGCGCGATCACCATCAGCGCCTGTCCGTCCAGGTCGGCCAGGCCACACACCACGGAAGGGTCGTCCCCTACCGCCCTGTCACCGTGGATCTCGACGAAAGAGGAGAGCATCCTGCGGAGGTGGTCCATGGAGGTCGGCCGGTTGTCGTGCCGCGCCCTCTCCACGGCTGCCCAGGCGCTGCCGGTTTCGCCGCCTGCTGGCGTGGGGGAGGGGCGGCCCGACGACTTCAGGTGCCCGGCTGTAGCAAGTCTGAGGAGTTCGCCGATCACGCTCTTGGTCTTTGGTCGCGGGACTATGCCGTCTATCTGTCCCTTCTCCAGCAGGAACGCCGCCGTTCGGGGCGACTCGGGCTTCCCCTCGCCCGCGAGAGCCTTGGCTACACGGGGGCCGGCGAAGCTGATGAGGGCCCCCGGCTCCGCCAGCAGGACATCGCCCAACGTCCCGAAGCTGGCGTAGACACCCCCTGTAGTGGGATTGGCAAACAAGACGATGTAGGGCACCCGCTTGGTGTGAAGTTGCTGCACCGCGGCAGAGGTCTTGGCCATCTGGGCCAGAGAGAGCATCCCCTCCTGCATGCGGGCGCCGCCGCTGCAGGTGACGGCCACGAGTGGCAAGCGCTTCTTTACGGCCAGCTCGCAGGCGGCGACGATCTTCTCCCCGACCACTGAGCCCATGCTGCCGCCCAGGAAACGAAAATCCAATACCGCCAGGACCGCGGCCTGCCCCTCGATCCTGCAGGTGCCTGTCACCGCGGCATCGGCGAGGCCCGTCTTGCGGCGCGCTTCCTCAAGCCGCTCCCGGTACGGCACCCGGTCCACGAAACCGAGTGGATCCGTGGGGTAGAGGTTGGCCAGGACCTCCTTGAAGCTGCCGGGGTCGGCAAGCAGGGCTATGCGCTCGTGGGCCGAGAGGGTGTAGTGGCGTCCACAGTGGGAGCAGACCTTGAACCGAGCGAAGAGGGAATCACCTGAGAGGTCGCTTCCGCAATCCTCGCAGGGCTGGACCGTTGGCTGGGAAGCCGCGTCATCAGCGGGCCCGGACTCCGGCCGGCCGAACAACCTCACCATCCTGAGCCTCCTCAAGTCCCGACAGGTCGGTCGAGAGTATTCTCTCGACGCGAATGAGTACAACGTTGTATACAACTTTGTGGACGGCACCATTGTACTTCTGGTTGGCCTGCTGTCAAGTAGGTAGATGAGAAGGACAGGGCCTTGTGGGTTATCGGTGCTGAACCCACAAGGAGCGGTGTGGAGGCTACAACATCCCCTGTAGAGACGCGACACGTCGCGTCTCTACGCACTCGACCCATAGGAGCTACCGAGGGGAAGCCGCGCTACGTCCAGGCGCCGATGCTGTTGGTCCGGGGTGGCGCGTTTCGGCTAGACGTGCCTTGCCCCCGGCTCTTCCTTGCCCCCCAACTCCTCGTTCGCTTCCTCCTCGACTGCTTCTTCGCCGAAGGTGGTGCCGGATCGAGACCAGCCGGTGGCCTCGGTGTTGCCGCTGCCCGTGTCGCCCGTGTCGGTCCCGGATCCGATGCCGTGGCTGGAGGAAGGCTGGCCCACCAGCCGACCGGTGTTGGATCCGCTGTAGCCTGCGGGTCCGCCCAGGGATTCTGCCCCTTCGACGGGGAAATCGGCTGCGTCCAGATCGACTTCGCCCCGCAGGGCCCGGATCACCTCCTCGGGACTGTGGAAGATGGCGCCGTTGGCCAGGTCGTCGAAGAGCCCCTCGGGGAGGCCGGGAAGCTGGGCGGAGATATCCTCGGTGGTCAGGGGGCCCGTCCAGTCGAGCTGGTCTAGCTCCCGCCTCACCGCCTCCTCGCCGATATGCGTCTGCTGAAATGAGTCCATGGTGCAATCACCCCCCGAGACAGGTGGCACGACCTGTACCAGGCGACGGGGAGACGGCCATGGTTCACGAGGGCGGGTAGATAGAGTTACAGTCTATTGCCAACGTCACCCCCAGCCTCTCCTTCGTCACCCCCAGCCTCTCCTTCGTCACCCCCGCGAAGGCGGGGGTCCAGGCATCCCATCTCCTCGTGAGGCCACTCCTGCACGCCAACGTGGACCCCTGGATGCCCGATCAGGTCGGGCATGACGATCAAGGGAGTCTGTCACTCTGTCCGTGAACCATCCCGGGAGATGGGGAGACGGGGAGACGGGGAGATGAGGTGACGGGGGACGGGGAGGAACAGGATGGACAGGATGCACAGGATCAAATGGATTCGGGCCGTAAGTCCTATCCTGAACATCCTGTCTATCCTGTAAGTTCGGGCCGCCCTCCCCCTGCCTGTCGCGGACTAGCGCGAGGCCAGGTAGACGCCCAGGATGACGAGGGCCCCGCCTAGCAGTTGGGAGGGGACCAGGGTTTCGCCCAGCATCAGGGCGGCGGAGAGGACGGTGATCACCGGCACCAGGTTTATGTAGGTGGATGCCTCACTGGCGTCGAGGCGTCGGAGGGCGGCGTTCCAGCAGAAGAAGCTGGCGGCCGAGCCCCCGAGGCCCAGGAAGATCACCGACAGCCAACCTGCCGGAGAGATGGGGCCGAACCCCGACGTGGCTACCTCGAGACCGGCTCCCGGCAGCAGGAAGAGGGTGCCGAGGACCATGGTATAGGCCAGGAGAAGGCTCTCGGGCATGCGGCCGCCGACGTCCTTGTTGATCAGGGTGTAGAAGGCCCAGGCGACGGCCCCTCCCAGCACCAGCAGATCGCCCTGCACCGATCCACGGGCGCCAGAGGCGTTACCCGCCAGCACCACGGCGGCGACTCCGACGATGGAGAGAACGATCCCCAACCCCCGCAGCCGGCTGATTCGTTCCTTCAGCACCAGGGCGGAGAGCAGCGCCGTTAACGCCGGGACGGAGCCGGAGACGAGACCCGCCTCGCTGGCGGAGGTGCGGGCGAGGCCCAGGTTCTGAAGGCCGAAGTAGAGGGTAACGCTGGTGAAGCCCAGGAGGGCCAGGGTGCCAAAGGAGAGCTTGCGCCACCGGCGGGGGTCGGGGTGGGTTTTCAGGGCGACGGTCACGACGACCGCCAGGGCCACGGAGAAGCGCAGGACGGCCAGGGTGAGGGGACCCATCTCGGCCAGGGCGACCTTGCTGGGCACGAAGGTGAGCCCCCAGATGAAGACGGCGCCCAGAGCAGCCAGGGCGCCCGCCAGCCGGTTGGACATGACTTAGCGGCCTCTTGCCAGTCCCAGCTCGGACAGGTATGCCAGGCTCTTGGCGATCCCACCCTCGGGGTCGTCTTCGCCCTGGAACTCGAAGCAGAAAGGGAAGTCGCGGCCCGCGGCTTCGAGGGCCGCGAGGATGGGCCGTAGGGGCAGGGTACCGCTACCGAGGTAGCTGTTGACCTTGCCCTGAGGGGCCGGCCGCTGGTCCTTCAGGTGGGCGTAGATGATCCAGGGAGCCAGCTGCTGGATGGCAGCGATGGGGTCAACGCCGTTGCCAGTGTAGTTGGCAAAGTCGATATTGACGCCGATGGTGGGAGAGTCGAGGAGTTCTATCACCTCCAGGAGCTCCTCCGGCCGGCTGCCGGGAAGACCGGAGAAGTTCTCCAGGGCCAGTCGCATCCCGAGGTCCCGGGCCCGGTCGACGACGGCCGTGGCCGCATCTCGCATGGCGGCATCCTCGCGGGAGTTGCCCGGCCGCTCGCCCCGAAAGACCCGCATGAGGGGGGCGCCAAGGGCGTGGGCGTCCTCCAGGTCCTGCATCAACTGCTGCTGCTTCGCCGGATCCTTGCTGTAGAGGGTAGTGAAGGTAGCGTAGCTGACCTTGATGGGCAGTTGAGTCAACTGGTCGCGGAGCGCCGGCAGTTCGTTGGTCCTGTCCTTCCAGTAGACCTCGCGATACTCCACACCCTGGGCGCCCAGGCGCTGGGCGATGGGAGCCAGGTTGAGGACCGACATGTTCCCTGAGCGCAACTCCCGGTCGAACTGGACCCCCGAGATGAAGACGTCGCGCCATTCGGCTGGGCTCATTGCTGGAGCGACCCCCCTTCGTTTCTCCGCTGTCCCGGCGACAGCTCTCTACTAGCTTGAGGTGTCACTGTAGGGGGGAATGCTGCCTTTGTCAACGGGACCCTGTTATGATATCGCGTCCCGGCAGGGTGGTTGGAGGTCGAGCATCTGGAGGCCAGCGGAGGCAGGGATGGAAACAGGGGAGCGGCTTCTGCAGATCTACCGGCGGCTGCTGGAGGCCTTCGGGCCCCAGGGCTGGTGGCCGGCGGAGGACGACTTCGAGATGGTGGTTGGGGCCATACTGACGCAGTCCACGGCGTGGGTGAACGTGGAGAAGGCGATGGCCGGCCTGAAGGCGGCCGGGATGCTCAGCCCGGAGGTGCTGGAAGGGGCTACTGAGGGCGAGGTGGCGGCGAGAATTCGGGCCAGTGGCTACTTCAACGTCAAGGCCCGCAAGCTGAAGGCCTTCTGCGGCCATCTGGGGCAGCACCACCGCGGCGACCTGACCTCATTGTTTCACGTGAAACTTCCGGGGCTGCGGGAGGAGTTGCTGTCTATCTGGGGGGTGGGCCAGGAGACCGCCGACTCCATCGTCCTGTACGGCGCCAGGCAGCCTATCTTCGTGGTGGACGCCTACACCCGGCGCATCTTCGCCCGCCTGGGCCTCACGCCGCCCGATGCCTCTTACGAACGGCTTCAGGGACTGTTCATGGAGAACCTCGTGCCCTCGGTGCCCCTGTTCCAGGAGTACCACGCCCTGATCGTGGCCCTGGGCAAGGGCCACTGCCGGCCCACTCCCCTCTGTCCCAACTGCCCCCTGCGCGACCTCTGCCCCTCGGCAGTGATGAGTGATGAGTAATGAGTCCACACTCATTACTCATCACTCATCACTCATCACTCGGTAGGGGTAGGGCAAACCGGAAGGTGGTGCTCTCTCCCATCTCGCTCTCCACCCAAATCCTCCCCCCGTGGGCCTCCACCAGCCCCTTGGTGATGTACAGCCCCAGCCCCAGGCCGGGCACCTTCCCCTTAGCAGCGGTCCGGGTCCGCCGGAAGCGGGTGAATATGGCCTCCTGCTCCTCGGGTGCGATCCCCTGGCCCCGGTTGGTGATCGATACCATGACCTCTTCCGGCCGGGGCTCCACCTCCACCAGGATCTCCGTCTCGGGAAAAGAGTACTTGGCCGCGTTGGAGAGGAGGTTCAC
>JAJZQR010000009.1 GCA_021806765.1 Chloroflexota bacterium | reverse complement strand
TGGCCTCACGAGGAGATGGGACATCTGGACCCCCGCTTTCGCGGGGGTGACGTTGGCATCAGACTGTAACTCTATCTACCCGCCCTCGTGAACCATGCCAACTACCACCCCTAGATGTAGGTCTTCACCTGCTCGATCGTGGCTACCTTGGGATTGAACACCACGGTCGGAGTCTTGATATCGATAGAGTGGGTGGCCCCCGGGGGCAACCGGCCGGGGAAGGCGTCGAGTGGCTCCTGGTGAATAACGGACCCGGCAGAGTCGAGAAACCAGATCACCCCATAGGGGGTCACCTCATGCCCCACACTATTGGCGACAAGACCGGTGAACCTGAAGCGGCCGCCTCCCTCGTCAAGGCGGCTAAGCGTGGGGTTCGACAAGCTCAGTCTGCTGCAATCGGAACTGAGTCTGCCGGAACTGGACACCTGGACCTTGACCTTGGAGAAGGGACCGGGCTTAGGGATGTGTACCGCATAGCCGATCGTATCTCCCACCCCCAGGAAGCCAAATGTCTGCTGGTTTGAAGCAACAACCTCTTCGGTGTCGGTCAGCAGTCTGGCCACTATTGTTGCTGAGTAGAGAGGCACCTCGCCGTCGTTTCTCACTTCCCCAAGAACCAGGGCGTCACCAGCGGACGGTCCCGCGAGCCCGATTACGTTCAAACCCGCGAGGGTAACCTTCACGTTAGGGCGGGTGGGGGTCGCGGAGTTTACCGCGTAGGGTAGTAACGCTTGAGCAGTGGCCAGTGCCGATTTGGCCTCGGACTGGGAGTCGACCTGAATAGAGCTAGAGGGGGCACCTGGGCCGGGGGTACACGCGGTTGATGCAACGAGAATCGTAGCGAGAGCCAGGTACCACCATGCCAGCACTCCGCGTCTCAGGCTCTTCATCTCCTTCAACCCAGCTTACTCCTCCTCCAATGCGCGCCTGAACTCCATGACGGACAGAACCAGAAGGAAGGGCATCAGGGGAGAACGGGGCGTTCAACTACTCTGTAGTATAGCCCCGAGGGCTACATCTGTCCATTCACGAGCCTCCCGCGAGGCCGCTCTGCCGAGGCGACTGCCCCTTCAGCTGCTCAGTGGCATGAGGCCGCCGTCGGGTTTGGCGCCCGGCACCCGGTGGTCCAGGAATGGTCGGCAATTGCGCAACAAAAATGGCCCTGGGATAACCCAGAGCCACCGTTCCTGGTGGACGAGGAGGGACTCGAACCCGCGACCTCACGGATAGAGTCCGGACGGATGCGGGAACTGGCGAGGGAGTCAGGGATGGAGTCGCGGCACTATGCGACCGGTCTGGGCGCAGTAGGCCCGGTAGGCATCGCCGAAGTGGTCGAGCATCATGCGCTCTTCTTGTGGGGTGCGGACAAGATACAGGGGTAGAAACGCCGCGAGACCGGCAAAGCCCGCAATCCAGTTCTGCAGCAGCAAGGCCTGGGCAAAGCCCCACAGCAACTGGGACGCGTACATCGGGTGGCGGATAACGCCATACACACCCTGGGTAGTCAGGGTGTGCTGCGCCCCGACTTCTAACGTAGGTGACCAATTCGCCCCTAAGCAGCTGGCCCCAGATAGTCTGCCCTTCGTCACCCCCGCGAAAGCGGGGGTCCAGGACACCACCGCGCGGAGAGGACCCTGGATGCCCGCCTTCGCGGGCATGACGACGGATTGTGCACGCGATCCCAGGCTAGATGCTTAGGTCGCGATGCGAGCGCCAAAAGAGCCAGACTGCCGCTCCGAGGAGAATGGTGCCGATGCTCCCAGCGCGTGCTTTCGTGCTGGGAGCGGGCGACAGGCGGCAGTTGGTGAAGTCGAGCCACTTGGTGAAGCTGTAGACCAGGGGAAGAAGGAACATCGTGAGGGATAACCCTGCGAGCAGGCCACGTTCCGTGCGCGTGACCCGCTGATCCGTCTTTGGCATCCGGCGGCGCTGCCGTTCGTAGGGGGTGCGCACGATCACCTCGATACCCATGCCGGCAAAATGCGCCGCCTTGAACAGCTTTTCCGTCAATGTGCCCCTCTGCCCGGAACCGCACTCTCTCGAAGGCATCACGAGAGAGTGTTGGAGAGCACGAACAATCATGGCACGACGAGACCGGTTTGTACAGGGCGAAGCAGACATGATTCCGGGGGGATAGGATATACAGGGTAGGATGAGCAGGGTGCCCGTGGTGGCCGGCCACTCATGGGCCAGATATGCGGAGGGTTGAGGCGCTCTGGGGCGCCTCGGCCCCATCAATCGCGGCCCCGACGAATTGGGCAACGCATCGCCATGCAGAAGCAGAGATCGGGGTGCTGAGGCTAGCGCTTTTCGAGCAGCACTTCAGGGTACTGTTTCGCCGGGCCATCGAGCAGCGGTGCAGGGCTACCCTTCAAGTGCCGGTCGAAGAACGCAAGGGAGTAAGCGTTGACGATGTCGAACCCCCGCTGCGCATCGATCGGCCCCACAAGACCCAGCACAGACTCAAGGGGAGACCATAACGGAGCATCGGTAAAGTTGATGTGGAACATGCCGGGCACCTGCACATAGTATCCCTCTCCCGGCAGGCTCATATTGAACACCGCCCGCATACTGTTCAGGGTCAGGGCGATGTCAGCCTCCGACCAGCCGCCGGATCGCTGTCTTTCGAGGCGCATGGTGCCGGCATCCCGGGTGATCCACATACTCGGCTGCCGCAATCCAGCCTGAACTACGTCGGCAGGCATGGCAGCATCCATCATCAGGGAAGCCTTTATCCGCGGATCCCTGTGAGAGGCTTCACCGGCAACCATGGCACCTAACGAAATCCCGAAAACACCGACGCGTTGCAGGTCTAGCCGTCCGGTCAGAATATCATTCGGGTCAGTCTTGTCCAGAGCCGAGAGCTGATCCAGGGTGAAGCTGACGTCTTGCGCGAAGTACGGGATAATACCATTCTTAAGAGTTTGGCCGTTCAGTATTGGCGCTTTTTCTACCGGGCTGATGCTCTGTTGGCTGAGAGGTTGCATCTGGTCTTTCGTCCAGCCGGTTATCTGGTGTCCGTCCGGAAAAACTACCGACGCAGCAGCATACGGCTGATCGAGGGCTACGACGATGTAGCCGTGCGAAGCAAGCTCCTCGACCTGAAAGGTATTCATCTGACGAAAGCCGTTTAACCCCTCCAAGAAAATCAGCACCGGGTAGCTGGGCTTATCCGAGGCCATGGGTACCGACGGAGCGGCATTTGTGGTGACGTCGTTCCAGTAATCAAAGGTGAAACCCGGCAGATGTAGCACCCGCGCCAGGGCGGGCGAAAGTGTGCTGGCATCCTGCACGTAGGGAGCCCGCGCGGACGACGAGTTTTCCTTGGCCGGATACCAGACCTGCACCATCAATTCACGACGGGCATTCGGATCAGCGCTGAAGATCTCGTGACGATTTGTATCTACCCAGTGATAGGTCACAGTACCGATCGGGTATGGTCCACTTGGGCGCGGAAAGTGGAACACGGGTAGCACTATTCGCAAGACGGCAGAAACTGCCAGTGCGAGCATGCCCAGCCCAATACCTACAGCTGCGATTAATCGATTGACACGTAAAGGAGTCTTGGAAATGTTGGCCAAATCAATTACCTGGTCTTGCTGAGTATAGGTCCCCCCAACTGTGGGAGTTGGCAAGTGTAGTTCCCACCGGTCCACAGGATCCCCCGGCAGAGCATAACACAACCGTCGATCCTTCCCCCCGCTCCTCGCGCCCACTTCCTCGACAATTCCACAAAAGAAAATGGCCCCAGACCTACTCTGGAGCCATTCCACGCGGTGGACGAGGAGGGACTCGAACCCGCGACCTCACGGATGTGAATACTGGGGGAAGACTTCCAGGGCTTCTCAGGAGGTCTTCCCCGTCTGTCCCGTGTACCGTTTCCCCTACGCCCAGGCCGATTCCGGATTCTGTAGCGAGCAGCCCTTATGTAGAGTGCAGGGCGTTGCAGACAGTCTTGCGGCCGGATTTGTCCAGAATTTGTCCTGGCCCTCACGCCTGTCCAACTGTTCGAGACGCCCGCGGCGGCCCTCATTTCGATCGGGTCTGCTCTGTACGGTTTCACGCGTAAGAGCGGCACACTGCCTCTCTAGCGTCTCACAACTCCGGCCGCAGCCAACCTGGTGCCGCCGGAGCATCGCGTCTGGCCTACCGCTTCGCGGTAACAGAGCCGCCGACCTTCGCGGCACGGCAAGCACCTCAGATATGCGCAGGCGAAGTGTACCACAACCCGATCGCTCTGGCCGAGGAATTGTGATGCCGTGTCGGCGTGGAGGCGGCATGTACGTAGCGGGACCGAATTGTGGCTCCTTACCCGCCGATGGAGTAGTATGCTGCTACCGACGGCGCCTGACTCGCGCTGGACGCCAGCCGAGGAGCCGCGGTACCACGTGGACACAGCTTGAGGGTGGGTCGTGGCTGAGAAAGAGCTGCGCGCGCTCGTCCAACGAGGCGAGGGCCAGCGGACCGAGTTCAAGGCGGCCGAGGCGGATGCCGCCGACATCGCGCGGGCGATTGTCGCGATGGCCAACAGCGGCGGCGGCTCCGTCCTGCTGGGTGTGGGTGACGACGGAGAGCTGCTGGGGCTCTGGTACGGCCAGCCACGCCACATCACCCGCCACATTCGCACAATGCCGGACCTCGCCGCGTGGCGCGAGTGGGTGGTCAACGTCTCGCGCCACAACTGCGAACCGGCGGTACCGGTCTCGCTGGAGCACATCGAGACAGAAGGGCGTGACTTCCTCGCGGTGCATGTTCCCGATGGCCAGGATAAGCCCTACCGCGGCAATGGCCGCGTCTATGTGCGTATCGACCGGGAGGTGCACGAGGCCACGCGGGAGGAGATCGGCCAACTCATGTTCGAGTCCGGCCGGGTGCAGTACGAGCGGCTGCCGGTACCCGACGCAGAGTTCGCGGAGCTCGACGACGCGCTGGTGCGCGGCTACTTCGAGGACGTTCGCCACCTTCCCCACCCCGCCGACGCTCCGGAGCGCATACGGTTGCTGGTGAACCTGGGCTTCGCCACCCAACACGCTGGGCGGGTGGTGCCCACCGTCGCTGGCCTGCTGCTCTTCGGCGCGCGACCGCAGGATCGGTTGCCTGCCGCGACCCTCAAGTGCGCCTTCTTCTACGGCCTGCACCAGGGTGCCCAACTCCGCGACCGGGCCGACGTGGTCGGCCCGCTGACACGGGTCATCGACGAGGGGGCGACCTTCGTTGCCCGCAACCGCCGCCTGGTGCCCCGGATGGAGGGCGTGCGGCGGGTGGACGTCCCGGAGTACCCCGACTTTAGCATCCGCGAGGCAATAGCCAATGCCGTCGCTCATCGCGACTGGTCGCTTGAAGGCGCTAAAGTACGGCTCTTCATGTTCGACGACCGCCTGGAGATCTGGAGTCCGGGCAAGCTGCCGCCGCCCATCACGCTGGAGCGCCTGGGTTACGACCAGTTCTCCCGGAACAAGGTGATCGCCCGGGTGCTCGTGGAGCTGGGGTACATCGAGGAGGTCGGGCTGGGCATCCGGCGGATGCGGGAGGAGATGGCGAGCCTCGGTCTGCCGGAGCCGGAGTTCCGGGAGGACGGCTTCAGCTTCGTCATCACCTTTCGCAGTATTGCCCCGCGCGAGGGGGTAGTGACCGGGCTCGACCCGTTCCGGGCGCTGCTGGAGCGGGGCGAGATCAACGACCGGCAGTACAAAGGGCTGCTCTACGTGCGCGAACGCGGCGCGATCCAGCGGCGCGAGTACGTGCAGCTAATGGAAGTCTCGGAGCGCACGGCGCTCCGAGACCTGTTAGACCTCGTGGACAAGAACCTGGTCGAGCCGAGTGGAGGGCGCGGGAGGAGCACTGCCTACCGGCTACGGGAGACCGGCGCGTAATCGCGCCGTAATCGCGCCACAAATGGCGCGATTACGGCGCGATAGTGGCTTGATAGTGGTGCTTGACGAGTTCTAGCTTGCCGCTGCCGTCCGGCGTCCGCACCATCACCAGCTCCGCTCGGACGCCGTCGAGCCCGTTGATCTTGTCCACCGACTTGCCCTCGACCAGCCCCCTGCCATCGAGCTCGAATCCCAGGGCGAGGAAGAAGGCGGCCACGGCGTCAAGGTCATCGACAACAACACCCACATGATCGAAACGCAGCATGCCCATACCTCACAGTCTGTTCGTGGAAGTCCAGCGAGTCCCACCCCTCGGAGGCGTGTATCAGCTCATCGACGTACGACCTGGCGTCGCGCATGACTCCCACGCAAAACCGGTCCTTCTTGCCTATGGCGCTTCTCCTTCACCAGACACCGCGCCTGATCCTACAGACGCGGATCCACCGGCTCGCTCTCCAGAGCAAGCACCGCGAAGACGCACTCGTGGACCCGCGTCAGCGGTTCCTTCCGAACGAAACGCTCCAGAGACTCGATCCCCAGGGCAAACTCGCGAGACGCCAGCGATCGCTTGGCGGCGAGCCCCCTGGACCTCAACCGTTCGAGGTTCTCGGGCGCGGTGTACTCTGGGCCGTAGATGATCCGCAGGTACTCCCTGCCGCGGCACTTCACGGCAGGTTGAACGATGCCTCTCCGCCCCCTGGCGATGAACGCCTTCGGCTTCACCACCATTCCCTCGCCGCCTCGCCCGGTGAGTTCCTCCCACCACCGAGTCCCCTTCTCCTGGCTTGCCTCGTCCGTGACATCGACTTCCAGGAATGGGGTGGCGAGCAGCAGCTCACCGTCGGCCTGGTCCAGCCGCCCGAGCGTCTCCATGTGCCAGACGTGGTCGCGGTCGACGTGGACTCGCCCCTCCGTCGCCAGCAGGTGGAACGGGGCGAGCTTGAGGTCCGCTACCGAGGACACCGGCCAGCAGTACCGGCGGTAGGCGTCCACGAAGAGCGAGGCCATGTCCCCTCGCTTCGTGAACTCCGAGACAAGATTGCTCACCGCGGCGCCGTTCGATTCGGCTTGGGTCAGGGTTGCCAGTACTTCCGCAAGGGCCGCCTTCGACGCGCCTCCAACCGCCGCATACTGCTGGCGGACGAGTTCCTGGGCCTTGACCGACCACGGCATGAGCTCGGCATCCAGGCACACCCAGTCCGTCTGGAACTCGTCCCAGAGACCGCAGACCTCCACGGCGCGACGTACCCGATCCAGGAACTCCGCTTCGAGCGCAGGTTCGGCGAAGAAGCGGCGTCCGGTCCGGGTGTAGCAGATGCCCATACCCTCTCCGGTGACGCCGAATCGCTTTCTTGCCACGTCTTCGTCCTTGCAGACGACCACCACCGCTCGCGAGCCCATGTGCTTCTGCTCGCAAACGACCTCGTGGATGCCCTCGTGCCGATAGTAGGTGAAGGCTTCCGCCGGATGCTCAAGGAGACCTTCCCGGGTGGTCGTCTCCGGAGGCGACATCGTCGGCGGCAGGTAGATCAGCCACTTCGGGTTGGCGGCGAAGCGGCTCATCACCTCCAGCGCAGCTATCGCGTTCTCCTCCCGCACCGTCACGTTGTGGTGCAACCTCGTCGATATCAGGCGCTTACCAAGTACGTCGGATATGTCCAGGAGGTCGTCGTGCTGCTGCTGGGCCGTCAGCAACGGGGCAGCGACCTCCTCCGGCAGGAAGGGCCTGGCCGGCTCGTAGTAGGTCCTGAGCGCCGGGACCGAGACGAACTCCTTCTCCGGATAGCGTAGCGCCGTCAGCTTCCCCCCGAACACGCAGCCCGTGTCTAGGTTGACCGTGTGGTTCAGCCACTCCGGCTCCGGCACCGGGGTGTGGCCGTACACCACCGTCGCCTTGCCGCGGTACTCCGCCGCCCAGTTGAGCCTTACCGGCAGGCCGAACTCATCTGTCTCGCCCGTGGTCTCGCCGTAGAGGGCGAAGTCGCGCACCTTGCCCGAGCCGCGGCCCTGCATCTCCTCCTTTATTCCGGCATGGGCGACGACCAGCTTGCCACCATCGAAGACGTAGTGGCTCACGAGGCCATCCAGGAACGCGGCGACCTGACGCTTGAACTCCTCGCCTTCCGAGTCCAACTGGGAGAGCGACTCTGCCAGTCCGTGCGTCACCTGCACGTCCCGCCCCTTGAGCTTTCGCATCAACTTCATATCATGGTTGCCGGGCAGGCACAGCGCGATGCCCGCCCGAACGGTGCTCATGACCAGCCTCAGCACCTGCACGATCCCGGGTCCGCGGTCCACGAGATCCCCGACGAACACGACCCTTCGCCCATCCTCGTGGGTGACCGAGTAGCCGAAGGAGTCGGTGTCGTCACTCTCGCTCACCTGGTAGCCGAGCCGAGACAGCAGCTGGACCAGCTCGTCTAAGCAGCCGTGCACGTCTCCGATGATGTCGAAGGGCCCGTGCTCGTCGCGCCGGTCGTTCCACAGCCTCTGGCGCTCGATCTCGGCCGCGTCCACCTCTTCCGGCGAGGAGAGCACGTAGACGTGCCGAATCCCCTCCCGCTGGAGGTTGCCCAGTGAGCGCCTGAGCTGCTGGCTCTGCTGGCGAACCACGTGCGGCCCGAAGGTCCTGTCCGGCCGGGTCTGGTTCCGGTCCTGGCACAGCCTCTCCGGCAGATTGAAGACGACGGCACCGGGGATGCAGTGATACTGCCGGGCCAGCGCCACCAGCGGCTTCCGGGCCTCGGGCTGAACGTTGGTCGCGTCGACCACGGTGAGCTTACCGGCCGCCAGACGCTTGGCCGCGATGAAGTGCAGCACCTCGAAGGCGTCCTTCGTCGCCGCCTGGTCGTTCTCGTCGTCGGAGACCAGCCCGCGGCAGAAGTCCGAGGAGAGGACCTCGGTCGGCTTGAAGTGCTTGCGGGCGAAGGACGACTTTCCCGAGCCAGACGGGCCTATCAGCATTATCAGGGACAGTTCCGGGAACGTCAGCTTCATGCGCTCACCCCCTCAAGTCGAAGTCGAACCAGCAGGGCGCTCAGGACGGGCTGAGCGGTCGGCGCCTCCGGCAAGCGGCTCTCGGCTCGCGCCTCGTCCAGCAGCGCGAGCAGCCTCTCGTACTCCCTCGCGTAGAACGGGACATCGGCGTTCGGCAGCAGTTGCTTCTCCCCTCCCTCGACCTTGCGGCTGATCAGATCGTCCACGTACGACAGCTTGAACAGCTCGTTCAGCCGGGGAAGGTTAGCCTCGACCTCGCCCGTTCGCAGAAGATGTATGCCCGTGAGAAGCACCCTGAACACGTAGAGGAGCGGCTTCACCCTCGGCGTCTCTTCCCTCTCGAACAGCTTCCACTCGGTCCTGGCAAAGCCCAGGTAGTGGTGGGCATGGTGCCTCGTGATGCAGCCCCCGGCGATCTTCTTCAGCTCTTCGTGCTCCGATGTGGTCTGGACCACGAGCGGAGAGTAGAGCTGCTCCAGCACGTAGCCGTTTCGCTTGAGCAGGAGCGAGAAGAACTTCCTGGCGTCGTGCGTCACCAGGTCTATCTCTGCTCCTCGGCGCACCTCACACGATTGGACGGTCTCCCTGCACCGCTCCAGGCCCACCACTTCGCGCACCGGGAGGATGTGGACACCGCGCAGGTCGAAGTCGGAGTCCGGTGACGGAAACCCGTAAAGGTGCGCTCCACTCACCGTTGCGAAGAGGAGCGGATATGGATGCCGGCACACCGTCTCGTTCAAGAGCTCGTAGTCGACTCCTACCATCTGTCTCCCTCCTGGAACGCGATTCTCCGGGCCTTTAGGAGAAAGGTGTTGGCCCGCTCGTAGTCCGGCTTCTTCGGTAGCCTCGTAGTAGAGAGCGCCTCGTCGAACTCCCTGTGGAGGGCGAGCCGCCAGCCGTTCACCTCTTCCCACGAGACCACGCCCCGCCTGAGGGCCAGCAGGGTATCGCGATGCTCCTCCACCCTTACCGGGACGAAACCTTCCCGGAGGGTCGTGATGCCGGATAGCAGGAGGCGGATCAGGTGCATCGCGTGTTTCCACCTGAAGGAGCCGTGCGTGCGTAGATCCTGCTCCAGCTTCTTGAACTGCGAGGCCACGTATCCGTTGTAGGTCTGATAGATGTGCAGGGAGAGAAACGATTCCCTCATCCCCAGCAGTTCCTGCGCGAGTGGCGACGCATCCTCCACAAGCGGCGTGTACAGGCACTCCAGGATGTTCGGGTTTGCCCGGAGGGCGAGCGTCAGGAACTTCTGGATCTCCCAGTAGCACTCCTGGTTCTCCTGATCCTCCAGCTGCTCGGGCACTCCGTAGAGCGACCAGTGCTGATTGGCGTAGGGCAGGTAGATGCCGCGCCGGTCGTAGTCCGAGCCCGGCTCGTCGAGCCCGTAAGCCCTGGAGCCGACCACGCACCGGTAGATCACGCGACCGAACTGGCCCGGCTCCGCGTCTGCTGTCGGCCGTCGCAGCTCGGCGTCGCGCATCCTCTTGCGTACCCCGAACTGCTCCCGAACGAGATTCACCTCTGTCCCGTCCAGCAGGCGGACCCGGTACTCTCCGCTTTCCTCTTCCGGTATCGCGATCACGGTCCCCACCGTGCCGGCGGGATAAGCGCCTTCAACCGACTCACGGGCAATGGCTATACTGGTCAGTATGTGGGTCCCGACCGGAGGAACCAGCTCCGGTCCTCGCACGCTCTCAGCCATGGGTGAACACCCCCATCTGGGTCGGCGCCCCGAGGACCGGGTCCTCCGGGCCGACCGGCAGGAACCGGACTGCGTACCCGAATCGAGCAGCCACACCTTCTGCCCAGGTGCGGAACTCGGCGCGAGTCCACTCGAAGCGGTGATCACGGTGCCGCAGCTTGCCACCCGCGAGTTGCTCGAAGCGGACGTTGTACTCGACGTTCGGAGTCGTCAGCACCACCGTGGCTGGCCTCGCCTGCTCGAAGAGCACTCTCTCGAAGGCGGCCAGCCGTGCCGCGTCCAGGTGCTCAATTACCTCCACGACCGCCGCGGCGCCGTACCCTGCCAGTCGCGTGTCGCGGTAGGTAAGGGCGCCATGGATCAGCTTCACGCGCTCTCTTCTTGCCGCCGGCAGGCGATCAAGCTGCAGCCGCTCCTTGGCGACCTCGAGGGCCCTGTACGAGACGTCCATCCCGACGATCTCCTCGAAGGCGCCGTCCCGCAGTAGCTCCCGAAGCAGCCTGCCCTCTCCGCAGCCGAGGTCGAGCACACGCTCCGCTCCGCTCGCCTTCAGCACGCTCAGAACCGTTCCCAGCCTCTGCCCGTTCAGGCTGAGCCGCCTCTCAAGGGCAGCCTCTTCCGCGGCACGGCTCTCTTCCTCTGCCTCGGGGTCCGGGGTCTCGTCCGACATCAGCCGGGTGAGCGCCTCCCGAACGAGGCTCTTCTGATGGCGAAGGTAGCGCGAAGTGATCAGTTCTTTCTCGGGATGTGTCGAGAGCCACCCCTCGCCGCGCCGCAGCAGCTTCTCAACCTCGTCGTCGCCTACCCAATAGTGCTTCTCGTCGTCGAGAACGGGAATCAGGACGTAGAGGTGGGTCAGCAGGTCCTGAAGCCGCACGGCTCCCTTGAGCCTGACGGTGAAGTATGAGCTCTTTCCCCAATCGGGGAAGGTCTCGTCCAGGTCGTGCTGCTCGGCAGAGACGTCATAGCCGAGCGGCTCGAAGAGGCGACGAAGCAGCCCCTCGCGACCCCTGCATGGCAGGACCGCGAGCTTGGCCTCCAGTGGAATGGGCGTGGCGACCAGTTCCGCTCTCTCGTTGCTCTTTCCACCCAGAGCACTCCCGAGAACCTGGGCAATAGCGACGCTCATGAAAGACGACGCCGTGTAGGGCCGGTCGTTGACGTACTGCTCCAGGGCTCCGCCTTCACCTGCCGGGCCGCGCCTGTTTCGCACCAGCCCCACCGGATCCACGTCCAGGAGCAGGGCAGCCGTACATCTCTCCTCAGTGGCTTCGGAATAGAACACGTGAGCCCGTCCGAAGCCGAGCGAAAACGACTGCACCTTGGAAGGGTTCTTGTGCAGCAGGTATCCGAGATCCGTGGCCGGCCTATGGGTCGTGGTGATTGTCAGGAGCATTCGTCGTCTCCTTTGCGCTCTTTGTCCAGCTATGTCGATGCGGGCGCTGGGCGCTTACGCGGCACCGCCCCAGGCATCGAAAAACGGCCTGGTGGGGCTGGCAGGAGTCGAACCTGCTACGCGCTGTGTATAAGACAGCCGCTCTGACCGGTGAGCTACAGCCCCAGATCTCTACCCAAAGTTGCGTTCAAGCCCAAAGAAAAAGCCCGCCGAAGCGGGCTGAGAATGCAGATTGCCGAGAAAAGTGGGTGCACTCAGCCCATGGGCACGATTCCATAACCTTCGCGCTGGAAGGGTATGTTCTGTATTAGGTCGACGTGCCACCAGGCGAGCTGCACTTCAGACTCCATCCGCAGTTCCTGGGGCTCACCGTCCCGATAGAAGAGAAGGCGAGCCTGCTTTCCGTACTTTATCACATCGGGCTGCTTCGTGATAGCACTTGTCGAGTCGCACCTGGTCTTAGTGACGGTGTGTCACCATCGCGCGCGCTCGCTTGCCATTATGTGATGATACGGATACAATACAAGCAGGAGGTGAGGACCATGGTTGCATCTCTCACAAGTGAACGGTTAGGAGCTAGTCTGCGGAGGGCTCGTGAGATGCGGGGGATCAGTCAACAGCAGGCCGCCCGTCATCTGGGTTTCAAGAACCACCAGCCCATCCTTCGGATCGAGAGCGGCCAGCGCGACGTGAGCACAGTTGAGCTCTCCGAACTGGCTAAGCTTTACCGTCGCCCCTTGTCTTTCTTTGTGCTCCCCGAGGGAGAAGAGGGCCCAGAGGAAGATTACACTGTGCTCTTCCGCGCCAGCGGCCTTGGTGAGCAGGACCTGGCCGAGGTCGACCGGATAGCGCGCCGCTGCAAGGAGTTCGCTTTCCTATCGAAGGCGCTCGATCTGATACCGGGTGCGGCCCAGAGCGCTCAGCTGAACCACGAAGCGCCGAGGAACCGCGGGCACGCCGTCATGCAAGGCGAGCGCCTCGCTGTCGATGCCCGCCGGATCCTGGGGCTGGATGACCAGGAGCCCATAGCCGACCTGCATAGCCTCTTGGAAGAGCAGGGTATAGGGGTGTTTGCCACCAGGCTGCCACAGAACGTGTCGGGGCTGTGCTTGGGCTCTGCCAGGACCAGCCGTTGTATAGTCGTGAACGCCGAGCATCGAGCTGCCAGAAACGTGTTTACATCTGCCCACGAGTTCTGCCACCTCCTGTTGGGCGAGGCCGCCCATGTCTGCCACGATTCCGAGCCCCGTGATCTAGGCGAGGCTCGCGCCGAGCACTTCGCTGGTGCGCTGTTGATGCCAAAGGCAGGGCTGGAGGGCTACAGGAGGGATGCCCTCAAGGTGGATTGGCGGGACCTGAACCCGGTGCACGTAGTCGACCTGCAGTTCTACTTTAGGGTCAGCTACCTAGCTGTCCTGGTGCGCCTGCGGAGGCTCGAGCTCATCACCGAGGCTCAGTACGGGCGCCTTCAGGCGGTCGGCAAGGAGCAGCTAGCCCGCCTGGCCGGGCACGACGAGGAACAGGAAGTCCCACGCCCCAAGGTCTTCGAGAGAAGGATGCGCGCTCTCGCTGTAGAGGCTTACCGTCTTGGCAAGATCTCCCGTGGCCGCCTTGCCGAAATCCTTGGGATCGACTTCGATCAGATCGGCGAGTTCCTCCAGGGACTTGGGATTCCGGAGCCCCCAGTGGTGCGCCGGCCGAACCGCAACAACCCTCTGCTCGAAGCCGCGAGCTGATGCGGGTCGTCGTATCGGACACTAACATCCTCATCAACCTCTGTTGGGCGGAGCAACTGGACCTCCTGGGGCGGATCCAGGGCCTGGAGTTCGTCATCCCAACGGAGGTCGAGACGGAGATGAGGCGAGGGCGTGGCCGTCGCTTCGCCGACCCCTTCTCCAGCGCTCTGAACCGGGGTGTCCTGCTGGTCGAAGAAGCCCGTGGGTTGCAGGCCATCGAGGTCTACGTTCGCTGCCGCGACGACCATGGCCTCGATGAAGGCGAGTCGGCTGGAATGGCCTTGGCCGCAGGCAGAGGGTGGCTCTTTGCCACGACTGACGGTCGAGCCTTCGTGGCGGCCGAAGAGGAGCTAGGCGCCAACTCCGTCGTTCACCTGGAGGATATCATCGAGTTCGCGATAGTGGGGGGAGTCCTCTCCAGGGAAGCAGCTCAGACGATGCGACAGCTCATGGAAGAGCGCAATGGCTACAGGGGCTGGGAAGGCAGCTGATCAGATACTCCTCACCTCACGGTTTGACTATCCTTTTCGTGACACACTAGCTGTCACGATAGGCAGTTACCCTTCCCCTCGCGACTAGCTCTCCGCCCAAGCGAAGTCAGTCAAGGGCAAGGATGGTGAACATGATCACTGATGTCCCCGCGAGATGTCGTGCCGAAGAGGTCCTGGCGCTCGCTAGCGGTCTCGCTGAGCGCCTGGCGATTACCGGGGAGCTGCCCTCCATCGGCTCTCTGCGGTCCTGGCGAAGCAAGGGCCTCCTTACCAAGGAGGGCAGGAACTTCACTCGGCGGAACATTCTGGAGGTGCTCGGGGTCACGCGCCTCCGGGGAGAGGGTATGTCAGTGGGAGCCGCGGCGGAGCGGTGCAGGGCTCTGGACGAGGAGCGGCTGCAGCTGTTCCTGAGCCTTGACCAGGTTTCGCTTGCTCCCACCCCGAGTGACTTTGCCGAGGTCACCCTCCAGCTTCTGGCGAAAGGGATACTCGAGCAGTACCGGCTGGTGACGCTCGGTGCGATTGTCGGCCACGCGGAGTGGCACGGCAGATCACTCAGCATGCCGACTTCGCTGCGCCAGGCCTGCGCCCGACTAGGACGTCTCAACCTCGAGGAGGGACGGGAAGACCTGTCGGCGAGCATCCACCTACTTCTTTCGCGCTGCATGACCCCCCTTCATGAATGGGCACCCAGATCTATCGCCAACATCCCGGATTCGGCGAGTGTCGTGCTCGTAGATCCAGACTACCGGGTTCCGAGTGAGGAGTGCGAGGCCATAGCCCAGCAGGCGGAGGGCGTCAAGCTTGACGATCTCATCGAGAATCGCCTCCACTCGAGCCTCACGCAGACTCTCGCCAAGCTAGGTGATGATGCGGACTGCTCTTACACGACCATCCGTGAGTTCATAGGCCGTCATCCCCTGGCGACGAACCGAGAGCTGCACGGGCTTTACGCGCGGCCGGATCTTCCCACCCCAGCGGTGGAGTTCGTGCACTCGCTTTACACGCCAGTTCACCAGGACCACGCCACTGGTCGCCTCGTGGGAAGATGCGGCTACTGCCGTAGCCTAATAGGCCGCGATGCACGCTGCACGCTGCAGGGATGCCGTGAAGACCACCCGCGCACCCAACCAAAGGAGCAGATTCCTCTGGACGAGGCCCTGATCGCGCGACCAGAAGTGCTCAAGTACTGGGTGGACCCGGCGCGCGAGGAACTGAGGCTGTACGACGTCCTGAGGCGGGCCGGAATCCCTGCTTCCCTCTACCCGCATTCCGATCGGTGCGACGTCTCCATCGGCGACGACGTTGGGGTGGACGTGAAGGACTACCGAGAGCCGGTCCATCTAGCGCGCAGGCTCAACCGTGGCATCGGAGGGCTCGCGCACTACCGACGGAGCATCCTCGCGGTCGCAGACCGACGAGCGCGGATTGGAGATTACGTCGAACGGTTGCGCGAGCAGCTCTTGCCCGAGCTGCGTCAGCGAGTGGAAGTCCGTAGCGTGAGCGAAACGGCGCGTCTCTTGAAGCGTGACTTCCAGGAAAAGCGAGGGCCCCATGCGCGCCAAGCCTAGCCTTTGGTCGGGACCAGACAGAATTCAATGGGGATGTGTCCTGATGCGCCTTCTCGGTGAGTCCAGCCTTGATGCCCTCCCCGTCGTCTTGAGCGGACTGCGTTCCGTGGAACGGTCCAGGCAGGCTGCACCGCACGAGGTGGCAATCAGGACTGCTCGAAGCATTCTCGGGGACGTGCTTACGAGGCGGGCTGTCCAGGGCGCGGCCTTTGACTTCCTTTCTGCAAACAAAGAGGCTCGTTCGTTCGACATCGACGGCGATTCCTTGGAGTTCCGCGCCCGCTCGGAGTACGACCCGGCCATTGCTAAGGCTGAAGACGTGCTCCGAGAGGGGTTGCCCGCACAGGCCCAGTCGGTCGGTCTGGCGGACACGACGCGCGACCTCGTGGCCCAGCTCGACAGCGACCGTCGTGTTCAACTCCGCCTAAACGGATTGTCCTTCCCCCCTCCCGAGCGGCATGACCTCCGACGGACGCCCCGTGGGCCGATCACCGTCAAGTGGTCGGACCTCGAGGCGCTCGCGGTCGAACTCGACGCGGCGGACGCGGCGGTCGGTCGGCCCTCCCAGTACTGGACGGACCGTCTGGCCAACACCCGCGTGCAGGTGACCTCCGGCTCGGGCCTACGGGAGACGGACGAGCTACATCTGGAAGGGCTGAAGCACCTCATCGGCCTGCCGGGTTCTGGGAAGACCACTCTCATCGCGCTGCTTTGCGTTCTGCTCTCCCGCAGGGAGCTGCGGGTCGCGGTGTTCTTCACCGCGATCCAGGTGGCCCGGGAGTATCTGGAGACCCTGCGCCGGTATGACGTTAGGGTCGCCCTGCTCGTGGGGCGTTCTGCCGAAGTGCACCTGCGGCACGCAAATCAACTCGCGGAGCTCATCGCCACCGATGGCAACGGCGGATTCGCCAGAAGCCGAGAGGGGGTAGAGCTCCTTGGCCTGTCATGCTCGCTGCCCGCTTTCGCCGAGTCCTGGCCAGCCGAGAGCGAGTGGGGGCTGGGCGAGGCGCCGTGTGAAGCGATCCACGAGGCGGGCTCCAAATTGGCCAAGCTCTGTCCCGCGTGGAGCCTCTGCGGGCGGGTGAAGAACCAGCGCGAGCTGGTGCGGGCCTCCGTTTGGCTCGGGCACATTCTGAGTGCAGACACCGCCGCGCCGGCCCATACCAGCGCTGAGAACCTGCGCTACTTCGAACTCGCAGCGCACTCGTTCGACCTCATCATCATCGACGAGTGCGACGACACGCAGAAGATGCTTGACACTCATGGCACTCGGACGCTCACTCTGACTGGCAGCGACGAAAGCATCCACATCGAATTACAGCGGACGACCGGACTCCTTGCTGCCAACCGCGCGCGAGTAAGCGATGGGCTGCTGCGTCACATCCAGAGGGCCAACGAGTTCGAACGCCACACGCTCAGGTTCGTCGACGAGATCCGCAGGCTCCAGCAGTCCCGACCGGAACTCGCGCGCCGTTATGCCGAGAAACTCCTTACTGCCAGCTTCCTTCTTCGGGAAGCGATTCGCGCCGCTCACAGGGAGCAAGCCTTCTCGGGCCAGGCCCGCAGCGCTCTCTCCGATCTCTGGGAGACGGCGATGTACAAGGCCTTCTTCGAGCGCGACGAGGAGTCGAGCACGTGGCGTAAGGCCCCACGATACGCTCCGGCCCTTGGCATGTCCCCGGAAGCGGGGCAGGAGGTCTGGCAGCGGCTCAACCGGGCGCTACAGTGGTATCTGGGCCAGGACCATGCTGCCTCTTCCGGGAAGCCGATCTCGCGAGTTGCCGCTATCCTGAAGGACCTAATAGGAGCCCCGGATGTGGAGAGCATCGAGCCCCAGGCGCGACTTCTCATCACCGTGGGCTTCACCATAGCCAGCTACCAGCGCCTCGCAAAGGACGCCAGGCCGCTGGCACACAGAGGGGAAATCCCCGAAGCAAATGACCTCGTCTTCTCCAAGGCGTCCAGGGAGCTGCGCGAAGCGGTGCCTCGCTCGATCCTCGGTACCTTCTCGGCCGTGCGTTACCGCCAGGCGGCTGGGAATGATGGTCTCGAGATCGATTACCTGGTCACCGACAGCACGCCGCGCCTGCTGCTCCATCGCCTTCACGAGCTTGGCGGAGCCAACGTGCTGCTCGCAAGCGCTACGTCATGGCTTGAACCTGCGAGCGAGTACCACGTGGGCAAGACGCCGGACCTGGTTCTCTCCTCGCGCACGCCCCAGCTCGGAACGGTGAGGCTCTACTTCCAGCCCAGGACCGACCCCGTCAGCAAGAAGCCGCTGCGGTTCAGCGGTGGGGGTTACGATCGCGAGGAGAACCTCCGTCATATGGTGACCGCCCTCGCCGCGCCGGGACCAGGAGGCAGTAGCGACCTCGATCGTTCAGTTCGGGCGATTCGGACAGAGCTCGGAAAGCCACGCAAGGCAGCCCTTGTCGTCAACTCCTACGACCAGGTGCGGCTTGTGGTCGAGCAGATCCAGGCAGTCAACCCCACCCTGGGAGGGCGGACACGCGGCGTCCTCCGCGAACTGCCCACGGATCGCACTCGAACGCGCTACGTCCTCCGAGGACAGGTAGAGGGCCTCGGCTCGGATGCCGACGTCGACGTGCTGGTGTTCCCGCTTGGCGCCCTGGGACGTGGGGTGAACGTGGTCTTCACAGCGGACGATGACGACAAGGGGAAGGGGGCGATCGGCAGCGTCTTCTTCCTTACCCGACCGCATCCGGCCGCGGGCGACTTGAGCCTAATGCTCTCCCTGCTGGCCCGCCGGACCGAACGGCTGGACGGGGAGGACCTGCGGAGCCTCGGACTATCCGAGGTCCAGCAGCATTACGACGAGCGGCGCTACGAGGTCTTTCGCCAGATCGCAAGGCTGATCTCGCGGCCGATGAGCGCCAGCCAACTGGACGAAGAGACCCTGCGGGCCTTCGCCGCTAACCTGCTGGTTGCGGTTCTTCAGACCATCGGCCGTGGCATGAGGAAGAGCATGCCCGTCGAGGTGTACTTCATCGATGCCGCCTGGGCACCCAATAGCGCCGAGGGCCGCCCAGAAACGGAGCGTTCGAGCGTTCTTGTGGCGATGCGCGAGGTCCTCGCGACATGTCTCGCCACACGCCACCCTGACCAGCGAGATGTCTACCAGGCGCTCTACGGGGTGTTTGCCGAGGCATTCCGCGAAATCGACGGGGTCATTCTCCCTGGCGCCGAGACAGCTGTGGAACAGGGATCCGATGACTTCGACCCCAGCCCGGCCGGGCTCGAGGATGCCATGGACGACTGGGAGCCCGAAGAGGACAGGGATGGCGGAGGAGACACAAGAGAAGAGATGCTTAGGGATGAGGAGGACTGATGGAGACGGCAATGGCACCGACCTTCACGCGCAAGCGGGTTGACTACAGCGAGGCCCCTGTGCCACTCGCCTTCGCCTTCAACGGGAGCCCCCATCAACCGGAATATGCCGTAACGGTGGTCGGCTGGACCGCGACCGCGAGACAGGTGCTGAGGGATCTGGACGGCATCCTCGGCAAGCGAGAGACCCGCCAGAGCCTGCCAGTGGTGGCGCTACGCGGCCGCTTGGAAGTAGGCGTTGCCGGGAACCTGCGACTGGATCGCCGTCTTGGCATTTGGGGTCAGTCGCCCACGATTCTCTGGGCAGCCTGTCCTCCTGGCGAGGCGCGGAGGTGCGTGGCGGACGCGGTCTTGGGTTGGCTCATGGACGACGTGCCAACCGACACCCCTGCCTGCAGCGAGTTGGTCCAGCGGCTCAGGCAACTGCACCGGGATGACGGCCTAGTGGTGGACACGCGCCGCACAGCCCGAGTCTTCTCGTGGGAGCAGAACAGGAGTGGCACGGCGGCCTTGTCGCGGGACAATGCCTGCGGCTACACCGACCTAGCCGACTTTGTCGTACGCCAGCTGGAGGGGAAGGAGCTCCTGCCGGGGCTTGGCCGACTGCGCCGGATCGCCGCTGGTCAGTTGGATACCAACCAGGCGGAGTTGGTGACGGAGCCAATAGTGAACTCTACAACGCCGTTCAGCCTGGTGGTGCGCGTCCGGGTCCTCAGCTTTCCGGGACGTCCAACGCCCGTGGTCATCCTAGAGATCTCCCGCCGCATCTGGTCGCGCGCGTTGAAGAGAACGGGCGTTAAGCACCTCAGCGCCTACGCATTCCCACGCGGCTCCAACACAGCACTGAGGTTCACCCTCCTGCGCCGGCGCGCGAGGCCCGAGCGTGTGGCCTCCTACTGTTACGAACCCGACGCCGACTTCGCGCCGATTGCCCGTGCGTACCGGCTTCCGCTGGACATGTCCGGCGACGAGATCGCGGCGGATGGCCACCGCCGAACGGATTGCCCGCTCCTTGTGACTCACAAGTATGGGGTTGGCGAGCGGGTTGAGGCAAAACACGGGGTCCCGGACCTCGACAAGATGGCGGCCTTTCGTCGAGCCGCAGCGATACTCGCACCTCTCGGACTGCTACCCTGGGAAGGGCTCGTGGAGGTCCTGTCTCCAACGCGAGCGACCAGCGATCGGGACCAGAAGTGGCGGGGACGAGACAAGGACCAAGGTCACCGCGAGGCGTTCATGCGATGGCAGGCGGAGGCCAAGGAAGATATCGTCGCCTGCTTCCCCAGTGCTCACCACATCGTAGTGGGCTATCATTCAAGCTGCTACCGTGATGCTAAGCGAGCTGAGTCCTCCCTGTTGGAACTCCTGGGGGACGGCGTTCGCCTTCAGCTGATCCCGCTTCCGAGTGGGGTCCACGGCCCCCGATCGGCACTCCCGCAGCCTACCGTTGAGAAACCGAGGAATGGCGACCACGCCGAGTTGCGGATGCAGGCATGGAGCCCTTTCATCGCAGAAGTACGGCGCTACCAGGATGACGCAGGTATCCCGATCGACGGCATCTTGGTGATCGCACCTGAGTGGTATGGCGACGGCCATGCCCACGACGATCCGGTGAACAAGCGAGCAGGCCGGATCACCCTGGCGAAGGAACTGCGCGTGCCTGTTCAGTACCTGCTTCCTGAACAGGAGGACAGGCAGAAGGGTCGACGTGACCAGGACCCTGCCGAGCGCTTCGAGACTCGTCTCATGATGGCCTGGCTCGACCTGGCGTGGAAGAACATCGGGCGCATCAGAACGAGGAGGCTCACGGGGGTCGCCTCGAAGATCTTCCCTGGCGCTTCGGCCGATGGAGGCGCCAAGGTCCTTCCCGACCGGGTGCTGGCTCTGGGGATTCTACGGCGGAACAAGACGCAACTGGCAAACCAGCGGAGCTTCGTGCCCTTCGCCATCGAACTAGATGTGGATCTCGGCACCTGCTCGGCCAGCTTTGCCCGCGAGCAGGGCTCCAATTTCGAGATCACTTCTCCTCTTCCCCTCAGGGAAGCGATTGTTGAGCTGGCCTCTAGCGGTCCGATCCGGCTGTCAACTGTCAAGGAAAAGCGAACAGAGCAACTCCAGGAACGCAGCCAGCTCTTCTTCCACAAGGTAATCACCGACTTCTGTCGGCGGGCCGAGCGCCCCCTCGTTCTCATCGACGCGGTGGCCTGCAGAGGCGTTTGGCCATGGGTGGCGGACGGGAGCCTCGATCCCGAGAACGTTCTCATCGCCCGCCATCCGCACGCAGAGATGGACTGGGGTCAAGTGCGCATCGTGCGAGTCCGCACGCAGAACGCGCCTAAGGTTCTTTTCGACCGTTGCTTCATGGGAGAGTGTGCAGAGACAGGGGAGTCCATCCGCTACGACGCGCCCGGGTGGGCGGAAGCGAAGCTCTTCAAGTTGACCGACGCGCATGCCAACGTGTATCTCTCCTTCGGTAGCCTCATACGCAGCCTCATACGCGGGACATCCTGCTATCGAGAGGTTGAAGGACTGAAGCAGAACTCCGGGAGCCCGAGGACCTTCTCCCGGATGACGCGCAAGCCCTACACTGGGGCGTGGAGCACGCCAGACGCAGTAGAGCTCACGGTTGTGCGCGCCGCCCCAGGCGAGAGCCCCGATGACGTGGCCAGGTTCGTGGAGTGGCTTCGCACCTTGTGCCAGCATGTCGGCGATTGGACGACGAAGCCACCGCCTCTCCATTTCGAAGCTGCCCTTAAGGATTACCTCGCCGATTACGACTTTGAAGAAGAGGACGAAGAGGGATCCGCAGCCGACATAGAATGACCTGCCGAGGCGATTGCGACATCGTTGACACTGAAGGGAAGAAGTACGATCCCGACGGGCACGCAGACGTTCGGGTGGAAATCGCCGCAGGAACTCGACTATCAGCGTTGATCTCCAACAGCAGTGAGGAGCTTGACCGCATCGAACTTTGGAGAGTGACGCTCTAGCCGTCAAAGCCTTCCGATATCGCAGGCAAAGAGGGAAGCTAGAGAAAGAGATTGCCGTGGGAAATGGAGCGCCGTGGGGACAAGGGAGGTTTGCACCTATCGGCTGGAGATCCACCCGGTTCGATAGTATAATCTCATCTACCACCTTCCTTTCCCTCGGGCGAGCACCGCTGTTGGAGGCTGCGACGCCGTGAAACAGGGCTCTTCCCACAGGTGCATTCACGACCTCGATCCGAATCTGTGCTCCATCTGCCGAGGACGGCCCTATGCCGGAGTGCAGCCATCCCAGCTGCGCCCCGCGACTCCGATGGCACCCGTTGATAGCGGAACGCCGTCTGTCAGCGATCCGAAGGCGGACCCCACTGACCGCGGCGGGAATGGTCACGACGCTCCGCTTGCCTCACACGACGGGAGTCGCCCCAATCCCGGGTGTACTCCCATCTTCAACCCCGGGGATCGGGTTCGCCTGAAGTCGGATCCTGCCAGACAGGGCATTGTAGTAGGAGAACCAGTTTGGCAGGCCGGAAGTTACCAGTACCAGATCTGCTTTAGCATTTACGAAATCCTCACCTACAGCGAAGAGAAGCTGCAGTGGGTCCCCGTGTCCAATCTCAGGACGATGCTCTCCCACAAGGAGTTTCTGCGCGATCTGCTTCTCCTCAAGCTGCGCCAGCCGCTCACCGACAGCCTTTACTCCTTCCAGGCGTCCCGAACCCTTTTCCGTGTCTACCAGTTCAAGCCGGTGCTCAAGTTCCTGAACTCCCCCGAGCAGCGCATACTCATCGCCGACAAGGTCGGACTCGGCAAGACCATCGAAGCGGGCATCATCTATCTCGAACTCAAGGCCCGGATGGACCTGGAGCGCGTGCTCGTCATCTGTCCTTCGGGCCTCAGGGCGAAGTGGCACTCCGAGATGAGATCGCGTTTCGACGAGGAGTTCACCCTGCTCGATGCAGCCAACTTCCGGGCATTCCTCGACGATTACCGCAGGCACGGAGGAAACGTTCGACTGCGGGGCATCTGTTCCCTTGAGATGCTGCGACGCGACGAGTTCGCGGATGCCTTGGAGGAGCTTCAGGTCGGCTTCGACCTCATCATCATCGACGAAGCCCACCACCTCAGGAACGCCGCCACTCGCTCGTACGCCCTCGGGGCTGTCCTGGCGGAGCAGTCCGGCGCTCTTGTGTTGCTTACCGCTACACCTCTTCATCTCGGCAATCAGGATCTCTTCCACCTGATGCAGCTCATCAACCCGGGCGAGTTCAACAGCCTCGACGAGTTCGAGGCTAGGGTGCTGCCAAACAAGTACGTCAACACAGCGGCCGGTCTGCTAAGCAAGGGCCAGTTCCGGTTGGCTCTTGACGAGCTGCGCAAACTGGAGAGGATCCCTCAGGCCGTGGGGCAGGTGAAGCATCCCTACTACCGAGAAGCGGTCCAGATGCTCTCATCGGGAAAGGCCTTGGCGATGCCACAGGTGGTGAGCCTTCAGCGCAGGCTGCTAGAACTGAACTCCCTGGCCAGGGTGTTCAATCGCACCCGCAAGCGCGAGGTCTCGGACGCTGCCGAGCGAAAGGCCATAACCATCGAGGTGCAGTTCAGCGAGCCGGAGAGGGCGTTCTACGATGCCGTGGTGGAGTTCGTCCGTTGGCAACTCAGTCGCTATGGCCGCCGGTCTAACATCCCGATCTTTAGCGTCATCACGCGAGAGCGTCAGGCAGCCAGCTGCATTCAGGCCCTCCGGGCGCAGTTCACGGAGGAGCTACATACCCGCCTCGTGAACTACCAGACCGAAGAAAGCCGGACGGACCTCGACGAGGACGACGCGGGTCCTCAACGGACGGGCGAGCAGGAACTGGAACAGATCAGGAGGCTCCTCCGTCTCTGTCACGCCGTCGGCGAGTCGGACACGAAGTTCGACCGGTTCCTGGAAGCCATCAAGGCCCTGCAGAAAGACGATCCCTCCTGCAAGATCCTCGTCTTCTCCTTCTTCAGGGGCACGTTGAGCTACCTGCACCACCGGCTCTCGCAACTCGGATTCAAGGTCGGCATTATCCACGGTGGAATGTCCATGGAAGAGAGAATGCGGACCATCCTCGAGTTCCGCGACGAGCCCTCCATCCCGATCATGCTGTCATCGGAAGTGGGCGCCGAAGGCCTGGACTTTCAATTCTGCGGGGCGATGTTCGACTATGACCTGCCCTGGAACCCGATGCGGGTCGAGCAGCGGATCGGTCGACTCGACCGGTTCGGCCAGGAGCATGCCAAGATCCTCATATACAACCTGGTTATCGCCGACTCTATAGAGACCCGTATCTTCATGCGTCTCTACGATAGGATACGCGTTTTCGAGGAGTCTGTCGGCGACCTTGAGGTGATCCTCGGCTCGGTGATCAGTGAGTTGACTGCTGATGTGTTCATGGGCCGGCTAACTGAAACTGAGGAAGCCAGGAAAGCCGAGGAAGCAGCCAAGCGTGTGGAACGCTACCGCCAGGAACAGGATGACTTCGAGAAGCAACGCGTCGTCTTCCTGGGACAGGACGGACTGTTCGAGCAGGAAGCGGCGGATGCCGTGGAATCCGGCCGATACGTCTCCGCGGACGAGGTGAGATCGCTCGTGGAGTTGTACGTCGAGACGGTCTTCCCGGAATTCCCACTGGAAACCAATGACGGGGATCCCACTTTCGTGCTTACTCCCACGCAGGAACTGATCCGGGAGCTATCCACGTACGCCAGCCGAAACCGCAGGGACAGCCAGAGGACGCGGCAGTTCGTCCAGAAACTCCACGACAACCGACTGATCCCAATTACCTTCGATGCGGATACGGCGAGGCAGAGGAAGTTGGTGGAGTTTGTCACGGTCCATCATCCTCTGGCCAGGATCGCTGCGGAGCACTTCATGTCCGGGGGGCGAGTCCCAGCACCGCCGCGGAGTTCCCTCTGGACCGCGGGAAGTTCTGAGTTCGCCGGCGACTACGCCTTCTACATCTATCGGCTGGCAGTGCGTTGTCTGACACCTCAGTCTACCCTCGTTCCCGTATTGGTGAGCTTGAGAACTGGGGCCGTCGTCCCCACAACTCCTGCTCACTGCCTTGCGGAGATCCAGTACAGACGTGAACTGGAGCCCCCCGACATTGCGTGCGAAGCGGACCGCTTCCAGATCCTAGACTCGTCGGCTGGGGAGCGCATAGCGGAGATCGTTCGCGAGCGCGAGGCGGAGGTCCAGGAGCAGAACGACGCGATGGTCGACGCCCGCATCGCAAGCCTGGAGCAGTCCTACAACTTCCGCGTTCAGGCCCTGCAGCGACAGATGGATGCCGTCGCCGATGCGAGTATCAAGCGCATGCGCCGATCCCAGATCAATGGCCTGCTCGGGAAGCTGAATGCCAAGAAGGAGGCCATGGAGACTCGTAGGGATGTGAGCGTCGGCTACGAGTTGGTGGCGAGCGGCCTCGTCAGATTCAGTGCCGACCTGAAGCCTGTAAGAAGCAGGCCGGCGACGACGGTTGGAGCCGTAACTGAGACCCCCAGACAGAAGGCCCGAACGATTGAGCCTGTGGAGGCGGAGGTTCCCAAGGCGGCCCCTCGTGCGCCTTTGCCTCCATCTCCTCTAGTGCCCAAGACAGTCGATCAGACACCGTCGCGACAGAATAGGGCGGCGACAGGAGAGACTCCGCGAGTCGCGCCGCCTCCAGGTGTACCGTCCAGCCGCCCACACCAGCCCCAACCGCAGGCGAAGCCACCCGAGAAGAAGAAATCGTTGCTCGGCAGGCTCTTCTCCTGGCTAAAGTGAGTGTGCCCATGGCGTTCCCGTCCTGAGTCGATCAGACACGGAGCGACACTCTAGCTGTCACGAGTGCGCAGTAAACTGCGCGACATGCCAACGGTCTCCAGACGCTGGGATGGAAGTTCGCGGACGAGATGAGCCGCCGTCGGGAACTCGCCCGCAGTTACTTTGAAGGTCAACGAAATGGCGGAGATGCATCTGCAGTGCGGCGACCAGGTCTACATTCGCAGGGTCGACAAGATCTTTGAGGCAGATGACCCGGACCTCATGCGATTGATACTTCGCGGCCCCTGCGACAAGTGCGACATTGGCGGGGAAGGGTTCACCACATACTGGGATGACGGCAACGACGACGTCTTCATGACGGTGACGGAGGATCCCAGAGAGCTGCAAGCCCTCGCGAGAGCCGTGGAGGCGTCCGATCCCAGATCGCCCAGGTTCAATCCCGACCTTGTTATGACTCTTCCCGAGACGAACCGTTTTCGGCAAAGAGCTTTGAAGGCGCTGCGGCGTCGATCTCGTGGAGCGGAGGATAGATAGAGTGCAGCAAGCGTACAGCCTGCAGAACATCTTCTTTGGTCGGATGTTCCGGATCCCCGACTATCAGCGCGGCTATGCCTGGGAAGAGACCCAGTGGCGCGAGTTGTTGGAGGACCTGGAGCTGCTCTCTCCGGAAAAGGATCATTACACGGGCACCCTGGTCCTTTGCCCGGCTGACGGCCAGCCACGGCGCACCGACGTGGATGGGAACAGCTACGAGTTGCTCGACGTGGTCGACGGGCAACAGAGGCTTACCACCATCGTGCTACTCATAGACGCCATATGCGAGGAGATGCGGAGCACCGAGGGACTCCAGATCATGGCCCCAGGTCTCCGGAAGACCTACGTGGTGACGTCCGATCAGGTCGGCCAGTCGATGCCCAAGCTGGTCCTGAACAGGGACTGCCGGGACTACTTCGGCCAAGTGGTGCTGGGGCAAGGCATGGCTGTCGGGGGGCCTCGAATTCGCTCTCACCAGCTTCTCTCTGAAGCCAGGGCTTACTTCAGCCAATACCTGAAGGGGAAACGAGCGTCCCTCGGCGATGGCTTCGCGGGTTGGCTCGACGGCCTTCGACAGAAGACCACGCAGCAGTTGAAGGTCCTCGTGTATGTCGTCGGAGCGGAATCCGAGGCCGGCGTCATATTCGAGACGATGAACAGCCGTGGGAAACCCGTCACAGAGATGGAGAAGGTCAAGAACTACCTTCTCTATCTCTCGACCAAGCTGGAGCTCCAGTCGGCGCACGACCTCGGTACGGTGATCAACACGACCTGGACGCACATCTTCGAGTCCCTGATGACGGCCGGACTCGCAAACGGCGACCACGAAGACCAGCTTCTGCGGGCCCACTGGCTGATGGCCTATGACTATCAGATGGAGGAGTGGGAAGAGAGCCGCTCGATCAAGGACAGGTTCAACCTCAGGGAGTACCAGGGAAGGCATCCGAAGCTGCTGGACGACCTCCGGTCCTACTGCGACACCCTGGCGGCAGCGGCCGTTGCCTACTGCGACGTCTACAATCCGACGCGGACCGACGCCTTCAGTGCCTTCAGGTCGGATGGCCAATTGCGCACCCAACTGACGAGGGCCGGAGAGAAGCTCCCTCGCCTTGGCAACGTGGCCTCGTTCGCACCTCTTCTGATGGCCGTCCGCCTAAAGTTCCCTACGCAAGGAGACCGCTATCTCGAAACGGTTGAGCTGTGTGAGAAGTTCGCTTTCCGGGTCTTCCATTGGGTGGAATCCAGGTCCGACACGGGGCGTAGCTCTTTGAATCGCCTCGCCAACGACCTCTTCAAGGGCCAGGACTTCGACGCGACCGTCAACGAACTGCGCGGCCTTCTCCTGTACTACTGCCCTGATGATCGGCTTTCCAAGGAATTCAAACAGGACGAGGCGAACTGGTACGGCTGGTCAGGGATCACGTATTTGCTCTACGAGTACGAAGAGCACCTCGCCGCGAAAGCCGGCCTTGCGGTGAGGCTTCCATGGGCGGCGATAGCGCGGCGGCGTGACAGCATCGAGCACGTGCTTCCTCAACACCCGGCGAACACGGGGTACTGGGCCGACCGCTTCACCGACGCTCTGCGGGAGAAGTACACCAACGACATAGGCAACCTCTGTCTCACCTACTACAACTCCCAGCTGAGCAATAGGCCTTTCCCGGAAAAACGTGGGGAGCCGGGCAAGGCGTCAGGCTACGTGAACTCGGTGCTGCTGAGCGAGATGGAGCTTGCCCGCAACGCGGACTGGACGGAGAAGGAGATCCTGGCTCGGCGGAAAGCCATAGAGGACTGGGTGGTGGTCCGCTGGAACGTGCCTGCTCCACCAAAGAGTAAGGTCGACGGTTCCCTCACAGGACTTGAGGCGATAGAGGCCCTGGCAGAAAAGAGAAGCGTTGGTGGAGTCTACCGCAAGATCATGGCCGCGGCTCTTCGTCACGGTCTCTACGCAAAACCGCGCAAGAGGTGCGTGGTCTATGCCCCGCCCTCCGACCATAGGCTGGCCGTGTTTACCGTCTGGCCCGAGCCGGGAAGCCTATGGCTCGGGTTCTGGCCGGCCGAGACATGGGAGCATCACCAGAGGGCCGTCGACATCATGGGGTCCGGCTGGGAGAAGGACATCACCGAGGAGAACGTGGACGAGTTCATCGCCTCCCTGGACAGCGTGTGCCGTCCCTCTGCAGCCGAGCCGATGGCAGTGATTGCACTCTAGAAGGAGAATGTGGAATGGCCGGTTTCTCGAAGCTCTACTGCATTGGTGGCCGCGGGGGCTTCCAGGGTGCCGACGGCATCAATCCGATCTACGTCCAGATCCTGGCAGGTGAGGGCAACCGGCAGTGGCTGGAAGCCCTCTACGTTGACCAATCCATCAGGCGCCTCGGCGACCTCCGGGTGATCATCCCAGAAGGACCGGATCACCCGAACGCGTTGGTCGATGCGTGTATCGCCTTCCTGCCAGATCATTTCCGCGAGTGCCCGTCCCTCGCGATTGTGGAGCGGAAGCTCCAGGGGAGGCAGACGCTCGACTTCGATCAAGGTGCCGACGTCCCCGAGGAATGGACCGAACTGAGAAAAGAGGCACTTCCCTTCTTCAAGTCGCTGCACATCTTTCAAGCTGATCTCGTAGAGATGGACCTGTCGCAGTATCCGTAGTTCGGAGGGCGCAGATGGGGTTCGTTCCGGACGAGCTTCACAGCAAGACCGTCACCATTCCTGTCAGGGTGGATAGAGTCCCCGGTAGTGTGTAAGTAGGAGAGGGTGGTTGACGCAATCGGCCACCGTGTGGTTCTCATCGGGATTGACGAGATCACCGAAGGAGAGGACTACACGATGGCCGAGGAGTACAGGATGGCACTAGAGGCGCTGCTGCGCAAGGCCCAGATGGAGGAAGACACCGACTTCCTGAGGGAAGGGGTAAGGGCCCTGGGCCAGGCCCTGATGGAACTGGAGGTCAGCCGGCATCTGGGGGCTGAGAAGCACGAGCGCACACCCGAGAGGACGGGACAGCGGAATGGATACCGGGACCGGACCTGGGACACCCGGGTGGGGAGCATCGAGCTGAAGGTGCCCAGGGTTAGGGACGGCAGCTACTATCCGGTGATGCTGGACCCCAGGAAGCGGGCAGAGAGGGCTCTGGTAGCGGTGGTGCAGGAAGCCTACGTCCAGGGGGTCTCAACGAGACGGGTGGACGACCTGGTGCAGGCTCTGGGAATGAACGGGATCAGCAAGAGCCAGGTTTCTCGACTGTGCCAGGAACTGGACAGGGAGGTGGAGAGCTTCAGGACCAGGAGGCTGGAGGGACCTTACCCCTACGTCTGGCTGGATGCCACCTTCCTGAAGGTGCGGGAGAACGGGAGAGTGGTCTCCCAGGCGGTGGTGATCGCCATAGGGGTTAAGGCGAGTGGCGAGAGGGAGATTCTGGGGCTGGACGTGGGTCCCAGCGAGGATGGAGCCTTCTGGACAGCTTTCCTACGAGGACTGGTGGCTCGCAAACTAAGTGGGGTGAAGCTGGTGGTGAGCGATGCCCACGAGGGGCTCAAGGGGGCGATCTCGGCGGTGCTTACTGGAGCCAGTTGGCAGAGATGTCGAGTCCACTTCGTCAGGAACGCTCTCGCTCTGGTCCCCAAGAGTGCCTCTCAGATGGTGGCGGCGAGCATCAGGACGGTGTTCGTGCAGCCCGATGCAGCCAGTGCCAGAGAGCAATGGAGAAGGGTAGCCGATAGCTTCAAAGTTCGCTATCCCAAACTCTCCATACTCCTGGACCAGGCCGAGGAGGAAATGCAGACCTACCTCTCCTTCCCGCCCGAGCACTGGCGTCAGATCTGGTCCAACAATCCTATTCGAGAGACTGAACAAGGAGATCAAGCGCAGGACCGATGTGGTGGGGATCTTCCCCAACCAGGCATCGGCGATCAGGTTAGTGGGATCGGTCCTGGCCGAGCAGCACGACGAGTGACAGGTGTGCAGGCGCTACCTGAGCGCCGAGTCCTTGGCGAAGCTGTACGAGGAACCCGAGAGGGAGATACTGCCGGCGTTGCTGGCCGCCAGCTAGAGGACCGGCCTGTGGATATGTGGACAGCTCTGCGGACCTGCCCACATATCCACAGGCTCGACTACGACTAAGACGATGCGGACTACGGCTCCCTAATTACTCACTTGACTGGACTCATGCCATGAAAAAAGAGCCGCGGGAGTGTGCAGAGACTAGCGCAAACAGGTAGTAGTCGGACTTCCGGACTCAGCACCGTCTTGTCAATCCCACCTTGTTCATATAGGCTGCATACACACTGAAACAGGGCACAGGAGGCTACAACATATGGCTCAAGTCGCTCTCTTCCACTCGGTTCTAGGGGTTAGGCCTGGTATTCACGAGGCTGCTACGCGCCTACGGGCCGCCGGCCACGACGTGCTGGTGGTAGACCAGTACGAGGGGCGCGTGTTCGACGACTATGCCGAGGCGAGCGCCTACGCCGAGTCCATCGGCTACCCCGTGCTGATGCGGCGAGCGGCTATGGCAGTCGAGGCGCTGCCGGACGGGTTCGTAGCGGCGGGCTTCTCCAACGGTGGAGGATTTTCCGAGTACGTGGCCACCCAGCGACGTGTATCCGGGGTTCTCATGCTCTCCGGCGCCCTCCCGCTCGCCTTCCTGGGGGTCGAGGAATGGCCTGCGAACGTGCCTGCGCAGATACACTACACCGAGAATGACCCGTTCCGCCGTCAAGAGTGGGTCGATGCCGTCGCGGCAGTAGTGCGTGCGGCCGGGGGCGCTCTAGAGATGTTCGACTATTCCGGTGGCGGCCATCTGTTCACGGATGCGTCGCTTCCAGGTGAGTATCAGCCGAAGGATGCAGCACTGCTTTGGGAGCGCGTCCTTGCGTTCGCCCCACTCGCCAACCGCGGCGAGTAGCCGAGAGCTTCCGAACTCGCTACCCGCGGCTGGCGACACTGATGGAGGAAGCCGAGGAGGAAGTTCTCGCCTACCTGACCTTTCCGCCGGAGCACTGGCGGCAGATCTGGTCGAACAATCCCTTGGCACGGCTGAATCGGGAGGTCAAGCGTCGGACCGACGTGGTGGGGATCTTCCCCAATCGAGGAGCGATTGTTCGGCTGGTGGGGGCGGTGCTGTCGGAACAGCATGACGAACGGCAGGTGAGTCGGCGTTACCTGAGTGCAGAGTCGCTGGCCAAGCTGTATGAGGTGAGCCAAGCGGAGTTGATGCCGGCGCTGCTGGCGGATTGGTGAGAGACCGGCCTGTGGATACGTGGACGGCTCTCCGCTCCGCTTCGCTACGCTGCGACCCGCCCACGTATCCACAGGCCCTGCGACGGCGGCGACTATGACGATGAGGGCTGCACCTGGCTACTTACACACTTGATGGGACTCATACTATCAAAAAACAACCACTTCCTCACCAGCAATCCCATTGACGGAGAGTCGTCCAACTGCCTGAGGTGTCAACCACAAGGTACGTACGCACGCTTCGCGCATCTTCTGGCGCCGCTAGCCGGCTTTGTCATAGAGGAACCGGAAGCCTAGCCCCTGGGAGTGACAGTCTAGCTGTCACTGCCCACTGCTACGATGCCCAGCGCGGCTGGTCAGTTGGGGAGGTGTTGAGGAGGACAATGGCTGCTGCCATACAGTTCGCACGCCCTTTCGGGCGTTGACCGGCTTCTGTCCATTCCGGTGGCAGGGGCCGGCTTTTCGAGGAGTTTCTATGCAATCAACTATCGGCGCAATAGACCCAAAAGATGTAATCGCCTGGCTGGTCACGCAACCTAATGCCAATGGTACTTTGTACTTGGAAAATGTTGTTAGGACGTATATGAGTGCCTTGCGTAGCGCACCAAGAAGACTGGTGCTACAAACCTCTCGGATCCGTAATGTTTTCGAATGTCATACTGTCGCTGAACTTGACGAGCTATGGGCATTGTTCAAAGCGGCGCCGAACTACGTTGATGTTAACCGAACCCCTTGGCACGGTCAGCTTTCAGCGGGATTAGCTGTATATCGCCGCTACCTGGAGCACCTCGAAAAGGGCGATGATACCACCACCAGCACCTACGAGCCGAAAGACAGCGGGGCGATTCGGACGAGGGAGACCTACTCGCCGCCTGCCTATGCCACTCCTGTAGCATCGTCGAAGCCTATGCTTGACCCCGCGCTCGTCGAGCGGCTGACTGATCTGTTGTCGTCACGTTTTTCGAACGGCTATAGGCTGAACTCGCCGATTGAGATGGCGCGCTTCCGCTCCTTCGCCGCGGATGAATTGGAGGAGGAGCTCTCGCTCTCCGATGAGGAATTGAAAGCCTATATCAGGGCTTGCGGAACGACCTATGACGGAAAGGTCTACGCGGTTTCGAATAAGGCGAAAGAGCGAATACGGGGACTGGCTGAGGGTTGCTTCGCTAATGGCGCACGAGCCATCTTCTTTGAGGAGTTCTATGCCAAGAACGAGAATTGGTTGTTTGGGGAGAGCGTGGTCTCTGAAGATATGCTGATTGGCATTCTGCGTAGCCTGTTTCCAAAGCTTACCTTCACGCGGACCTGTTTTGGCTATACGGACGCCTCCATATCTGCTCTATTGGAAAGCGAATTACTGCGTGTTTGGGACGGAGATGTGCTGCTTACCTATGGCCAGCTTGCCGAGCGGTTGCCGTACATACCCCTCGACAGGATAAGGTACGCCCTCGGGCAGAACGGCGATTATATATGGAACAGCGTGGAGACCTTCTCTCATATCAGCCGAATAGCGATCGCCGACGATGAGCGGGAATCGATTCGCGCTGCCGCCGTGCGGGAGTGCAACGCCCGCGGCTATGTCGCAATTGCGAATCTGCCATCTGGAGAAATTGCGGAGCGGAACTACGAGCTGTCCGTCACGGCGCTTCACAACGCAATCTACCGCATTTGCCTCTCGGACAGGTTCGACAAGAGGGGCAAAATCGTCACGCGCAAAGGCGATGTCTTCGATGCGCTGACCATCATGAAAGAGTACTGCCGAACGATCGACAAATGCTCACTGGAAGACCTGCTGGATTACGAAAAGGAGCTGACCGGCGAAGTCCACCGCTGGATACCGATGGAAGCAGGCAATACCATTCTCGTTCGCATCGATAAAGACAGCTATGTTGCGGACAGATATGTCCACTTCGATGCCGATGTGATTGACGAGGCAATCGAATCGGTCATTAAGGGCGATTACCTCCCGCTGAAGGCGTTCACCGCATTTGGAGCGTTTCCCTATTGCGGGCAAACCTGGAACCTGTTCTTGTTTGAAAGCTACTGCCGCCGTTTCAGCAGGAGGTTTCGGTTCGATGCCCCATCGGTGAATTCACGGAACGCTGGAGCGGTTATCCGGAGAAGCTGTGGTATGGATTACACGGAAATTATGGCCGATACCGTGGCCAATGCCGACGTCCCCTTGGAAGCCGCCGTCGTGGGACGCTTCCTGGCTGACAGCGGATACACGGGCAGAAGCATGAAGGCTAAGGTCACGGAAATCATAATAGATAGGGCGAGAGCCATACGAGAAAGGAGGGATTGAAGATGTACTCGTATACCTACGACAGAGAAACGGGCGGGTTGCTCCTCAATTCCTCGCCGACCGGGTACTCCAAAGAGCCCCGGCCGGTTTACGCGCCAGAGCTGGACGTGCTGGGCTTCGATAAGTACTGGAAGTACGACGGGCAGACCGATCGCCCCTACATGTGGGCTGAGGCGAACAGCTACTACTATCGCGGGACGCTCGTCGCAAGCCTGAAAGGCGGTAACGTCTACACCGCCCCTGAGATCATCATTCCGACCGGTGAGGACGGCCAACCCATAATGCCTGAACCCAGGGGCATATCGCTTCGCCCCGTTGATATAGAGGCTATGGTGGAGGCTAACCGCGAGATGCTCGAGATCATCGAGCAGACCACGGTCAAGAAGATACTGGCGATTTACACCAAATACAAAGATAGGCTCGACTGCTTCCACGTGGCGTTTTCGGGCGGCAAGGACAGCTGCGTCCTTCTCGACCTCGTCAAGAAGGCCCTGCCCAAAGGCAGCTTCGTGGTGGTATTCGGCGACACGGGTATGGAGTTCCCTGATACTTACGAGGTCATCAGGAAGACCAGGCAGCAATGCGCGGAAGACGAGATCCCATTCTACATTGCCAAGTCACATCTCAACCCACAGCAGTCGTGGGAGATGTTCGGTCCCCCGTCCCGTGTCCTGCGCTGGTGCTGCTCCGTGCATAAAAGCACCCCGCAGACACTGAAGTTGAGGGAGATCACTGGCAAAGACGACTATACGGGCTTGGCTTTTGTTGGCGTAAGAGCGCAAGAAAGCGTAGTCCGCGCAGAATATGAGTATGAAAACTACGGCAAGAAAGTAAAAGGGCAATACGACTTTTATCCGATTTTAGAGTGGACTTCTGCTGAGGTGTTTCTCTATGCTTTCGCAAATGACGTTACCCTGAACGAAACCTATAAGAAAGGAAATTCTCGTGCTGGTTGTTTGGTTTGCCCAATGTCCGGCGGACTAAGCGAGTATATGCGGCACTTAATATATCCTGAAGATGTAAAACAGTATTTCGCATTGATTAGGGATACAAGCGATAAGCCTCTTGCAGACTCACGATTTCTGGGCTTTATGAATCGAGGTGCTTGGAAGTCCCGCTCCGATGGAAGGTTTGTCGAAGGAACGCTTAAGAAGTACCGCGAAGAAAGCAAAGAAGGTAAGACGTTTATAACCATAACCAATCCATCGTCTGATTGGCGAGAATGGATAAAGACCCTTGATTGGGACATTCCAATTACCGTTCAGCCGACCAAGGGCGGCTATGTCGTTTCCGTAGCGGAAAGTGATTTGAAAAGCAACCCATCAATGGCGAAGGTATTCAGGCAGGTCTTCCGAAAGGCGGGCTATTGCGGCGCTTGTACAGTATGCTCAGCGAATTGTAGAAACGGCTGCATTTCCTTCGAGAACGGGGTAATCAAGATCGATGGGTGTCGTCACTGTCTTGACTGCCACAACCTGTCCGGCGGTTGTTTGTTATACGATTCTTTGAAAATACCAAATGGAGGTGTAAAAATGCGAGCTATTAATTCTTTCACTGAACATGCGCCTAAAGCCGAGTGGATGGCCGCCTTCTTTAACGGCAAGGAGGCTTTCTTTGAGGAAAACAACTTGGGCCCCGACCAACAAGTCAAGTTCAAGGTGTTTTTGGCGGACGCAGTGCTGTCAGAGAAGAATCATTTTTCCCCATTTGCTGAACTTATAAGTTCTCTCGGTTGGGAGACAGAAACGGCAATGGGTCTTGTCCTCATAAACTTGGTTGCAGCCAACCCACAGATGGAGTGGTATGTCAAAAACTTTGATATCGGGCACATCTATTCACGCAAGAACGTGGTTGATATGCTCTTAATTGATGGTCTATTAGAGCGACCCGCAAATGCTGTGGCTAAGGCATATAGAAGGATTGTCGACACTCCTCTCGGTACAATTCTTCGTTTCGGCTATATTTCAGACGAAGGCGACCTCGTCCGCACGAAATGCTCGGTGAGCGACCCTCGTGTGGTGCTATACGGTCTGTTCAAGTTCGCTGAGAAGTGCAACGACTACAAGGAGTTCACGCTCGCCACCCTCCTCAACGACAGCATCGACAGGGATGGTATAAGCCCTACCCGCATCTTCGGGCTTGGCCGTGAGGAGATGACGCCGATCCTCTTAGGGCTCTCCGCGAAGTACCCCGAATTCATCACGGCGTCGTTCACACACGACCTCGAAAGGATAACGCTGGCGGAGGACAAATCGTCGCAAGACGTCCTCGACCTGTTCAAGGGGGCTAACGGCAATGCCTAACAACAGCAAATACCGCGAGTACTTCGACATCGATGAGAGGTACTTCCCCTGTATAGATGATGCGGCGATCGACGCCGGCGCTCCTTGGGAGAATACCTATCCCCACGGCACCTTTATCGAATTGCTCACCGAAATGGAGCGCGCCCTAGCGCGGCAGAACGGCGGCAGGACGCTGTGGATTGAGGGCGCATACGGCACCGGCAAGTCGCAGTGCGCTTTGGCCTTGCGGAGAGTTCTCGAAGCCTCCGAGGAGGAGCTCCGCGCCTACTGGAATAGCTATGAGCCGCTGAAAAAGAAAACCGACCTTCGTGAAAAGCTGATCGGCCACAAGAAAAAGGGAATAGTCGTGGCGCATCGCTATGCCTCCGGCGGCATAATGTCAGCCCGCGACCTTTTCTTCGCCATACAGGAAAGTGTCAAGGCCGCGCTCGTTCGCCAGAAAATACCCTACCTTGGCGAGAACACTTTGAAAGAGAGCATCATCGCTTGGCTTGAAGACGCTGACCATAAGCTGATGTTCGATCGCCTCTTGCAAAACCCGGAGAAGGAATGGCGGGCGTTGTTCTCTCAGTCCACTGCCGACGATGTGCTGAACGTGCTTCGTAAGAGCGGCGAAGTCAGATCCCTGGTGGCCAATATTTTCCGTCTTGCCGACAAAGAGGGTATCACGGCTTTGACCATCGATTCAGACAGACTCATCGCATGGCTGACGGATATCATCGACCAGAACAACACGAGAATCGTGTTCATCTGGGACGAGTTCTCCGACTACTTCAGGAACAATCGCGAGAGCCTCTCTGAGTTTCAAAAGGTCGTCGCCTTGGTTCAGAACAAGCCGTTCTATTTCATCGTGGTGACCCACGAGCCGCAGCGGATCTACGTGGCGGACAGCGACAGGGGAAACCAGTCGAAGGTAAGCGACCGCTTTGTATCCGTACCGATTGCCCTGCCGGACAACATCGCGTTCAACCTCATCTGCCACGCCTTCAATGTGAAGCCTGCCGCCAAGCCACAGTGGGACATTCTCGCCGACGACCTGAACGACCGCGTCAAGAACTCCCGCTCGAAGGTAATGGCGGTTGCGCAAATAATCGACCCGCGGGTGATGAAGGACATCATGCCTCTTCACCCGATGGCAGCGTTGCTTCTGAAGAACATAGCCTCCGCTTTCAAGTCCAACCAGCGAAGTATGTTTGACTTCATCAAGTCTGCGAACATGGACGACGTGAAGGCGTTCCAGTGGTTTATCGAGAATACGGGCCCCTTTGACGACCACCCGCTCCTCACGGTGGATATGCTCTGGAACTTCTTCTACGAAAAGGGCAGGGATCACCTGACCTCTGATATTCGTTTGATATTGGACACTTTTCCTCAACAGCAGAACCTACGAGAGGACGAGAAGGCTGTTCTGAAAGCCATCCTGATCATGCAGGCGATCGACCAGCGTTTGGGCGGCACGATTGACCTTTTCAAGGCAACCGAGCAGAACCTCAGTTATGTCTTCGAGGGTATTTCCGACCTGGAGGGAACGAAGCCCGCAAATCTTGCCAAGGGTTTGAAAGATAAGGGTATTCTCGTCTCCAACCCGATAGGTGGCGGTCGCCATGTTTATGCCGCTGCCGTGCTTGCTGGCGACCAAGCGAAGATCGATAACTACAAGAAGGACGTTAGGCAGAACAGCACCACCGCGAAATTGGTGGCGGAGGGTGGGCTTTCTACCGTACTGCCGCTTTCTCCTGCCCTGCGGCTTCGCTTCGAGTCGGAGCCGGGTACAGGCAAGCTTACTCCTGTAACCGTGGCCGACTTCACTCGCACAATCAACATCCTCCGCGACAAAGCCACTAATGACGGAGCCGCTGCTTGGAAATTCCACGCCGTCATTGCCTTTGCCAAAGACGACGCTGAAGCGGCCGCGTTCCGCAAGACACTCAGAACGGCAGTGGCGGATGAACAGTACAAGAATATCGTGTTCATCGACGCTCTCTCTACTCCGCTTGGGCTGGAGGCGCTTGAGCAGTATGTGGACTTCTCCGCTATGGCGATGTACTACCAGGGTAATCAAAACAGTTCATCGAGGGAAAGTGCGGATAAAGCCAGGCGCGTCTTAGACCAGGACTGGAAAAACCGGGTCTACAACGGTCAGTTTGTCGTGTACACCTACGCCAATCAAAAAGGCCAAGAAGGCGAGAAACTCGGCAACGGTCAAGGCGTAGCAAGCGTCCTTCAGACCATCGTGACGAACAGGTTTCCGCATGTATTCGATTTTGCCAAGAACCTGACGGAGAGCCAGCTGAAGATGACGCCCACGATGAAACAGTCGGCAAAGTCCGGCATCTCGCAGAGCACAAGTGGTGTCGTTGTAGGTATTGAAAAGAATGTGCTTCCGACCGTTTGGAAAGCTGATAGGTATTGGGAAGACCCGAAGACTGCTTCTTTGCCCATCTCAACAATCAAGGTCGAGGTGGATAAGCGTATAGAGGAGGCGTTTGTCCGTGACGGCCAGATCTCGATTGGTGACCTTTACGATTTCCTCGAAGAAAACCACGGCTTCGCACCCTGCAATCTCTCGTCGTTCATCGCCGGCTTCTTGCTGAGAGAGTACGGCGGCGAACCATTCCGTTACAGCGATTCCTCCGGCGGTCACGGGCAGATGACACAGGAGAAACTCTCCGAAATGCTCGGCAACTACATCGGAAAGTCTCCGAAGCCTACCTATATCGTAAAGATGACCGCTGGTGAGAAGGCGTTCTACGAACTTACCGAAAAAGCGTGGAGCATCACCGCGAATTCCTGTTCATCCGCGGGGCAAGCAGCGATAGCCGTGACTGCAAAGATGCGCGGCTTGAATTTGCCTGTATGGTGCCTTGAAGAGATAGACACCGTCGGCATCTTCGACGTAGTTCAGATGTACATCGAGCTTGTCCAGAAAGAGGGCAGCGAAGCACACAAGAAGGCTCTCGCAATCGGCAAGATCGCGCCAGCCAAGCCCTCGCTTGCCGTCAACCTATCTGCCTTACTCACCAGCGAGAATTGCCGGAAAGGTATGGTTGAGTATCTCCGCTCCTTCGAAGGCGGCAAGGTTATGGAGCTCGCGACGGCTATCGGTGCGGAGGAGAATAGCGTCCTCGCAGACATTCGCCGCCTATTTGCCGTTAAGCACTCGTGCCTTTGGGACAAGCAGATGGGCGAGTATGAAATCCGCAAACTGCTGACGGAGTACAGCGTGGTCAAGGAAACCAACGCTATCCTGAGCACGGCTGGCCGCTCCTTGAATGATGCATATGAAGAATGGCGCGAACGGCTGAAGTTCATCGGTATCTCGTGCGAGGCTCTGCGGGCAAGATACCCTGCCTTGGCGAAAGTTCTTGACACGCTCCTCAAGATCTGTAGGAAGGAGGATGTTCTGCAAGAACAGCTGAGATCGCTCCATGCCGAGTTGGTGGCGCATGGTGCTGAAATCAGAGAGCTGCTCAACGACGACACACAGGTCTTTGCCGAGGTCTATGAGGTATACCTTGAAGGCCTAAGTGACGACGACATCGCCGTTGTGAAGAGCAAGGTCGGAACAGGGCTTTTCGAGTTGCCCAGAACCGACTGCAATGTCAAGGTGAAGGGCGCCGCCGAGGAGTTCCGCAGGAACCAGTTGAAGTCGCGGCTCTCCAACTTATGGAAAGACAAGACTGGAACGAAGAATCCGCGTGATTGGTCGAGCCGCTATAGGACGCCGATTCTGTGCCTGGTTCCAGCGGAGGAGTTTGAGCGGGCGAAGAAGGCGTTCGACACCCTCAACCGTGACTCGGGGACAGATTCCGAAATCAAGGCCGCGCTTTCCTTCCTTGAATCCACCACGATGTTCGACGCGCTTTCGGATGACGACAAACGGGATGCGGCGTTCAAGCGAGACGTCATCGGTATGTATGGCACGTTGCTTCCCGACCTCGATAGAGTTAGGGACGCGCTCGACCGCCTTTCGGTTGATGTTTATGACTGGCGCGACAATCCGGGCGTGAAGTCCAAGGTAGAGCGGCTTGCCGTTGCCGAGTACAACGCGGGGGGAAGCGATAGAGTTCTCCTCAAAATCGACGAGATGGGCGACGCCCAGTTGAAGCAGTACCTGAAGAGACTGGTCAAAGACAGCATAGCGGTAGGAATTGAAATACTGGCGAACGGAGGCTGTGAATAGATGGGCATGGACCCAGTGAAGGGCTACCTGGCTTCCACAGTCAAGACGCCATATTTTTTGTTCATCGGCGATCAACAGTATCTGTCCGCCATAGACGAGTTGAAGGCTTGCGGA
>JAJZQR010000254.1 GCA_021806765.1 Chloroflexota bacterium | reverse complement strand
TGAGGCTGGGCTCGAAGCAGCCCAGCCTCATGTGGCTCGCCCGCTAGCGGCGCTCTTTCATCGCAAGGAGGGCTTCCCCGATCTCGTGGCAGAACTCGGGAAGGGCATCGGGGCAGCGGCCCGTGACCACATTGCCGACTCGGACGGAGGGCACGTCGACGTACTCCCCGCCGGCGTTGCGCAGATCATCCTCTGTGGCAGCGTATCCAGTCACCCGCCGCCCATGGATGATGTCGGTGCCGAAGCGGCGATCGACGGAGATCAGCACCTGGGGACCGTGGCAGATCGCCGCGATCACTTTGCCGGCTCGGTAGGCCTCAGCCGTAAGCGCCAGGGTCGGGTAGTGTATCCGAAGATAGTCAGGAGAGAACCCCCCGGGGAACATGATGGCGTCGAAATCGTCCAGGGTGAGTTCGGTCGAGGGGTGCCATCTGTAGCGCACTCCCTCCTCCAGCACCAGGGTCGGCACTGTCGACCCAAACCGTCCGGTGATCGGCTTGTCAGGGAAATAGGGTCGGGGATGAAAGTGGGCCGGCGCCGACTGAGGCAGGGTCCCGACTATGATGTCGGCGCCCTCCTCGTTCAGCCGGATAATGGGGTAGAGCAGCTCGATGTCCTCAAATTCGTGGGCGACAATGATCGCAACGCGGGTGCCATCCAACCGTGCCACCGTACAGACCTCCTATCTGCAGCAGATCTACATATGGGTTGCCTGGGATGGCTCATCTCGCATCGGGGCAGCACGGGCGCCAGCGGCATCCGCCAGCACGCTCGATGCGAGCACTTAACCATGGAAACCAATATACGCCGTTCCGCTGGGAATGCATATGGTTTTACTAGCCAGAATGAGAGTTCTAGATGTTCCCGCCGTTCTGCGGTTTCTCCACCAGCACGTTCGCCAGCGCGCGCCGCTGGGCCTCCAGCAGTTCGTCGATCCCCTGCCTGCTCAGATCCAGCAGCTGCTGGAGCGCCTTCCGCGCAAAAGGAGAGCCCTCGGCGGTGCCCTGCACCTCCACCATCTCCCCCGACTCCGTCATCACCACATTCAGGTCGGCGTCGGCCCGGGAGTCCTCGCTGTAGTCCAGGTCCAGCATCAGCTCCCCACCCACAACACCGGCGCTCACCGCCGCCACCGCTTTCCGAAGAGGTCTGGCCGGCAGAAGCCCCCTGGACTCCAACTGCCGCAGGGCCAGCGCCAGCGCCACGTATCCACCGGTCACCGAGGCAGTGCGGGTCCCCCCGTCCGCCTGGATCACGTCGCAGTCCACGGTGATGGTCCGGACCCCGAGCATCTTCATGTCCACCGCCGCCCGCAACGACCGCCCTATCAAACGGCTGATCTCCTGCGATCGGCCGCCGGACTGTCTCTCCCGTGCAGTCCGCCGGCCGGTGGAAGCCGGCAGCATCCCGTACTCCGCGGTCACCCAGCCCTGTCCCTTGCCATCCAGAAAGGGCGGCACCCTCTCCTCGACGCTGGCGGCGCACAGCACCCATGTACGCCCCATCTTGATCAGGCAGGAAGCCGGATGCAGTTCCAGGAAGCCAGGTATCAACTCCACCAGGCGCAACTGGTCTTGGCTCCGGCCATCGTTACGAGTCATTGCCCCTCCAATTCGCAAAGCGGGGGGGCCCGTAGGCTCCAACCGCAAGGATAGTCTGTTTCTCATTATAATGGACCGCGGTACAAGCCACACCGGGGTCAGCTGCCCGCCAGAAGGATCCACTTCCTACGGGTCCGCCAGAGCAGCCTTCACCCGCTGCCACAACTCGCCCGCGCCGTCCAACTCCTCCACCATCCGATACTGCTCCCTGGCACGCTCTCGTTGCCCCAGAGCCTCGTAGATGGAACCCAGCCGATATCGGAGCAAGGCAGACTCCGGCTCGCCGGAGACGGCCTGCTCGGCAGGGCTCACCGCCTCCTGGGACCTCCCGAGCAGATGCAGTGCCCAGGCCTCCGTACCCAGGGCTTCTGGCGAGTTGTGGGTGAGGCGCAGAGCCTCTCGGGCCGCCTCTAATCCCTCCTCGACCCGATACTGACGGTCCACGTAGAAGCGGGCCACCGCCAGCCGCAACTCTCCGCTCTCGGGCGCCGCCTGGAGGGCCAGGGTTAGCGCCCTCTGAGCATCACTGTAATCTCCCAGACCGACCAGGGCATTGGCTAGCTCGGCGTAGAGGGCCGGGTTGGCCGGCATCTTCTCCAACGCCCGTCGCAGCCACGACACCGCTCCCTCCGCATCGCCCCGGGTCACCAGAAGGGAACCCAGTAGGAAAGTCGCCAGGGGTTGATTGGGTAGCAAGTCCAGGGAGCGGCGCGCCGCATCCTCCGCCTGATCACCCCGGCCCGCTTCTTTCAGCGCGTAGCCCCGCAGGGCCCACACCTCTGAATCCCGTTTGGGGTCACCGAAGGAGAGTCCCTCTATTCGGGCCAGAGCGGGGCCGGCAAGTCCCTGAGCCAGCATCACCCTGGCCTCCTCCACGGATCTGGTTGCCTGATCGGACGCCTTGGAGGCCTCCAGCAACTCCACCGCCATCCCCTTCACCTCGGGATCGGAACCCGAGGACGCCCTCTGAAGATCAGCAAGGCCCTCCCCTCGGTCCGGCTCCAGCAGGCACGCTCCCAGCAGGTAATCGGCCCGTTGGCCGAGGACTCCCTCTCTGCCCGAGATCGGAAGCCCTCTTAGCAGATCCTGTATCTCCACAGGCCGCAGCCCGCTCCTGGCTGCCTGCTCCACCAGACGGTTCCAGTTTTCCAGGTCGGTGGGCTGGAACTCCAGGGCCCGACGGAGCGCCGCGAGGCTCCCGCTGGAGTCCTGCAGCTGGCCCGACGCCTCGGCCAGCCCCAGCAGCGCACCCCTGGCAGCGGTCCCCTCGGTCCCGATCCGCCGGAAGGCCTCGGCCGCCTCCTGAGGCTGGCCGCGACGAAGATAGGTCTGCCCCAGACGCAGCTGAGCGGTGGGGAAGGCCTCCGGGAAGGCCGCCGCCCGGTTGTAGCTGTCCAGGGCCGACAGCAGCCTGTGCTCCGAGACCAGTCGATCCCCATCGGCGAGGATACCGGACCAACCCTCGGAGCCGGGCAGCAGCGCCAGGCCGGCCAGGAAGGCCGCCAGGAGGCAGCGTCGGAGGAGCAGTGTCAGCACGCCATCCCCCAAGTTCTTCCAGGAGATCACGCCCTCTACCGGAAGAACTGCACGGTGCGGGCGAGCCCCTCCTCCAGCGGGACCTTCGGGACCCAGTTCAACTCCTGGCGGATCCGTGTGGTGTCCAGGTAGATCCTGAAGGTCTCCCCTGTCTTGGCAGGGGCGTAGATGGCATCCAACTGGTAGCCAGTGACTTCCTTGAGGCGATGATATATCTGGTTGACGGTGGTTCCGATGCCCCAGCCCAGGTTGTATTCCCGACCGTCCCCGGCCTCCAGGACCAGCAGGTTGGCGGACACGCAGTCGCCCACGTAGATGAAGTCTCTTTCCTGCTCCCCGCTGCCAAAGATGGTCACCGGCTCCCCCTTCAGCATCCGCTCGGTGAAGATGGCGATCACCCCAGCCTCGCCGTAGGGATCCTGTCGAGGCCCGTAAACATTGGGGTAGCGGAGAACGGTATAACCGAGGCCGAAATTCTCCCGATACATGAAAAGGTAGTGCTCCACCGTGTGCTTGGTGGCACCGTAGGGAGAAAGCGGCTTCACCGGGTGCTTCTCGTCGCAGGGCAGGTACTCCGGCTCACCGTACATGGCGCCACCAGAGGAGCTGTAGATCACCTTCCGAACGCCCGCTTTGCGGCAGGCCTCCAGCAGCGCGATGGATCCGTCGATGTTGATGGAGGCGTCGTACCGAGGGTCCGCCACCGACCGTCGTACGTCGATGTGGGCGGCGTGGTGGTTCACCACCTCGGGCCTCTCCTTCTCCATCACCTCCAGCAGCTCCGCTCCCCTTATGTCCACTTCATAGAAGGTGGCCGCGGGGTTCAGGTTCGCCCGGTTGCCAGAAGCCAGATTGTCCACCACCACCACCTGATGGCCGGCATCTACGTACGCATCGACCACGTTGGAGCCTATGAACCCGGCTCCACCCGTTACCAGTATCTTCACTATCTCCCTCCCAGCTGGAGATCCACTCGATCTCCTGTGCTCACGGCATTCTTCTTGAAGAAGCCCTGGTTCACCTCCAGGGCGTACCTGTAGGGTTGGGCCGATTGGTGCAGATCCTCCGTCATCGGCTGCATGTCCTGGATGTCCACAATCCTCCCATTCGAAGAGATGAAGGCGATGGACAGGGGGATCCAGGTATCCTTCATCCAGAAGGGGGCCTGGTTGTCCGAGGGGAAGATGAACAGCATGCCGGCCGTTTCCGGCATCGACGACCGACGCATGAGCCCCACCGCCCGGGACTCCGACGTGTCCGCCACCTCCAGCGTCACCGTCACCTGCCGCCCCGAGGTCGTGGTGATTCGGGCGGTCGGTGCCGAGGCCGGCAGCGGCGTCGCCCCGGGGCCACCCGGACTAGCCGATGGGGTCGCGAGGGGAGCAGGCGCCGTCGCAGTCGCCCCCGGTAGGGCCGGAGTTGCCGTGGCCGCCGGCTTCGGTTGGGTTGGGACCGGGGTGGGCGAAACTGGTGCCGCGGTAGCTACCGCAGGCGCCGTGGCGGCTGCCGGCGGGGTCGTGGCAGCCGCCTTCCCGGCTGTGGGCGCCGGTGTCATCGGCGCAGCCGAAGGAGAAGGAGCGCAGCCGCCCACCACCATAGTGGTTAACACCGATATCAGAAGGAGTGCCTTCGTCGCTTTCATGGAAACACCACGCCTCTGTCTATAGGGGCGATCACAGGCCTCGCCCTGGCTCCCTGTCCCACCGGACGAACACGCCGCACTCCAAATCCGTCGTCATGCCCTCTGCAGCGGCGCGAAGCTGAGGGCCAGCTTCTTCACCCCCCGCTGCTCGAAGGCGACGGTGACCTCCTCGTCGGTGCGGGTCACCAGGCTAGAGACCACCACCCCGTTCCCGAAAGCCGGGTGGTACACCCGATCACCAGGCTTGAAGGTGGGCTCGCTGCTCCTCTGGTCGGCCCCACCCTCCGATGCGATACGCACCTCTTGACCGTTGGAGACAGACTCCCTCCTCGGCGGCGGCACGGGCTCGGGGACCCGCCTGGGTATCCCCGTACCCTCGGGCGCACGCCTGTACACCCCCGTTCCCTCAGACCCACGGGGGGGCGCAGGCGGTGCGAACCTACCTCGCCCTGAGAAGCTCGAAAAGGAGTCCGGACGCTGGGGCACGTCGTCGCTCGATCCTTCCCGTTTCTTTAACGTCGGACCGACGGCGCCGTTTCCCGAGACCAGATGGGGTGGGATGTCGGCCAGGAACCGGGAGGGCTCGTTGAAGTTCACGTTGCCGTAGAGGGTGCGGCGGGTGGCGTACACCAGCCACAGCCGCTCCATGGCCCGGGTGATCCCCACGTAGCAGAGCCGCCGCTCCTCCTCCATGGCCGCCTGGTCGTCGAAGGAGCGGGAGTGGGGACAGATGCCGTCCTCCAACCCGACGATGAAGACGCAAGGGTACTCGAGCCCCTTGGCAGCGTGGAGGGTGATGAGAGTCACTCCCTCTTCTTCCTCCTTCAGGCCGTCCACGTCGGAGACGAGGGCCATCTCCTCCAGGAAGGCATCCAGGGCCGCCCCCGGGTTCAGATGCTCGTAGTCCCTGGCGACGGTGCGCAACTCCATCACGTTCTCCCACCGATCCTGCCCCTCTTCGGAGCCATCCAGCAGGTAGGATCGGTAACCGGTACGCTCCAGCAGCAGGTCCAGCAGGTCCACGATCCCCAACTCCACCTTCCGCTGCACCAGGTAGTTCACCGTCTCGACGAAGGCAGCGACGGCGTTGCGCACCCTGGGGGTCAGCTGGGGCAGAGGCTTATCATCTCCCGGTTCGTCGCTCACCACCATCCGGGCCGCGTCGAAGAGCGAGAGGTTTCGCCGCCGGGCCAGTCTGTCCAATTCCGCCATGGTCTTCGCCCCGATCCCTCGAGGCGGCACGTTCATGACCCGAGCAAGGGAGACCCCATCCTCCGGGTTCTGGATCAACCGGAGGAATGCCACGACGTCCTTGACCTCCCGCCGCTCGTAGAAGCGGGTCCCGCCCACCAGCTTGTACTGAAGCCGATACCGTCGAAAAGCATCCTCCAGCGCCCGGGACTGGGCGTTGGTCCGGTACATCACGGCGAAGTCCCTGAAGCTACGGCCCTCCCGAGCCACCAGCTTCTCGATCTCCCGGGCGACGAAGGTGGCCTCCTCCCCCTCGTCGTAGGTCTCGAAGACGGTCACCGGCTGCCCGGGGCCGTTCTCGGTCCACAGCTTCTTTGCCTTCCGCATGGTGTTGGCGTTGATGACCCCCTGGGCCACCTCCAGGATAGTGCCTGTGGATCGGTAGTTCTGCTCCAGCACCACCACCCTGGCATCCGGGTAGTCCTTCTCGAAGTTGAGGATGTTCCGGATGTCCGCGGAGCGCCAGCTGTAGATGGACTGGTCGGGATCACCCACCACGCTCACGTTGCGGCTCTTGCCGGCCAGCAGCTTCACCAGGGCATACTGGGCCACGTTGGTGTCCTGGAACTCGTCCACCAGCAGGTGGAGATAGCGCTCGTGGTACCGATCCAGCACCTCCGGGCAACTGCGGAACAGCTGCACGGCAGTCATCAGCAGGTCGTCGAAATCCAGGGCCCGGTTCAGCCCCAACAGCTCCTGGTAGCGGCGGTAGACCCTGGCCGCCACCTCCTGCCAGTAGCTGGTGGTGAACTCGCCGTACTGGTGAGGGCTCTTCAGCTCGCTCTTGGCCGAGGAGATGGCGTTCAGGAAGGGACGAGCCGGATAGCGCTTCTCGTCCAGCTCCAGCTCCTTCAGGACGCTCTTGACCAGGCTGAGCTGGTCGTCGTCGTCGTAGATGACGAAGCTGGGATCCAGACCCACCTGGGCGGCCTCCCGCCGTAGGATGCGGGCGCAGGTAGCGTGGAAGGTACCCACGGTGAGGGCTGAGGCCGCAGGGCCCACCAGCCTCTCCAGCCGCTCCTTCATCTCTCGCGCGGCCTTGTTGGTAAAGGTAACGGCCATGATGCGGTGGGGGCTAACCCCGTGCTGCTGGATCAGGTAGGCTATGCGGTGGGTGACGACTCGGGTCTTGCCGGAGCCGGGCCCGGCGAGGATCAAGAGCGGGCCCGATGGGACGGCAGCCGCCTCCCGTTGGGCGGGGTTCAATCCATCTAGTATCGACAAGCAGATCTCCCATGGCCTCTTGCTGAGGTTAGAGATCAATTATAGCATCGGCACCACCTGGCAGGCAGCTTGCGCAAGGAGAAGCCAGCGACGATTGGAGAATGCCCAACGTGAAATCGTGGGGGCGCACGGCCACGCGTCCCCCTTTGGTCACGCCTCGGCGCCCTTGTCCTGACAGGCGCCAAGGTGCGAGGGAAAAGCTCGATGGAGGATGCGATCTGTGTCCGGAAATCTCGCTGGCTGTAGGGCCATGGGGTGGAAGAAAAAACGTGCATTCCGGCACGAAATCTCTTGACTCTAATCTGCCTTTAATCTACTATGGTCCTCGCTTGCTGAACCTGGGGAAGTATTAGCCCATAGTAGAAGCACCCCGGGATGCAAGAGCAGATCCTCAGTTCATTTCCTTGGAACCGGCCCGAGCCACCTGGCGGCGGGATCCCTCGTAGAGGATGCCCGAACTTTTGTGCCGGAAGGAACTAGAAAGGAGAAGCGCCCCTTCGGGCGCGATGAGTCGCCGTTTCGAGTAGTAGCTCTCGGCGGGAGACCACGGCTGTTCTGCCAAGGCCGGGAGCGGGGTCCGGCACCCCTCGGGAG
>JAJZQR010000253.1 GCA_021806765.1 Chloroflexota bacterium | reverse complement strand
CCTACAAAGGATTCCTTCCTGCGGCCGTCGCCAAGACGCTCCCTTATGGTGCAATTTCAGAATACCCTTTGTAAGGGTTGATTCCCTGTGCTACAATCGCCAACCGCCCGGTTAGGGTGGTAGTAGAAGAACGTCGAGACCCCCGGTAGCCCCCCGAGGGATCATCCCTCCCAGAGGTGATGGCGGTGGATCCGAAGGCGTACTGGGTAGGGCTCAGCCTGGTGCCCGGCATAGGTCCGGCCAAGTTCCGTCGACTGGTGGAGAGCCTGGGCAGCCCCGAGGCAGCCTGGAAGGCACGCCCGGCCCTCCTGGCCGAGGTGGGGTTGGACCGGCGGACCATCGAGGCGCTGGTTGCCGCCCGCGTCAGGGTGGACCTGGAGCGGGAGATGGAGAAGCTCCAGCGGCTAGAAGTGACCATGCTCACCCTGGAGGACCCCGATTATCCCCGGCCGCTCCGCAACATCGCGGATCCGCCGCCGGTCCTCTACCTGCGAGGGGAACTGCTCCCGGGAGATGAATTGGCCGTCGCAGTGGTGGGGACTCGGATGCCTACAGTGTACGGACGGCAGGCAGCCGAACTGTTCGCCCGAGGTCTGGCGGAGAATGGGGTCACGGTGGTCAGCGGCCTGGCCAAGGGGATCGACACCCACGCCCACCGGGCGGCGTTGGAGGGGGGAGGTCGCACCCTAGCGGTTCTGGGGAGCGGCCTTGATATAATCTATCCAGGTGAGAATCGGAAGTTGGCCGCCGAGATCGCGGAGAGGGGTGCTGTGGTGAGCGAGTTTCCCCTGGGCACCCAACCCGACGGCGTCAACTTCCCGCGCCGAAACAGGATCATCTCTGGCCTGTCCCTTGCCAGTCTGGTAGTGGAAGCTGGAGAGACCAGCGGCGCGCTCATCACCGCCGAGTTCGCCCTGGAGCAAGGGCGAGACGTGTTTGCGGTGCCCGGCAACATCTTCAGCCCGGCGAGTCGCGGGCCGAATAGATTGATATCGGAGGGAGCAAAGCCTGCCTGCGAATTGAGGGATCTCCTGGAGGAGTTGAATCTGGAGACGGCAGTAGAGCAGAGAGAGGCCAGGGGCGCCATCCCCGAGAGCGAAACTGAGGTGGCGGTGCTCCGCTGTCTCGGCCACGAGCCGCTTCACATCGACGAGATCCGGCGGGCGGTCTGTCTTCCTATGGCCGTGGTGTCCAGCACCCTGACCATGCTAGAGTTGAAGGGCCTGGCGCGTCAGGCCGGCGGAATGAACTACGTTAGGGGATGAGTCGACGTGGCAAAAAACCTGGTAATAGTCGAATCTCCGGCCAAGGCCAGGACGATTCAGAAGTTTCTGGGGAGAGACTTCTCGGTAGACGCCAGCATGGGGCACGTCCGTGACCTGCCGAAGAGCGAACTGGGCGTCGACCCGGAGCGGGACTTCTCTCCCAAATATGTGATCCCTCGGGACAAGCGGTCGGTAGTCAAGGAACTGAAGGAAAAGGCCAAGGGTGCCCAGAAGATCTACCTGGCTACAGACCCCGACCGCGAGGGGGAGGCCATCGCGTGGCATCTGGCCGTGGCCATCGGGGCCGACAGCAAGCCGATCCAACGGATAGAGTTCCACGAGATCACCAAGGAAGCCATCCAGCGGGCAGTCAAAGCACCCCGCCAGATAGACATGAAGCGGGTGGACGCTCAGCAAGCCCGGCGCGTCCTCGACCGGCTGGTGGGCTACAACCTGAGCCCGCTGCTCTGGAAGAAGGTGCGTCGGGGGCTCTCCGCCGGGCGGGTTCAATCGGTCGCCGTGCGGATGGTGGTCGAGCGGGAGAGGGAGATCGAGGGCTTCAACCCGATCGAGTACTGGACGGTGGAAGCCGAACTGGCCAAGAAGCTGGCCAAGGCCGGCCGAGGTAAGCAGACCACCTTCCGGACCACCCTGGTGCAGGCCCTGGGCAAGAAGCCCGAACTGGCCAACCAGGAGGACTCCCGCCGGGTGCTGACCGATCTGGAGGGCGCAACCTACCGGGTCGCCGAGGTGCGGGTCAAGGAGCAGAACCGGGCTCCAGCAGCCCCCTTCACCACCAGCACCCTGCAGCAAGAAGCCGGGCGGAAGCTGGGGTTCACCGCCAAACGAACCATGGCGGTCGCCCAACAGCTGTACGAGGGGCTGGACGTGGGGTCCGAGGGCAGTGTGGGCCTCATCACCTACATGCGTACCGACTCCACCCAACTCGCTGAATCGGCCGTCCAGGAGGCGAGACAGTTCATTCAGGAGCGGTACGGGCCCGACAACGTCCCGGAGGGGCCAAGGGTCTACCGCACCAAGAGCAAGCTGGCCCAGGAGGCCCACGAGGCCATTCGCCCTACCTCGGTCTTCCGAGAACCGGCGAGGATGAAGCAGCACCTGACCTCGGACCAGTTCAAGCTGTACGACCTGATCTGGAAGCGATTCGTCGCCTGCCAGATGGCGTCGGCCCGCTACGAGGTTACCACGGTGGACGTGGCAGCCAGGGGCACCCGGTCCAACGGGAACTACCTATTCCGGGCCACGGGATCCCTGGTGGTGTTCCCGGGCTTTCTGGCCGTCTACCGCGAGGGTAGAGACGACGAGGAGCAGGACGAGGACACCCAGAAGCCGCTGCCGGAACTGGCCGACGGGGAGGATCTGGATCTGGTGCGGCTGCTCAGCGACCAGCACTTCACCCAGCCGCCGGCTCGCTACTCCGAGGCCACCCTGGTGAAGGCCCTGGAGGAGAAGGGGATCGGCAGGCCCAGCACCTATGCACCGACCCTCTCCACCATCCAGGAACGGGGCTACGTGGAGCGAGTGGCGAAGCAGCTGAGGCCCACGGAGCTGGGTCGCATAGTGAACGACCTGCTGGTGGAGAACTTCCCGGAAGTGATCGACGTGGACTTCACCGCCAACATGGAGGAGAAGCTGGACGAGGTAGCCTCGGGCGAGCGGCCCTGGGTGCCGGTGATCCGGGAGTTCTACCAGCCCTTCCACGCGGACCTGGAGAAGGCCGGCGAGAGCATCGAGCGGGTGAAGATCGAGCCGGAGCCCACCGACGAGCTATGCGAGAAGTGCGGCCGTCCCATGGTGATCCGGATGGGACGGTTCGGGAAGTTCATGGGGTGCAGCGGCTTCCCCGAGTGCAGGAACGCCAAGCCGCTGCTGAAGAAGATCGGGGTCGCCTGTCCCGAGTGTGGCGCGGACCTGGTGGAGAGGCAGACGAAGGCGCACCGCACCTTCTACGGGTGCAGTCGCTACCCGGAGTGCAAGTGGACCTCCTGGCAGAAACCGGTGCCGGAGCCATGCCCCAACTGCGGCGGGCTGATGGTGGAGGTGGGCAAGGGAGGACCTCGCTGCATCCGGTGCAGCCCTGTGGAGGCTGGGGACGGAGCCGTCTCTGCGGGGGAGGGGGCGCCAGCCAAGACAACCAGGGCCAAGACCGCCCGCACGACCAGCAAGCGACGTTCGGCGTAGAGTTGGCGCAACCTCACCCCCTTTCCCTCTCCCACTGGAAGAGGGGAGAAAAGGGGTGAGAACGTAGGGCGGGGCCCTGTGCCCCGCCGCCCGTCGAGCCACGGAAGGCATGGCGGCAGGCCAGAGCGCCCTGCCCTACGCCATTCTGGGATCAGGGTTCAACGCGAGCGTACAAGGAGACCTTGACGATGCCGGTAGCCTCTCGCATCTCAACACTACGCGAAAAGATGACCCACATAGGCGCGGATGCCTATCTCATCTCGCAGCCCGAGTCCAGGCGTTACCTGAGCGGCTTCACCGGGCACGACCATCCACCCATGGACTCGGCCGGGTACCTTCTCATCACGGAGGGCAAGACCCTGCTGCTCACCGACGGCCGAACCACCGAGCAGGCCGAAGGGGAGGCTCCAGACTACCAGGTGGTGCGCATCGAGGAGAAGCTGCCCTCGACCCTGGCTCAGATCCTTCCCGGCATGGGGGTGTCCAGGATCGCCTTCGAGGGAAACCACCTGACCTACCGGTTCTATGAGGAGGTGAAGGGAGTCCTCGACGCCAATTCCACGCTAGTGCCCACCTACAACCTGGTGGACTGGCTGCGAGCGGTGAAGGAGCCCGAAGAGCTGGAGACCATAGAAGCGGCGGTTGCACTTGCGGACAAAGCCTTTACCCATCTGCTGGGGATCGTCACCCCGGGGATGACGGAGAAGCAGCTGGCCTGGGAGATCGAGGCCTTCTTGAGAAAGCACGGTTCTGAGGGCGTGGCCTTCGATCCCATCGTCGCCTCCGGCCCCAACGCCTCCAGGCCCCACCACGTCCCCTGCGACCGACCCCTCCAGCAGGGCGAGCCGATCATCATCGACTGGGGCGCCAGGGTAGACGGGTACTGCTCCGACATCACCCGAACCATCGTCCTGGGAGAAGCGGATCAGCAACTGAAGGAACGGTACCAGGTGGTGCTGGAAGCCCAAACGAGAGCGGAACAGCGGATCCGCTCCGGTATGGTGGGGATCAAGGCCGATGCCCTGGCCCGCAAGGCGATCGAAGCGGCCGGCATGGGCGAGCAGTTCGCTCACTCCCTCGGCCACGGCGTGGGGCTGGCAATCCACGAAAGCCCAAGGCTGGGACGGACCTCGGAAGACATCCTCGAGGACGGGATGGTGTTCAGCGTTGAGCCGGGGGTCTACGTTCCCGGCTGGGGAGGCATTAGGATCGAGGATCTGGTAACCTTGCAGGGGGGCAAGCTCGTCGTGCTGACGCGAGCGCCGAAGCAGCTTGAAGCAATGGAGGTTTAGATTTGATTAACGTCGGGGAGATCAAGAAGGGGATTATGATCGAGCTGGATGGCCAGCTCCAGCAGATAATCGACTTCCAGCACATCAAGATGGGGCGGGGCAGCGCCCAGGTGCGGCTGAAGATGCGCAACGTGCGAACGGGCCAGGTCACCGATCGCAGCTTCCAGGCGACGGAGAAGTTCCAGCGGGTGCGGCTGGACCACCGAACCGTCCAGTTCCTCTACGCCGACGGCGACCAGTACCACTTCATGGACACCGAGAGCTTCGACCAGATCGTCCTGACTCGAGACACCCTCGGTGACGCCGTCAACTACCTGAAGGACGGCCTAACCATGGAGCTGCTCAGCTACAACGAGCAGCCCCTCGGCGTCGAGCTGCCCATCACGGTAGACCTGAAGATCGAACACACCGAGCCCGGCTTCAAGGGCGACACCGCGACCGGCGGCACCAAGCCCGCGACCGTGGAGACCGGATTGGTGGTCCAGGTTCCTCTCTTCGTGAATCAGGGCGAGACGATCCGGGTGGACACCCGCACCGGCACCTATCTGGAGCGAGTCGGATAATGGGATCGCAGTTCGACCTCGATGGGATCGATACCCAGGAGATCGGCAGGCTGATGGAGCTGCTGGCCGGCAGCGACGTCGAGGAGTGCGAGATCGAGCAGGGGGAGTTCAAGCTATCCCTCCGCCGTACGACGCGGGAGACCTCGCCCAGGCAGGAATCCGCCTCGACCCCACTGCCATCGCCGGAGCCGGCGCCGGAGGAACCACGGGTGGTCCGGGCCCTGGCGGTGGGGGTCTTCACCCGGGCGGAGAGGGCTTCCACATCCCCTAAGGTGGAGGTCGGGGGCAAGGTCTCCATCGGAGACGTCGTCGGCTACATCGAGGTCATGATGATCCCTCACAGCGTCTTCTCCACCGCCGAGGGGATCGTCGACAGCTTCCTGGTTGAGGATGGGGAGCCCGTAGAGTACGGACAACCTCTGATGGCGTTGAGACCGGCCTAAAGCTATCAGCTATCAGCAGTCGATGGAGCAGGGTTTCAGAACCCTGCTCGTATCTTGCGTGGGCTCCGTCAGATGCTGTACTGTACCTGCACCGTCCCCAACGCCACAGATCCCTGATCGCTGATCGCTGATCGCTGAAGGCTGAGAGGCTCCCTTGCAGATCTACGAGGTCGGCCAGGTCACCGGCTACGTCAAGCAACTGATGGACTACGACGAACTGCTGGCCGACCTGTGGGTCCATGGAGAGGTATCGAACTTCACCCGCTCCACCGCGGGTCACCTCTACTTCACCCTGAAGGACGGCCAGGGACAACTGCGCTGCGCCCTGTTCCGAGCCTCCCAGCGGAAGCTGGGGGTAGATCTGTCCAACGGTCTCAGCGTGTTGGTTCACGGGAGGGTCTCCTTCTACGAGGCCCAGGGCAGCTGCCAGCTGTATGCCGACGCCGTGCAACCCGAAGGGGTGGGGCTACTCTACCTCCAGTTCGAGGCCCTGCGAGCCAAGCTGGAAGCCGAGGGGCTATTCGCCCCGGAGCGCAAGCGCTCCTTGCCCGTCTATCCGCAGCGCATCGGTCTCATTACCTCGCCCACGGGGGCTGTGATCCACGACTTCCTGAACATCGTGAGTCGTAGGTACCCCATGGTTGAGATCCTCCTGGCGCCCTCAGCGGTCCAGGGAGATACTGCACCCCCCGAGGTGATCGCGGCCCTTCAGGAGTTGAATCACTACCACCTCACTCGCCGCCCCCTGGACCTGATCGTGATCGCCCGGGGCGGGGGTTCTATGGAGGATCTCTCTGCCTTCAACCACGAGGGACTGGCCCGGGCCATCTTCGCCTCCACGGTGCCCGTGGTGTCGGCCATCGGCCACGAGACCGACTACACCATTGCCGACTACGTGGCCGATCTGAGGGCGCCAACCCCCTCCGCCGCAGCGGAACTGGTGACGCCCAATATGTTAGACTCCCGAATGCAGCTGGCGGAGTTGAGGCGCCGGCTGATGAGGGGCATGCAGGATCAGCTGCAGGGGAACGAAGGTGCCCTGGATCGGGCGCGGACCCGTCTGGAGCGTCATTCTCCAACGGCCCAGATCGACATCCGCCGGAGGGGCGTGGACGACCTGTTGGAGCGAGCCCACCGTACTCTGGCTCACCGGCTTCAGATGACCCGAGAGATGGTGCGGGGAGCCGGCATGCAGCTGGAGGCCCTCAGCCCCCTGCAGACCCTCCAGAGGGGCTACTCCCTCTGCGAGAACCGAACCAGGGGGAGGCTGGTCCGGAGCCATCGGGAAGTGGAACCGGGGGATCTGTTGGAGATCCGGGTCGCCGACGGCAGGATCCATTCGACGGTGACGGAGGTGCAACGATGAGCGAGGAGAGAGTCTTCGAACAACTCTCCTTCGAGCAGGCCTTCGAGAGGCTGCAAGCCACCATTCAGGCCCTGGAGGACGGCGGCCTCACCCTCGAGGCCAGCATAGAGCAGTTCGAATCAGGCATGAGGCTGGCCAACCTGTGCACCGCCATGCTGGACCAGGCAGAACTGAGGGTGAGCCGGCTGCTGGCCGGCGGGGACGAGATACCAGTCATGAGCAATGAGCTGTAGGAGCCGGCTCCTACCGATACCAGAGGTTATCTTGGAGATACTGCAGAACCGTATTCTGATCGTGTCGCTGGTGGCTTGGGCCGTGGCCCAGGCCCTGAAGGTCCTGGTCATCCTGATGCAGGAACACAGGCTCGATCTGTGGCGGCTAGTCAGCGCCGGGGGGATGCCCAGTTCCCACTCGGCCCTGGTGGCCGCCCTGGCCACGGGCGTGGCCATGGTCGATGGGGTCAAGTCCAGCACTTTCGCTCTGGCCGTGGTTTTCGCCGCCGTGGTCATGTACGATGCAGCGGGCATACGGCAGGCAGTGAGTATTCAGGCACGTATCTTGAACCGGATGCTGGACGAGTACTTCAAACATCAAAGGTGGAACGAGGAGAAGCTGCGGGAACTGCTGGGACACACCCGCGTGGAGGTTCTGGTGGGTGCGAGCCTGGGGATCGCCATGGCTATCTTCTGGGTATAGACGTGCTGAAATGTGACCTGCATCTCCACAGCTTTCGCTCCCCCGA
>JAJZQR010000252.1 GCA_021806765.1 Chloroflexota bacterium | reverse complement strand
GGGAGTACCTGCTGGCGGTCACCTTCGTCGACTCGGCCCAGGTGATGCCGCTGGCGGTGGGGATCAAGCTGCTGCAGAGCAGCCCCGCCACCGCCGAGTGGACCTTCCCCGTGGCGGCCGCCGCAGCCCTCATCACCTTCGTCCCGGCGGCGCTGATCTTCATCGTCCTCCAGAAGTGGTTCACCAAGGGGCTGATGGAGGGGGCGCTGAAGTTCTAGAACTCAGAGGGGAGGGGCCGGAGCCCCTCCCCCCCTACACGCTTCAAGCGATACGCAAGTGGTTTCCACCCGCCTCACGGAACCAGGTGGGGCACGCCTCTCAGTCGCACCGCTGCATCCGCCACATGGGCTATGCGGCCTTTCGCATTCTGCCCATCACCGCGGACTCGCCGATCTCGTGGACCAGATCGGCCGCCCGATCGATGAAGACCATCTTGCCCGCCAGGTTGGTCTCGAGGAGCGCCGATACGGGAATGTTGCCCATGAGTTCGGCCATGGTTATCAACCCGACGTAGGCCGAGACGTGGATCTGGGCCAACTCGCGAGCCTTGTGGATGACGTACAGAGATCTCAGAGTGGGATCGTGAATCTCGTTGAGCTCTCTGCGGAAATCCTCGATGAACACGTCGTGCAGACGGGTAGTGGGCTGCATCGGCTGCTTGCCCAGCAGCCTGAAGCACTCGTCCAGGTTGCTGATGCTCTCTTTTGTCAAGAAGGCCCGGGTCTCCAGTACCTTCTTCACATCTTCGTCTTGTGCATGCTGACTCATCTCCTGCCAGGCTTGCAGGGAACGCTCCTCGCGAGCGCGCACATCGCTGAGAACAGTCAGGAACAGCTCTTCTACATTCTTGATCGGCATAGCTGACGTGAACTCCTTCGGTTCGTTACCGACGTAAGATCGAATCCCGCAGCCGAGAACCTGGCAAGCTCCGTGCCCGCCGGCCGACAGCCAAGCCACCCCGCAGCCCCCCCGACACCGCCCTTACGCTGCTTGACGCCCCTGGATGACGCCCCTATACTAGGCTCACGGTGAGATATGACAACATAATATTATGACCTATTTGGCTCCCTTTGGCAGTGGCTGAAAGGGGGTGAGATATGCCGGAAGCCTACGGCTACTGGGACCATCGGCTGCCACAAGCAGCCATTTGACAGCTACAAGGAGATGTGTGTCCCATGGCAGAGAACGATGGACTAGACCGACTGAAAGAGACCAAGCTTACCCGACGCCAGTTTATGATCCGCGCGACGCTCGCGGGGTTGTTCACCACCGCGGGGGCCGGCATACTTTCGGCCTGCTCCTCGGGTCAACCCTCCCCGGCCGCGACCAAGGCTCCGGCAGCCGCCGCACCAACCACGGCCCCGGCAGCCGCTGCGGCGACGGCAGCCCCCAAGGCAGGCGGACAGATCACCGTGCTGGTGGCGTCTGACAAGGCGTGGGTACCCGGCCTGATCAAGAAGTTCGAGTCCGATTCGGGCATCAAGGTGAACCCAGTGATCGTGGACTGGAACGACCTGGGCACCAAGTTCACGGTGGCCGCCGCGGGAGGGAGTTCCACCTACGACGTGGTGGACGTCGACCCCTCGGCCCACGGCTCCTTCATGAAGGCAGGGTATCTGGAGCCGCTGGATAGCTACCTGGCCCCCGTCAAGAGCGACCTGGTGAACCCCAGCATCTTCTCCTACGGCGGCAAGATCTATGGCATGCCCTGGTTCACCGATGCCCTATTCTTCTTTTATAACAAGGACATGTTGGACAAGGCTGGATTCAGCGCGGCGCCCACGACATGGGACGAGCTGAGGACCCAGGCGCTGGCGATCCAGCAGAAGGGTATCTCCAAGTACCCCTTCGCCTTCGAGTGGAAGCAGATCGAGGGCGAGTTCGATCTCTACATGACCTTCCTCTTCGGCAACGGCGGCAAGCTGCTGGATGAGAGCCTCTCCAAGCCGCTGTTCAACAGTCCGGAGGGGGTGGCCGCCCTCCAGTTCCTGCGAGACCTCTACGCGAAGGACAAGCTGGTGGATCCCGGTTCCTTCAACATGCGGCCTCTAGAGGTCATGACGGAGATGGCCCAGGGCCGCGCGGCCTACGCTATCATCTGGGGTGAGGTGGCAGGCGGGGTAAACGATCCGGCCAAGTCGCAGGTGGTCGGCAAGATCGGCTCGGCAGTGATCCCGGTCGCCAAGGCCGGGAACCCCAGCTGGACGGTGGATGGCTCCGAGTGTCTGGCCATCCCGGCCAAATCCGCCAACAAGGAGGCGGCCTGGAAGTTCATCCAGTACTTCACCAGCAAGGAGCAGTCGAAGGCGATCTTCAAGGAGATGTCCGCCCTGCCGGTGTGGAAGTCGGTCTTCGACGACCCCGAGCTGGCCAAGAACCCCTGGATGAAGACCTTCCTGGATCAACTGAAGAACGACTACTCGCGGCCGGGCCAGTCCTGGTACGGAGAGTTCTCCCAGACCATGCAGGTGGAAACCATCAACGCCCTCAACGGCAGCAAGAGCCCGCAGCAGGCGCTGGACGACGCGGCGAAGAAAGCCGCAGACATCCTGAAGAAGGGCTAGGAGGTCCGTCACAGACGATTCGGCCTGTCATCCTGAGCGATAGCGAAGGATCTCTCTCGTCGCCGTGGAGATCCTTCGCTCCGCTCAGGATGACAAATCCGTCGATTGGTCGTTGACACAGCAATGGCCCCCCTTGAAGGGAAATGGGGGAGGTAATCATCGTGTCCAATCCTCAAACGAGAGAGGCTCTCGCCTCGGTCCCACCGGCGGGGGGAAGCCGGAGGCCAGGGGCTGCATCGGCGGAGAGATCGGCAAAGCGCCGAGAGAACCTCCTGGCGTACATCTTCGTCGCCCCCACCGCCGTCATCGTCCTGGGGGTGATCGTCTTCCCCATGCTCTACTCCCTCCTGCTGAGCCTGGAGAGGTACAACCTCACCGACCCGGGCAACGTGCGCTTCATAGGGTTGGGGAACTACCTGAGCCTCTTGGAGAGCAGCGACTTCTGGCAGGTGATGGGGCGGACGGCCATCTTCACCGTCATATCGGTGGCCCTCACCATGGTGATCGGCCTGGCCTTCGCCCTGATCCTGAACGAGCGATTCCTGGGTAGGGGCGTGTTCCGCACCCTGCTCCTCGTCCCCTGGGTTATCCCGGCGGTGGTAGTCGGCATCGCCTGGGAGTGGATCTTCAACGCCAACTACGGGGTGCTCAACGCCCTGCTCCAGAACCTCGGGTTGATCCAGGAGTACCGGCCGTGGCTGGGCGATCCGTCCACGGCCATGCCTGCGGTGATCGTCGCCAAGGTGTGGAAGGAGGTGCCCTTTACTGCCCTCCTCTTCCTGGCGGGACTGCAGACCATTCCCTCCGACCTCTACGAGGCCAGCCGCATCGACGGGGCCGGCGCCTGGCGCTCCTTCTTGAACATAACACTGCCCTTGCTTCGGCCCACTATTCTGGTCGTCATCGTCATTGAGACCATGTGGACTTTCCGAGTGTTCGACATCATCTTCGTCATGACCAACGGTGGGCCGGCGGATACCACCAATCTGGCAGCCTTCTACACCTATCTGGAGACCTTCAAGTACCTGCACGTCGGTTTGGGATCGGCTCTGGCATACATGGTCACAGCAGTGATAGTGGCGGCCAGCGTGCTGTACATGCGGCTGGTGGGCACCGAGGTGGAGTACTAAAAAGACATGGCAATTACTAGAAAACAGGCCCGGACCCTCCGGCTGGGGGGAATATACGTCGCGTCGCTGGCCATGGCCTTCATCCTGGTGGCGCCCTTCGTCTGGATGGTCATCTCCAGCATCTCCCAGCAGAAAGAGCTGACGGCGGTCCCCATCCACTGGCTGCCGGAGCACCCGACCCTGGAGAACTACGTGGCCCTCTTCTCGGGCAGCGCCTCCAGCATCGCCTCCAGCGAGTTCGCTCGCTCCCTGCTGAACAGCACCGTCGTGGCCCTGGTGACCACCGGCTTCTGCCTGCTGGTAGGGGTGCCATCCTCCTACGCATTCACCCGCCTGCCCTTCCGGGGCCGGCGCGCTCTCTTCCTGCTGATCGTCTTCGCCCAGATGCTGCCATCTATCGCCCTGATCATCCCCATGTACATCCTGATGTCCAAGATCGAGCTGGTGAACACCGTGCCCGGGCTGGTGGTCGTCTACTCCACCTTCACACTGCCCTTCGTCGTATGGGTGATGACGGGCTACTTCCAGACTGTTCCGAAGGAGCTGGAGGAGGCGGGGATGATCGACGGGGCCGGCCGCGTGGGGGTATTGGTGCGTATCGTCCTGCCCCTCGCCCTGCCGGGGCTGGCGGCGGCTACCATCTTTTCGCTGTTGAACGCCTGGAGCGAGTTCTTCCTGGCGGTGGTGTTCACCTCTACCGAGGTCTCCAAGACGATGCCGGTGGTGATCTCGGAGTTCGCGGGCAGGTTCTCGATAGACTACGGGGCGATGAACGCGGCAGCAGTGCTGGGCAGCGTGCCGCCGATCCTCTTTGCGCTGCTCCTGCAGAAGTACATCGTCAGCGGCCTGACGGCGGGGGCCGTGAAGGGGTAGGACTAACCACAGAGACACGGAGAACACGGGGCCTTTCCAGTTATCTCCGTGCGCTCCATGTCTCCGTGGTTTGATAGTTACTCTAGGCCATGTGGAGGTGCACGCCTACCTGGGTGAAGGCGTCGGGCACCACCAGTAGCCTCGGGTTCTTGCCCACGTACCGCTCCGCCCTCTGGAGCGCCTCGGTGAAGTCGTGGGTGGGGATGCAGCCCATGGATCGGGCGTAGCCGGGATTCCTCGCGCCGGGCATGAAGACGGCATTGGCCCGCTGGTGGGCTATCGCCCCCATGGCGATCATCGACAGGGCGTGGAAGGGGTGGTAGGCGTAGGAGTTGCGGTACCTGTAGATCCCCTCGGGGTCGGTGGCCAGCTCCTCCTGGTAGCGCATCACCTCGCCGAAGTCGGTGCACTCCTGCAGCTTCGCGTAGGCCGGCCGGTAGCAGCCGAACCACTCGTCGTTGAACCAGCCGTCGCAGACAGCCGGGGCGATGACCACCCCACCCTCGTTGAACACCCCATAGGCCCGGGTCAACTGGGCCCCGATGGCCTGGAGCATCAGGATCGGGTTGGAACCCATGCCGGGGCCGTAGTGGAAGGAGCGAGGGAGGCCGTAGACTAAGACGTCGGCCTTCTGCTCCAGCTTGAGCCCTACGTTGGTGCGCCGATCGGCCAGCTTCCAGCTCACCTCCTGCACCGAATCGGGCGCTCCGGCGTACACCCCCAGCACCTGGGCTTTGGTCCCGGTCACGGCATCCACCACGAACAGCCGCTTGCCGATCCCCTTCTCGATGGCTCTCCCGATGGAGTCGAACTGCCGCCGCATCAGACTCCCGGTGCCCACAGGCAGGAAGTCGTCCCGATGCATGGTGGAGGGGGTGTGGTGGGAGGCGATGGAGCGCCAGCTGGTGAGCCCCGTGACGCACATCTTGTAGCCGCCGGAATATCCCCCGTAGGGGTTACCCTGGACGTGGCCGATCAGGATGGGCAGGTCACACTCGGCCATCTCCCGGTTGAAGGTAACCACGTTGCCCATCTCGTCCTTGCCGAAGTCCACCATGCCGGCAGGATCCTCGGAGTCGTGCATCAGCAGCCGGTCGGGCCAGAACTGCTCCACGATCTCCCGGCCCAAGTACCAGGTCAACTCCTCCAGGGTGTTCTTCCGGTGGAGCCCCATGGCGCAGATCAGCTTGATGTCCTGGTCCCGGACCCCGGCCTTCTTCAGCTCCTCCACCACCAGCGGGATCGACACCCTCCGGTGGGCCAGCTTGTGCGCCCCTCCCTTCACCCGATCCGGGAAGGCGATGCGCACCTGCATCCCCGGCTTGGCCAGCTCCCGCAGGGGGGGCATCCCCAGGGGGTGGGCCAGCGCCTGCCGGGTGGCCTCCACGGGATCCACCTCCGGCGGATCCTCCCAGCTCTCCCCGTAACGGACCACAGTAGCAGAATCTGGGACCTCGACGGGCATCTTGCCGTCGCCGTAGTCCAGCAGGACCTGTTTCATGCCAACTTCCTCCCTGAGTGGGACGTCCGGTAGAACCACGGAGACACAGAGAGCACGGAGCGACCTACGGTCTTCTTTGTGCCCTCCGTGTCTCCGTGGTAGCTTCCACCCACCGTTCCTACCCCTTCACCTCAAGATTCAGGATGTCCTCGTACACCTTGACCACAGCGGCGGTATCCTCTTTGCCCAGCCCCTTGGCCAGGGCCATCTCGTTCAGCAGTTGCGTAGCACTCGAGAGCAACATGGGCACCCCCGCCTCCTTCGCCATGGCCAGGGCCAGGGCGTTGTCCTTGTGCAGCAGGCCGATGCCGAAGAGGGGGGTGAAGTCGCGGTTCAGCACCTTGGGGCCCACCTCCTTGAAGAGGTTGCTCACCGTGGCGGCGCCGCTCTCGGTGACCAGGTCCACGAACACCTTAGGGGGCATCCCCACCTTGGCGCACAGCGCCATCACCTCCACGGTCACCGAGTTGATGGCGCCGAACATCAGGTTGTTCAGCAGCTTCACCACGTTGCCGTGGCCGGAGGGGCCCACCAGCACCACCCGCCGCGCAAGCTTCTCCAACACCGGCCGGGCCTTGGCCAGCGACTCCTCGTCGCCCCCCACCGGCAACGTCCAGTTGCCGCACCCCTGGGGCCGACCCAGCACCGGCGCGTCCAGGTAGCCGACCCCCTTCTCCCGAGCGGCGGCCGCCATCTTCTGAGTGCTGCCCGGGTCCACGGTGCTCAGGTCCACGAACAGCTGGCCGGCCCTCGCCCCGGCCAGGAGGCCGTCGGGCCCGGTCACCACCGAGGCCACATCCGCGGGCATCGGCAGCGACAGCAGCACGACGTCGGAGCCCTCGGCCACCGCCTTGGGCGAGCCAAGAACTTGAGCGCCGATCTCCGCCGCCCGGCGCTCCGCCGCCGGATCGATGTCCCGAGCCAGGACGGTGTGTCCGGCCCCCACCAGGACCGTTGCCATCCGGCTGCCCATGGTTCCCACGCCGATCAGTCCAATCTTCATCGGTCCTTCAACTCCTTCCCTATTAGCAATACTGCAGCACCAGAGAGACTGCCAGGCTCCGCAAGGGGCTTCAACCGGAGCGGGCGCACAATCCGGCGGGCAAAACCGCCAAGTCCAGGGTAAGGATATGACGTTATACTGTCATATCCTGTTCTTGCCCAGTGCCAAGGCTAGCACCGGCACCATGGCCTGTCAATCGGCCGACTCCATGATGTTGACAATGTACAGCGTCCCGTTATAATCAGATCGTGGGCTGTAGCGGCACGCTACGCTTCCACACGGATTCCGTTTTCGTCCATAGGGAGGTAGAGAACCACCATGCCTACGGTAGCCACCAGAACTCGTGCTCCTCAGAAGCGCGACCGCGGGGCGACCCTCGCACGGGCAGCCTTGGTGTTGAACGCCATCGCCTCCCATCCAACTGACCATGGGGTCACCCTGACGGAACTCAGCAAGGAACTGAAGCTTCACAAGAGCACCACCCACCGGTTGCTGCTCGGTCTGGAGCAGATCGGTTTTGTCGAGCATTACGACGAGGGAGAGCACTATCGCCTCGGGCTCAAGCTGGTGGAGTTGGCCGGCAAGTACCTGGACGACTCCAACCTGGTCAGCGAGGCCGCCCCCATCCTCTACGACGTCATGCTGCAGTGTGGGGAGACCATTCACATGGCTATCCTCGACAGCACCGACGTCGTCTACATCGCCAAGGTCGATGGCCAGCATTCCGTCCGCCTCCACTCCCGCATCGGTGATCGTCGACCGGCCGCTACGACATCCCTGGGCAAAGCGGTCATGGCCTATC
>JAJZQR010000251.1 GCA_021806765.1 Chloroflexota bacterium | reverse complement strand
CGGCAAGGACGAGCTGATGGGGTGCGAGCTGTTGGGGAAGACCCTCTCCATCGTGGGGACCGGGCGGATCGGCGGCCGGCTGGCTCAGATATGCCAGGTGGCCTTCGACATGAAGGTGTACGCCTACGATCCCTACGTGACGGCCGAGGCAATGGCGGCCAAAGGCATCACCAAGGTGGAGACCGTGGACGAGCTGATGCCGGTGGCCGACTTCGTCTCCATCCACACCCCCTTGACCCCTGCTACCAAAGGGATCGTCGGCGCGAAGCAGTTTGGCCTGATGAAGAAGACTGCCTACCTGATCAACACCTCCCGCGGGCCGGTGGTGCACGAGGCCGACCTGATTCAGGCGCTGAAAGCGGGCGAGATAGCCGGTGCCGGGCTGGACGTGTTCGAGCAGGAGCCTCCCGCGGCGGACAACCCGCTGCTGAAGATGAGCAACGTCATCCTCTCTCCCCACATGGGCGGCGCCAGCGAGGAATCCATGGAGCGGATGGCCACCCACGCCGCGGCGGGCATCCTGTCGGCCCTGAGGGGCGAGCGACCCAAGTACCTGATGAACAGGGACGTCTGGAAGTAGCCTTCTGGTCCTGGCCGCTCCCCTGGCGGTCATGGTGGCCATGCTCAACTTCGCCCCCCTGCTGCCCCTGGTGCGGGAGGAGTTCGCCCTCACCAACGCCTGGGCCGGCACCCTCGCGACCGCCACCATTCTCTCCCACACCCTGCTGCAGCTGCCCGGCGGCTACCTGGCCGATCGGATCGGGGTGAAGCGTGCGGTGGAGTTGGGGTTGCTGGTGATGGCGCTCTCCGTGATCGCGTCGGCCTTCGCCACCAGCATGGTCCTGCTGCTGGCTTGCCGCTTCCTGTTGGGAGCCGGCACCGCGACGGCCTTCATCTCCACCCTTTCCTGCGTCAACGTGCTGGTCCCGACCGAGAAAAGAGCGGTGGCTCAGGGATTGTTCGGCGCCGCAGCCAACGTGGGTGTGCTGTTGCTGCTGCTGCTGTCGGAGCGGATGGCCCACTGGGAGGGTTGGAGGGGCACCTTCCTGATGGAGGGGATCTTGATCCTGGGGATAGCCTGGCTCTTCGCGGCCTGGTTCCGGCTCGAGACCGGGGCGTCACAGGTGAGGCCGGCCTCCTGGGGCGAGACGGTGCGGGATCGCCCACTCTATCTGCTGGGGCTGGCCCACATCCTCAGCTACGGAGTCTTTACCGCCCTCTCTACCTGGATGGCGACCTTCCTGTGGGAAGCCCACGGGATTGGCCTGGAATGGGCGGGGCCGCTTGCGGCGCTGCTGCCGGGCCCCGGTCTGGCGGTGCTGGATCTGCTGCTGCTGGGTTGGTTTGCCAGCATGCCCTTCGGGGCGATCTTCTCCTACGTTCCCCTGGTCTGCGAGAAGGGGGCCTCGGGTCGGGGCTTCAGCCTCGTCAACTTCGTGGGCAATGTGGGCGCCCTTGCCTTTCCCCCGGCCATCGGCTACGCCCTGGATGCCACCGGCTCTTTCACCCTCGGTTTTGGCCTTGTGGCCCTGGTTGGGCTCGCAGAGTCGGCGGCGGTGGCAGCCTGGCTCCCCAGACCTGGTAGGTAGTCTCGCACGAACTTCCCCTTCAGTTTGTCCTCCGGGCGTTTCGGTAGGCGGCGCATCTCGCAGGGGACTACATGACTTTGGATTGGATAGACCATTGACTTCATGGGATGTGCGCACTAAACTTGCCGCACTTTCCCCATGAATCTCATCCGGAAGGAGTTCCACATAGGGAGTGACGTTGTCTCGATGACTATGACCAATCGCGAGCGCATATCGGCCGTCATGGACGGCAAGACGCCGGATCGCGTCCCCTGGATAGCCCGCCTGAGGCTGTGGTACGGGGCCCGCGTTGCCGAGGGCAACCTGCCCGAGCGGTTTCGCGGCATGAGTGAAGTCGAGGTGGGCCGCGCCCTTCGGTGCGGGAATCCGGGTCGTGACGGGAAGGTGTTCAAAGTTCGCTACGAGGGGATGGACGTCCAGCTGGAGCAGGAGCCCGGCGTGATCCGCAAGCGCTTCGTCACCCCCTACGGCGACGTGACCTACGGGCAGATCGCCGCCGGCGGAGATACCAAGGGGTGGATCGAGGGAGGGCTTCCCCTGGAGCACCCCATTCGGAAGGCCGAGGACTACCGGATCTGGGAGTACGTCGTCGAGCACACCTTCTACGACCCCTGCTACGAGGAGTACCTGGCCTACGAGGCGCAGGTGGGCGACGAGGGGTACCCGATGATGAACGCGGGCGACTGCCCCTTCCACTACTTCCTGCTGCACCTGGTCGGCTACAACGACGCCTACTATCACATGGTGGACTACCCGCAGCAGTTCGAGCATCTGATGGCGGTGATGGCCCAGGTGGAGAAGGAGCGGCTGTGGCCCGTGGTGGCCAACTCCCCGGCTCGGCTGATCCTGCACGGCGCCCACTTCGACTCTCAGATGACCCCGCCCAAGCAGTTCCAGAAGTACATCACCCCCTACTACAAGGAGTTCAGCGCCCTGCTGCACGCCAAGGGTAAGACGTTGGCCTGGCACGCGGACGACGACAGCCAGGCGATCCTGCAGGACATCAAGGAGTCGGGCTTCGACATGTCCGAGTGCTTCTGCACGGCTCCAATGGTGAATGTGACCCTGGAGGAGGCGCGGTCGGTGTGGGGGAAGGACGTCGCCATCTTCGGCGGGATCCCCTCCATCATCCTGGAGCCCGGCTACCCTGAGGAGGAGTTCGAGGAGTACATGCGCTACGTCTTCCGGTCCATCGCGCCGGGCGACTCCATAATCCTGGGGGTGGCCGACAACGTGATGCCTACCTCCGTGATCGAGCGGGTGGAGCGGATCTCGGAGCTGGTGGAGCAGCACGGCAACTACCCGGTTCAGCCCTACTGAAGCTCGGGCTCGCGGAATAAGCATGATGGAGGTGAGGAGAACGCTTTCAAGGAGGTCCAGTGTGGTGGGCCGGGGCGGAGCAGCTTCCGGCCGGGCAGCTCCCACGGGAAGTCCTCTTCTTCGACCGTGGGGGTGACCCTTCGGGCGTTGCGTCCGTTCTGAGCCCCTTCCGCCCGCCATTGACGAAGGAATCCCTGGCGTGTTATACACTGCCTGCCTGACTGGCTGCACTGACCGGTACTCCGCATTCCGCCCCCGGAGCAGCCTCGACCAATGTCGTCTTGACGGCGGTCCCGACAATGACGTTCTCTCGGTAATCCGATCCCCAGCGACGAAGCGATGGGAAAGCCAGCTCTTCATGACCTCTAGCATCCATTGGGCTTAGAGCGCAGCAGCGGGGCGTTTGCTATGTCCGCGAAGCGGTCTGGTGCTTCCCGCAGTTGTCCGACCGATACGCTCTATTGATGAGTGCGGTAGCTTCACAGAACCCAGAATAGGGAGAGGAAAATGTCGAAGAGTTTCTCAGAGCGCCAGATCTCGCGTCGTGATGTCTTGAGGCTCCTTGGTCTTGGCGGTTCGGTGGTCACCCTCGGGCCGCTGGTGGCAGCTTGTGGTTCCGCCGCGAAGAGTGGCTCGGCGCCCGCCGCGGCGCCGCCGGCGGCTGCCCCCACCTCGACGGCCGGTACCGCTGCTGTAGCGGCGCCCGCTGCGGCTCCCGCGGCGTCGGCCATCCAACGGGGTGGCCAGCTCGTTCAGGCGAAGGCCTGGACCTACCCCTCTATGAATATGCATACGACCTCACAGCCTCAGAACTCCGGCTACCACATGATGTTCGACTACCTGCTCCGGTACGAGCTGGCCGACGAGAAGAGCGGCAAGTTCGCGCTGAAGCCTGGCCTTGCCGAGTCGTGGGAGCAGACCGATCCCAAGACCGTCGTCTTCCACCTGCGCAAGGGGGTGAAGTTCCACGACGGCAGCGATTTCAATGCCGACGCGGCCAAGTGGAACCTTACTGACCTTCGGGACAACCCCAAGTCCTTCGGCAAGACCTACCTCACCGACGTCGCGAGCATCGATGCACCGGATGCCACAACCCTAAAGATCACCCTTGAGACTCCCTCCACCTCCCTGCCCTTCCGCCTCTCGGGTGCCAACTACGGGGTGATGGGGATGATGTCCAAGGTAGCTTACGACAAGCTGGGGGAGGAGGGTTTCGGCAAGGCCCCCGTGGGCACGGGGCCGATGAAGTTCAAGCAGTGGATCACCGACGATCGGCTGATCCTGGAGCGTTTCGACGGCTACTGGCGCAACGGCGCCGATGGGAAGCCCCTTCCCTACATCGACAGCTTCGTCTCTCGCTACGTGCCCGACCTGACGGTGGCAATGGCGGACCTCCAGTCGGGGCAGCTCATGGCAGCGGAGGACATGCCTGCCAATCAGCTGAAGGTGGTGGAGTCGAACAATCAACTGCAACTCGTCGAGTGGCCCTGGGCAGGTAGCACCTATTTCCAGATGGGCTTCAACGCGACGAAGGCGCCCTTCGACAACCTCAAGGTTCGGCAGGCTGCTCTCTACGGGATCGACCACGAGGCGATGGCCAAGACCCTCGGCTTCGGCTTTGCCAAGCCCCAGGTCTACCCCTTCTGGACCCCTTCGCTCCTGGGCTATGATGACAGTGTCGAGAAGTACGCGTATAACCCTGACAAGGTGAAGCAGCTGTTGACCGAGGCCGGCTACCCCAACGGAGTCGAGATCGACCTGCTGGTCATCCAGCGGGAACCGGAGGCGACCATCGGTCAGTTCGCCGCCCAGATGTGGACCAAGGTGGGGATCAAGACTACCCTGAAGGCGATGGAGCGCCTCTCCTGGATCAACTCGGTCCGCGACATGAACTTCCAGAGCTGCTTCTGGAGAAACGCCCCCGGTCAGGCCGATCCCTCGATGTTGACTTCCAACATCGGTTCCAAGGGACCTAACAACTGGAGCGCGATCAAGGACCCCGAGATCGACGGTCTGTTGGCGAAGGCCGACCAGACCCTGGACGCGACCCAGAGGGCAGACGTCTACCGGCAGGTGCTCAAGCGCCTCCAGAACCAGGCCTACCTGGGTGAGGGGTATCTGCTGCCAATGAACTACGTGATCTCGAAGAAGCTGCACGGCCTGACGGCGGAGTTCGGCATTCCCGATTTCACCGGGGCCTGGCTTAGCAGTAAGTAGCACTCTCGAAGCGGCGCTCGACCAGGCTTGCCAGCAATCGGCTGTCCTGGCCGAGCGCCCAAAGTAGGGGCCTGAGACCGTTCCGCAGGAGGAGCCTCCGTAATGACCGCCTACCTCATCCGCCGCGTTGTCGCGATGATTCCGACGCTGTTCCTGGTCTCGATCATCACCTTCAGCCTGGCGCATCTGATGCCCGGTGATCCAGCCCTGGCATACCTTGGAGAAACCTCGCCACGAGACCAGGCGGCCTACCAACACATGAGGACAGAGCTGGGGCTCGACCAGCCGGTGGTGATCCAGTACGTGAACTGGATCGAGCGCATAGCCTACGGCGATCTCGGGAAGTCGGTTCGGAGCCAGGATGCGGTGGTCGATGAGCTGGGGCAGCGGTTGCCGGTCACCCTGGAGCTGACGTTCCTGGGCATGCTGGTTGCCGCCGCCCTGGCCTTTCCGGCGGGGATCTTATCGGCCGTGCGGCCGGGCTCCAAACTGGACACCATAGCCACCATCGGCGTGACGGGGGGTCTCGCGATCCCCGACTTCTGGCTCGGCATCTTGCTGATCTACCTGTTCGCGGTGGCTCTGCATCTGCTGCCCCCGAGCGGCTTCACCCCCATTCCGACGGATCCTTTGGCGAACCTCCAGATGATGGTCTTGCCGGCTCTGGCGGTCGGGCTCGCCCAGGGTGCCATCCTGATGCGACAGATGCGCTCGGCGCTGTTGGAGGTGTTGCACCGCGAGTACGTGACCACGGCCCGGGCCAAGGGGCTAGGGGAGACAGTGGTCATCGGCAGGCACGCTCTCAGGAACGCCCTGATCCCGGTCGCCACAGTCTTCGGTCTGCAGACCGCGCGCGTCTTTGGGACGGCGGTGGTGATAGAGACGATTTTCGGCCTGCCAGGGCTGGCCCGGTTGGCGGTGGATAGTGTGGCGTTCCGGGACTACTCGGCCTTGCAGGGCACGATCCTGGTCTTCGCGGTGATAGTTATGGTGGTCAATCTGTTGACCGATATCCTGTACGGGTTCCTCGACCCGCGCATTCGTTACGCGTGAGGGCGGCAATGGCAGAGAGTGTCTTGGTTGCGGCCGGGAGCTACGAGCGGCAGCTTCCTGATCGATGGACGGAGTACAGGAAGTTCTTGCGGCGTTTGCTTCGGGTCCGCGGCGCTAGCTTCGGCCTCGTCGTGGTCTTCGGCGTTATTCTCACGGCGGCTCTGGCCGGGTTCATCGCTCCCTACGACCCCATAGTCCAGGATTACCAATCCATCTTGGCTGGGCCGAGCGGCACGCACTTTCTGGGAACGGACGAACTCGGCCGCGATGTCCTCAGCCGCCTCGTCTTCGGCGCCCGTCCGTCGCTGGGTGCCGGTGCCATCTCGGTATCCCTGGCGCTGCTTCTGGGCATACCGATGGGGTTGATTGCCGGCTACTTCGGCGGCTGGCTGGACAATATCTTGATGCGGTTGGCGGATACCCTGTGGTCCTTCCCCGGGTTGGTGCTGGCTCTGGCCGTGGAGGCGATCCTGGGGCAGGGGCTTGTGAACGCCATGGTGGCCATCGGGGTGGTGTACGCGCCGGTGTTCGCTCGCCTGGTCCAGGCCCAGACCCTCTCCGCCCGGGAAGAGGAGTATGTCGCGGCCGCTCGATCCCTGGGGGCCAGCAACCCCAGGATCATGATCAGGCACATCTGGCCGAACCTGATCGCTCCGGTGGCGGTGCAGGCTTCCCTCATGCTAGGCCAGGCCATCATCTTCGAGGCCGCGCTCAGCTTCCTGGGACTCGGGGTTCAACCCCCCGACCCGGCCTGGGGGTTGATGCTTCGGACCGCATATCAGTACATCCAGGTCGATCCCTGGTACTCGCTCTTTCCCGGTACTGCCATCTTCTTCACCGTACTGGGTTTCAACTTGGTGGGCGATGGCATCAGAGAGGCGCTGGATCCCAGGCTTCGCCGGCTGGGGTAGCGAGCGAAGGGAAGCGCCCGAGGCGGTGGCTGCCATGCTCGAAGAGGTCGAGAGGATCTGGCGGAAATGAGACTTAGGGGTTTCGCATGGACATTCGGGAGCGACTGCTCACCGCGCTGAATTGGGGGGAGCCCGACAGGGTGCCCTTGACGGTCTACGACTGGATACTCCCTAGAGGCATCGCCGAGAGGCTGCTCCGGGAGTCTGGCGTGGGGCTAATCATGCGCCTGCCTGCCCACCGAGTCGAGCACCGCCGTGTAGAGTTCAGCACGCGGGAGTATTGGGAGCAGGGGCGCCGGCTTCTCAGGAAGACGATCCACACCCCGGTGGGGGAGGTTTGGCAGGTCGTCGACCCGGAGGCCGCTTACGATTCTACCTGGATCCTGGAGCACTTCATCAAAGGTCCCGAGGACTATCGGGTGATGGAGTTCATGATCCGGGACGCGGTGTATCACGACAACTACGACCGGATCCGGGAGGCCCAGCGGCGGCTGGGAGGCGACGGTCTGGTGTATGTGCGGTTGGCCAAGGCACCGATCCAGGAGATGCTCTATCAGATGCTGGGCATGGAACAGTTCGCCATGGACTACAAGTTCCGGCGAGATCCGTTCGATTCCCTGCACAATGCGATGCTGGAGAGGTACGAGCAGCTATACGACTTCGCCGCCGAGTCCCCGGTGGAGGTTGTCCTCCTGTCCGATAACATCAGCAGCGAGGTGGTTGGCCGGGAGAGGTTTCGCAATTACTGCATGCCGGTGTACCGAAGGCTGCGGCAGCGGCTTTCGGGCACCGGCAAGCTGCTGGGG
>JAJZQR010000250.1 GCA_021806765.1 Chloroflexota bacterium | reverse complement strand
GGCGAGGGCACCAGAGTTCAGGTGAGGTTTCCCTTTGAGCAACGAGGAACAGGATCGAGAGCGTTCCCTCAGAATACTGCTGGTTGACGACCACGCCCTCTTTCGGGCCGGCATAGCCAGTCTTCTGGCCTCTAGAGAGGATCTGGAGGTAATAGGTCAGGCCCAGGACGGCCAGGAGGCGTTGGAATGTGCCCGAAAGCTGAGGCCCGATCTGGTTCTCATGGACCTCCACATGCCCGGCATGGACGGGATCGAGGCCACTCGGAAGATCCGGGAGGAGTTGCCCGCGGTGAAGGTGGTCATGCTCACGGTATCCGACCAGGATCGGGACCTCTTCGAGGCGATAAAGAACGGGGCCCACGGCTACCTGCTGAAGAACCTGGAACCTGAGGAACTGTTCGACTACCTGGCGGGTATATCCCGAGGCGAGGCCCCTATCTCACGGATCATGGCCACCAAGCTGTTGAGCGAGTTCGCCGCCCAGGCCTCGCGCACCAAAGAACCCGCATCCTCGGAGCCAAGCACAGAGTTGACACCTCGGGAAAGGGAGGTGCTGAAGCTGGTGGCCTCGGGGGCCACTAACCGGGAGATCGCCACCGCCCTCACCCTCACCGAGAACACCGTCAAGAACCACCTGCGCAACATCCTGGAGAAGCTGCACCTGGAGAATCGGGTGCAGGCGGCGGCCTACGCCCTCAAAACGGGGTTGAACGAGTAGAGACGCGACATGTCGCGTCTCTACCGCCTCTCACCTATAGCCCGAAGGGACTAGTCCAAAGATAGTTCTTTCGGGTCCCCCAAGATAGCTACCTGGATGGATAGACGAAACCTTAGAGCAGGATTAATATTCGGCTAAGTTCGTACCATAATGCACGATAGGCTGTTGCACCATGCTGAGGTCCAGGGTCTTCATCCTTTATAGCCACGGCCTCTTTGCCCGAGGCGTTCAGAGCCTCCTCGGCCAAGAGAAGGAGGTAGAGGTGGTCGGCATGGAGCGGGACGATCACCAGGCGCTGGAGAAGATCCGACGGTTGCGGCCGGACGTGATCCTTGTGGACTCCAGCACCGCTCCAGAGGGGCACTGCCTGACCATCTCCGGGATCTTCCAGGAGATCCCGGAGGCCCGAGTGATCACCATCAGTCTGCGCGAGAACGGCATCGACGTCTACGACAAGCAGCGGATCGTCGCTGCCGGTCCCGAGGACCTGCTGCGGGTTCTCCGGCGGGGGTCCGAGGCGGAGTCGAGAGTCGAAGGGCACCAAAGCACAACCACTGGCGAGTAACAACTGAGGGCGACGATCGGGGGTTGGGGAGCCGGGCAACGATGCCCCTCCCGCCCTCGAGCCCCAGAATGGTGGAGGGGAACGACGATGTTCGAATTGTCGAGGCGACGATCAAAAGGGGTGATGGTGGTCACCCTGATCTCGGCCTGCGCCGGCCTGATCCTGCTGGGACAGATGCTTTCCCAGCCGGCGGGGGTGTGTGCCGCACCCTCGGAGCAGATCAAGCCGATCTCACACCCTGTGGAAGGCCGAGAGAACTGCGTCATGTGCCACCAACCGGGCGGAGGGGTTAAGCCCGCTCCGGCGGACCATGCCGGCCGCACCAAGGAAACCTGCCTGACCTGCCACAAACCCCAGGCCGCTGCTCCAGCAGCGGCTCCGGCCCAACAGGCCCAGCCCGCAGCGGCTCCCGCAGCCCAGACGAAACCGACGGTGGCTGCCGATCCCGCCCCCGAGGCCGCGAAGGTGGACCTGGCCAGCGCCACGGCAACCTGCCGGAGCTGCCACAACAAGCCTGAGTTCGACACCGTCTCCGATGTCTCTTCTCGTCGACCCGACACGGTGAAGCAGCTGGATCCGGATCGCACCTACGCCCATCGAGAGATCGCCTGCGTCACCTGCCACCAGGGCGACCCTCACAAAGCCATGACTCCAGTGACCAAGCAGTCCATCGCCGACGCCTGCGGGAGGTGTCACACCGAGGAACGGCAGGAGCACATCCAGAGCATCCACGGTCAGAGCCTGGCCTCGGGCGGCAAGGATGCGGCCACCTGCATCGACTGCCACAGCACCCAGAACACCCCTCACTCTATCACCAGGGTGCTCAGCCCGGACTCGACTGTCTATGGCGGGGCCATCGCCGCTACCTGTGCCAAGTGCCACGCCAAGACCGAGGTGATGCAGCAGTACGGCGTTCCCACCGAGGTGTACAAGACCTACCTGACCACCTTCCACGGGAAGGCCAACGTGCTGAGTCCCTACGAAATCACCCAGCACCCCAAGGCCACCTGCGTGAGCTGCCACGGCTACCATGACATCAAAGCGTCTACCGATCCGACCTCACCGGTCGCTCCAGCCAATCTGGCCACCACCTGTGGTGGCTGCCACCCCGGCGCAGGCGAGCGCTTCGCCAGCGGCTGGCTCGGCCACAAGGAGGCCACGCCCCAGCAGTTCCCCGTGGTGTACTTCGCCGAGAGGTTCTTCTTCTTCTTCACCAGTTCGGTCCTGACCTTCGGCTTCATATTCATGGTAGCCCTGGAGCTGGGATCCTGGATCCTGCGGCGCAAGTCCAACGACCACTAGGAGACCGATCATGAGCGACCCGGGAGACCCACAGCCGACCGTCGGATCTGAGGAAAACCAGCACCCAACGCCGGGAGGAGGTTCGTCGATGGAGACTCAAGCAGTAAGGGTCGACACGGAGACGCGGGGACGCGGAGACGCGGGGACGCGGAGATCCGAAGACTCAGCACTCAGCACTCAGCACTCAGCACCTAAGACCAGGTTTGCCCCCGCGCGGATCGAGCCCGGATACACGCCCTGCGACGATCGATGGATCGTGCGCTTCACGGGCCACCAGCGGGCACAGCACTTCATCATGATGAGTTCGGTCCTGCTCCTGGTGTTTACCGGGATGCCACAGAAATTCTTCGAGGCCCCCTGGAGCGAGTGGTTGATCAACTTCTGGGGCGGCCTGGACAGCGCCCGCACCATCCACCACGTGGCCGGGTTCGCGATGATCTTCTCGGGTCTCTACCACGTGGGCTACCTGCTGGTCGGGATCTTCGTACGGAAGGAGCCGCTTCCCGTCTGGATGCTCCCCAGCCTCAAGGACTTCCGGGACTTCATGCAGAACACCGGCTACTACCTGGGCATCAATAAAGAAAAGGCCAAGTTCGGGCGCTTCAGCTACTTCGAGAAGTTCGACTACTTCGCCGTGTTCTGGGGCGTTCCCGTTATGGGCCTCACCGGCCTGATCCTGATGTACCCTCTGCTGGCCACCAGGGTTCTGCCCGGGGTGTCCGTCCCGGTAGCAACCATCGCCCACAGCGACGAAGCCCTGCTGGCCACCGGGTGGCTCTTCGTGGTGCACTTCTACAATGCCCACTTCGCCCCCCACATCTTCCCGTTCAACAAGTCCATCTTCACCGGCCGGGTGGCGGAGAGTCGCTATAAGAAAGAACATCCGCTGGAATACGAGCAGAGGGTGACAAACCAGGAATCCTAGCGTGTTCTCCCTGAAGCGGACCGGGCTGCAGACCCGCATCGTGGTGCTCTCGGTCCTCAGCACGCTCGTGATGCTGGCTGTGTTCGGCATCTCGAGCGTGCTGGCCGTTCGGGAGAGCATCGATAGGACCCTCCGCGAACGGCTGGTCTTAGCCCAGACCGCCGCGGACCTGACCGATCGCGTCCTGAAGCAGAACCTGCAGTATCTGCAGGACGTGGCCATGAATCCCGACGTGGACCTCCAGGAGACCTCGGATCTGGAGCTGGAGGGTCGCGCCCTGCGAGAGGTCTACTTCCGCTCTATCTTCAGCGACGGCGTCTACCTGCTGGACCGGAATGGCAACATCCTCTGGACGGAACCCTTCAGGCTGAACACCACCGCAGCCAACCTCTCCACCTATCCCCACGTCCGGGATGCCCTGACGACAGGAAAACCCTCCATCTCCAACGTATACACCACCACCACTACCCGCCGTCCCGTCGTCTCCCTGGTCTATCCCGTCCTGAACAGCAACCATCAGGTCATCGGCCTGGTGGGTGGAGACATCGACGTCACCAACCCCAGTCTGGCCAGCATCACGCAACCGGTGCGGCTGGGCAAGACCGGCTACTCCCAGATAGTGGACGGCAACGGCATCGTGCTGGCCAGTGGCCGGCAGCAGGACATCCTGAAGGAAAGCGACCACGGGAACTTCCTGGCGGCCCTGATCAAGGATAAGAGAACCAGCATGGGGACCTGCCACGGCTGCCACGAGGCCCCCCAGAGCACCCAGCGAGAGACGGAGGTAATGGCCTTCGCCCCCCTCTCCACGGCCTCCTGGGGGATCACCATCCGCCAGTCGGAGGACGAGGCCCTGGCTCCCACGGAGCAGTTGCGGCAACAGTTCATCGTCTTCAGCATCGCCATGACCATGCTGTCCCTGTTGCTGGCCTGGGCTATAGCCCAGAGCGTCGTCCGCCCCGTCAGCATGCTCAGGGCGGCCGCGGAGAGGATCGCCGCGGGGGACTTGAAAGCACCGATCCCGCCGGCCGGGAACGACGAGATCGGAATGCTCGCCAGAACCTTCGACGAGATGCGACTCCGACTGAAAGGCTCCCTGGACAAGATCCAGCAGTGGAATAGGGAACTGGAGTCCAGCGTGCACCTGCGCACCCGCGAACTGAAGGAGTCTCAGGAGCAGTTGGTGCGCCGCAACCGGGAACTCTCCATGCTGAACGCCATCGCCAGCGCCGTGGGGCAGTCCCTGCAGCTAGACACTATTCTCGAAAACGCCCTGGACCAGGTGGTAGACTTCATGGGAGCCGAGGTGGGCATCCTCACCCTCTTCAGCCGGATCGAAGGGGAAGGGGAAAAGTCGGTCTTTCGGGGTTGCTCGGCCGAGGTGGCAGCCGCGGCCGCACGGTTGGGCCCATGCCGGCACCATTGGGGCGACCGCGATGAGTGTGACCACGACGCGGAGGACTGCGTGCTGAGGGAATCCCTGCTGGAGGCCTACCCGGATCTGACCGCCGCAGATTTGAAGTCCATCACCTGCGTTCACCTCTGCTCCAAGGGAAAGGCGCTGGGCACCCTCTGCGTCGCTACCCGTGGCCCCCAGCAGTTCAGCGGCAACGACTCGACCCTCCTGGCCTCCGTGGCCCACCAGATAGCCGTTGCCGTGGAGAATGCCACCCTGTACCGAGAGGTGGAGCAGAAGGAAGCCCTGAGGGGCGAACTGCTCAGAAAGGTGATCTCGGCCCAGGAGGAGGAGCGGAAGCGGATCGCCCGGGAACTCCACGACGACACCAGCCAGGCGCTGGCAGCGCTGGGGGTGGCGCTGGAGACGGCTTCCGTGGCTCCGGCACAGGACGCGGAGGAGGTCAAGGCGCGCATCGCCAGTATCAAGCCGCTGGCCGTAAGGATGCTGGAGGAGGTGCGGAAGCTCACCCTGGACCTGCGGCCGACGGTCCTGGACGACCTGGGGCTGATCCCCGCCATCCGTTGGTACGCCGAGAATCGCCTGAAGCCCCAGGGGGTGAAGGTGCAACTGGAGACGGCCGGCATCGAGCGGCGTCTTCCACCGGAAATGGAGACCGCCCTCTTCCGGGTGATCCAGGAAGCCCTGACCAACATCGCCCGCCACGCCGAGGCGGAGAACGTGGTGATCAGCCTCGACTTCTCCCACACCTCGGTGGTGATCGGGGTGGAGGACGACGGAAAGGGCTTCGACCTGACTGCCGTATCCAGGACCGCGGACAAGGGACGAGGGTTGGGTCTGATGGGGATGCGGGAGCGGGTGGCGCTCTTCTCCGGCAGCCTCACCATCGAGACCGCTCCCGGCGCTGGAACTCAATTGCGGATCGAGGTTCCGCTGGAAGGGACCAAGAATGGGAAAGATTAGGGTACTGATCGTCGACGACCACGCCATCCTGAGAGAGGGTATACGGGCCCTCCTCAGCCTCTATCCGGACATCGAGGTGATCGGAGAGGCCGGCGACGGTCTGGAGGCCATCGCCAAGACCCGCCAGCTGTCTCCCGACATCGTGCTGATGGACATCGCAATGCCCGGGCTGGGGGGCCTGGAGGCGACGATAGAGATCCGCAAGCAGAGTTCCAACAGCCGTGTGGTGATCCTGACCCAGCACGACGACAGCGAGTACATCTTCCCTATCCTGAAGGCCGGGGCCTCGGGCTACGTGCTGAAAAAGGCGGTGGGTACCGAGCTGGTAGCAGCCATTCGGGCCGTGCACGAGGGCGGGTCCTTCCTCTACCCTTCCGTGGCCACCGCCGTGATCGAGGGGTACATCCAGAGGGGAGAGGACGCCACCGAATCCAGCTACGACCGGCTGACCGACCGGGAGAAGCAGGTGCTGAAGCTGATCGCCGAAGGGCGCAGCAACCGGGACATCGCGGAGATGCTGAGCCTCAGCGTCAAGACGGTGATCGCCCATCGGGCGAACCTGATGGAGAAGCTGAACATTCACAACCGGACGGAGCTGGTGAAGTACGCCATCCGCAAGGGGCTGATCGCCGTGGATGTGTAGGGGACCTCACCCCCTGCCCCCTCTCCGAAGCGGAGAGGGGGTTTTCCCTTCCCTCTCCCTCTGGGAGAGAGAAGGGTGAGGGCTGTTGCGTCGAAGAGACCTAGCCCCTGAAGATCTACCTCTTTCTTATCGTCTTCACCGCCCCCTCGATCCGGCGAAGGGCCTCCCGCAGATTGGCCTGGGAGTTGGCGTAGGAGATCCGCAGGTAGCCGTCGCCGGCAGGGCCGAAGGCGGTGCCGGAGAGGGTGGCTACCCCCGCTTCGTGGAGCAGGTAGCGGGCGAACTCGCCGGAGGGCACACCCACCCCGGTGACGTTGGGGAAGGCGTAGAAGGCGCCGGCCGGCCAGCGGCAGCTTATCCCCTCGATGGCGTTGAGCCCCTCCACTATCACCTTCCGCCGTTCGGTAAACTCCGCCACCATCTTCTCCACGTCGGCTTCCACCTCCGGGCAGGCCAGGGCGGCCCGCTGGATGAAAGTGGGGGTGCAGGAGACACTGTTGTTCACCAAACGGACGAAGTGGATGACCAGCGACGGAGGCACGATGCCGAAGCCCAACCGCCAGCCCGTCATGGCGTAGGTCTTGGAGTAGCCATCCAGGATTATGGTCCGCTCCGCCATACCCGGGAAGCTGGCGATGCTGACGTGACGGCCCTGGTAGAGGATGCGGCGGTACACCTCGTCCGAGAGCACCCAGAGGTCGTGCTTCACCGCCAGGGCCGCGATCTCCTCCAACTGCTCGGGGGGGACCACACCCCCCGTCGGATTGTGAGGGGAGTTGAGGATCAGGAGGGTGGTCCTGGGGGTGATCTTGGAGCGCAGCGCCTCCAGATCTATGCCGAAGTCCCGCTCCTCCCTCAACTCCAGAGGCACGGCCCTGGCACCCACGAAATCTATCATCGACTGGTAGATGGGGAAGCCCGGGTCGGGATAGATCACCTCGTCCCCTTCTTCGGCCAGCGCCATGATGGCAAAGAACATGATGGGCTTGGCGCCGGGCGTCACGATCACCTGGGAGGGATCCACCGATATGCCCCGGCTCTCGGACGCTTCGGCGGCGATGGCCTCTCGAAGCTCCGGTAAGCCCTGAGACGGACCGTAGTGGGTGAACCCCTCGTCCAGGGCCTCCTTGGCTGCTGCCGTAATGGCGGACGGGGTGTCGAAATCCGGCTCCCCGATCTCCAGGTGAATCACACTCTTGCCCTGAGCCTCCAGGGCTCGCGCCTGCGCGAGCACGTCGAAGGCCGTCTCCATGCCCAACCGGCCCATCTTTTCTGCTATTTTCATCGCCTGTATCCTCCTGGCGGGGGATTGTAGCACCTCAGGCATTCTTAGGCCAATCTCACCTTTTGAAAGGGGGTGGGCCACACAACTGTGGT
>JAJZQR010000249.1 GCA_021806765.1 Chloroflexota bacterium | reverse complement strand
ATCGTCGGCGTTGAGCACGGCCACCTTCTCGAGCCCCTTGTCCATCGCCTCGTCCAGCAGGGCAAACAGCTTCGCCTTGGCCTGCAGGTAGCTCTCCATGGAGCCGTGGAAGTTGAGATGCTCCGCGCTCAGGTTGGTGAAGACCGCCGCGTCGAACTCGCAATGAAGGAGGCGGTCAAGCGCCAGGGCGTGGGAACTGGATTCCAGCACGGCGTAGTCGATCCCCTGGTCCACCATCTGGCGCATCAACCCCTGCACCTCCACCGGCTCGGGGGTGGTGTGCTGGGTGTCGTTGTGCCGGATCTCCCCCCCGACCTTCACGCCGGCAGTGGTGATGAACCCCGTCCTGTACCCCATGGTCTCCAGGACCGCACTGATCAGGTGGGTGGTGGTCGTCTTGCCGTCGGTACCCGTCACCCCCACGACCCGCAACTGCCGGGCCGGGTAGCCGTAGAAGGCAGCGGATAGGTCGGTCAAGGCCCGACGAGCGTCGGGAACCTGAACCCTGGTTGTTCCCTCGGGGATGGGCGCGGCGGGGTTCTGGGTAACCACGGCGGCTGCGCCCCTCCGGACGGCGTCGGGGATGAAGGAGGACCCATCAGCGTGGAAACCGGGCAGGGCCACAAAGAGGTCGCCGGGCCCCACCAAACGGGAATCGTAGGCGATGCCCTCCACCGTTGCATCCTGGTCTCCCAGGATGCGGGCTTCGGACAGATCCCTCAGTAGCTCTCGCAACGTCGGCATACGACACCTCAGGTGCGGCGCTAGGCAGCCAACTCGCCGCTCGGCCTATTCTAGCACGCCCCTTGCCACGAACCCGGCCTGGGTGATCGTCCAGGGCACCGGCCTCGGCTAAACGTAGTAACGACTTCAGTCGTTCGTCCCTCTGCCGAGAGAAGGAGATCGGCCTTGACCGCGAACCGAGTGCTGTGCCGGCGTTCGTCCCTTTACCGATGGAAGGAGAACGAACGACTGGAAGCGTAACCGAACCGAAACCAAATGAGGCGAAGAATCACTGTAGACTTCACATATGTCTGCCGATCAAATGGATGAGACCTGGATTCCTACCGGAAGATCGCGGCCCGGCGACCCGAAAAGCCGGCCGGAGACATGGCAGAGGACGATCGATGAGTATCCGCGAGATCGATGAGACTCCCAGTCGGGTTCGAGTGGAGGTAGCAGAGTTGAGAGCATCCTACTACACGATGGTCCAGTTCTACGCCGCCGTGACAGCCCTGGCGCTGCTGGGGCTGGCCCTGTGGAGGCTCTGAGAACGCCGCTCTCGAGGCTGGCCGGGGGACGCCCGGCTCGGGCCGGTCGCCGTGGAAGGTCGTAGTAACGGCCTTAGCCGTTCGTCCCCGCGATGCTACGAGGCACGAACGACTGAAGTCGTTACTACGAGATCGCCGGCAGGCAGGCGACGTCGCTTGACCCGGTAGGGGCCGGCGTCTCTGCCGGCTAATCCCCGTACAGCACCACGTGAAGCTCTTTGGGCCCGTGCATCCCCAGGGTCAGCTGCATCTCGATGTCGGAGGTCCGGCTGGGCCCGGTGACGATCACCAGGTTCGAGGTGCGTCTGGCCAGCTCCGGCCCCCCATCGGCCAGCCAGTCCTGCAGCGTCGGGTAGAGCCGGCTCAGCCTCAGGACGGCGACGTGCACCGGCGGCAGCAGCGAGGCCACTCGCGAGCGCCCGGCTCCCGAAGCCACCACCAGGCTGCCGGTATCGGCTAGAGCCGCCACCACCCCACTCAGCCCCACCCCCAGCACCGCCAGCCGCTCCAGGGCCTTCTGGTGGTCCTCGTCGTTGGGCACCTCGCCCTGCACCATCTCTATCCCCACCTGCCGGAGCGCATCGCCGAGACCGGGGCAGCCGATCTCGGCCTCGTCCCACGAGAGCACCTCCGAGGCCCCCCGCACCAGCTCGATCACCTGCCGGGCCACTCCCTCGGCGTCGAAGGGGCCGTACACCCTGCCGGCCAGGGTCTCCAGTTCCTCGCGGAAGCGGGCCAGGAACGTCTCCCGGGTAGCATCGGGCGGGAAGGGGGACTGGGCCGCTACCCGGGGGAAGGAGGGGCGCTCCCGATCACCGGCCAGGGCACCGGAGGAGGCTTTGGCCGCTGCTTCTCGGATCCGATCCATCACACCGCTCATCGCTCACCTCCCCGGGTGGTCTGCTTGGCCTGCCGTTCCTTCCACCGGGCCTGGAAGCTCCTGGACGCGAACTTGGGGAAGTCCCGGGAGACGGTCCAGCCGTTCAGCGGGGCGGGCAGCTTGCTCACCCAGCCATCCCTGGCGATCAGACCGGATCCGAAGGCCGCCAGACCCGCGCCCATCCGGAACAGGACCGGGTTCCCGGCCGCCAGGGCAAACCCGGCCAGCCCCGCCTTCAGCCACCAGGGGCGGTGGCCCGTCTTGACGGTGTCCCGTCGCAGCTTGAGCAGCAGCCCAGGCAGGTCTATCCGTACAGGACACACCTCCCGACAGGCGCCGCACAACGACGAGGCGTGGGGCAGGTCGGCGTAGAGGTCGAACCCCTTGAAGAGGGGGCTCAGCACGCTGCCCATCGGTCCCGGGTAGACCGCCCCGTAGGCGTGGCCGCCGATCTGTTTGTACACGGGGCAGGCGTTCAGGCAGGCGCCGCACCGGATGCAGGTGAGCATCTCGGCGTACTCGGACCCCAGGATGCCGGTGCGGCCGTTGTCCAGCAGCACCACGTGCAGCTCCTCGGGACCGTCGGCATCCCCCCGGCGCCGGGGGCCGGTGAACATGGAGGTGTAGACGCTCATCTTCTGGCCGGTGGCGCTGCGGGCCAGCAGCTGAAGCATCAACCCCAGATCCTCCATGGTGGGCACCAGCCGCTCTATCCCCATTAGCGCCACGTGGTAGCGGGGGAGGCTGCTGCTGAGCCGGCCGTTCCCCTCGTTGGTGACGATCGTCATGGTACCCGTCTCGGCCACGCCGAAGTTCACCCCGGTTAGCCCCATACCTGCCTCCAGGTACTTCTGCCGGAGGGCTGCCCGGGCGAAGGAGGCGAGACGGTTGGCGTCCTCGGTCTCCTCGGTCCCCAGCTGCTGGTGGAACAGCCGGGAGAAGTCGTGGCGGGTCAGGTGGACGGCGGGCACCACGATGTGGGAGGGGGTGTCGTTGCCCAGCTGCACCACGTACTCGGCCAGGTCGGTCTCCTGGGGCATGATCCCGGCCGCCTGCAGGGCATCGTTGAGGCCGGTCTCCTCGCTGATCATGGACTTCCCCTTGACGATCAGCTCTACCCCGCGCTCCCTGGCCAGCTGCACGATGATCCGGTTCGCCTCGGCCCCATCGGCAGCCCAGTGGACCACCCCGCCCGACCGCTCCACGTTCTCCACGAACTGGGAGAGGTAGCGGTCCAGGTTAGCGATGGTGTGCCGGCGGATGGCTCTGGCCCGGTCCCGCGCCTCCTCGGCGTCGGGCAGGGTCGCCAGCATCTTGATCCGGTTGACACCGAAACGATCGGTGGCCCGCCGGAGGGCCTTGTGGAGCGACTCGTCCCAGACGCTCCTGGCCACCCGTTTCTTGAAGGGCTCGGTGCAGCGTTCATGCTCTCACCTCGCCTTCCCGGCCAGGATCTGGGCGATGTGCACCCCCTTGACCGGCGATTTCCGCCGGTGCAGCCCGCCGTTGATGTTCAGCAGGCAGCTGAGGTCGCACCCCACCACCCGCTCGGCCCCGCTGGCGACGATGTTGTCCAGCTTCCGGTCCAGCATGCCGCTGGAGATGTCCCCGTACTTGATGGAGAAGAGGCCGCCGAAGCCGCAGCACTCCTGCTCCCCCTCCAGGGGCACCACCTCGGCCCCATGCACGTGGGAGAGGAGGGTGAGGGGCTGCCGGTGGATGTTCATCCCACGCAGCAGGTGGCAGGAGGCGTGGTAGGTGAGCTTCCCGTCGTAGCGAGCACCCAGATCGGTGACCCCCAGCTCGTCCACCAGGAACTGGGTGAACTCGTGGATGCGGCTGCTCAGCTTCTGAGCGCGGGGGTACCAGACGGGGTCGCCCTCGAACAGCTCCGGGTAGTGGTGGGCGACCATGTATCCGCAGGAGCCGGAGGGGATCACTATCGGGGTATCGCTATCGCCGAAGACCTCGATGGTGTGCCTGGCCATGGCGCGGGCCTCGTCCCAGAAGCCCCCGTTGAAGGCCGGCTGGCCGCAGCAGGTCTGCCCCTCGGGCACCTCGATCTCCAGCCCCGCCTTCTCCAACACATCGACCACGCACTCCCCGACCTCTGGATCCAGGGCGTCGATCATGCAGGTGACGAACAGCTGAACCTTCCTATTCACCCCGCGGGTTTCCTCCTTCATCTCCATCGACTTCGGCACCCAGGGATCGGCTCCGGCCGCGAGGCCAGGATCACGAGGGATTGGAAAGGGGACACTTTCTGCCGGCGGTGGTTATTGTACACCCGGCGCATCGGCGCGACCACAACGAAGGCACGGGGCTTGACGGTGTGTGCCAAAGTGACATACAGTAACAAGGAGGGGTCGGCATCGATCTGCCGCCCGCTCACCGGCTTCACGAGGCAAAAGACCGGAAGGGGAAAGACTCGATGGCTCGCGCCGCATCCGCCAGGAAAAGGGCAAACGAAGAAGAGGAACTGAAGAGCGAGCGCCTCGTAGCGCGCGCCACCCGAAAGCAGAAGGCTGCCATCCAGCGGGCAGCTCACATCGCGGGCAGGAGCGTCACCGATTTCCTCATCGACAGCGCCCTGGCCATGGCGGAGAAGACCATTCGGGATCAGCAGCTTCTCGAACTCACGGTGCGGGAATCGGAGGCTTTCTTCGCGGCCCTCGAGAATCCGCCTGCCTTCGATCAGAAGATGCGCGAGGAGGCTCGATGGCATCGTGAGAACGTAGAGGTCCGCTGGTAGTGCCGGGCGGATTTCGATCCGAGCCGCTCGGCCAGCACGATCGCTCAGCTTTCACATGCGGCGTCCCTGCCCTGGATGGCTACTTCCACGATCGCGCCGGACAGGACCAGAAGCGCAAACTGGCCGCCCCCTACGTCCTGGTTGAGAACGGCTCGGATACCATCGCCGGCTACTACACCCTCAGCTCCTGCTCCATCCATCCTGCCAACCTCCCCACGACCATGACCCGCAAGCTCCCGCGATACCAGGAGTATCCGGCTATTCTCATCGGGAGGCTGGCGCTGGATCGCCGTTACCAGGGCAGGAAGTTGGGCAGGCGGCTGCTCCTCGACGCCCTGCACCGCTGCCTGATCCTCAGCAGCCAGCTCGGTGCCATCGCGGTCGTCGTGGATGCCAAGGATGCCTCGGCGCGGGCATTCTACGAGCACGTCGGCTTCATCCCCCTCGAAAGCCACGACCTGAAGCTGTACGTCCCCATGGGTACCATTGCCGGGCTGCTCAGCACCGAGAACCCGCCAGCCGATAGTCGGTAGACCGAAGCACCCGGAAGGCGAACGCGCAACCACGAGGGTAACACCGGCTTCCATCGCTGGTCTCCGACACCGCAGACTGCGCCCTGTAACCCCCTGGCCCGCCCCTTGCTGCATTGCAGCAATGCAGCATCGGCGTGACGCCGCGATGCGCAGGCGGTATAATGGGTTTATCCCGCGCGACAGGAGGTTCAGCAGATGGTCGTCCGCATGAGCAACAGGGGCTCGGTGACGCTGCCCCCGTCCGTCCGCAACGGACTGCCCGACAACACCCTGTTCCAGGTGGTGCGGCGAAGCGACGGGGTGATCGAGCTGCGCCCGCAGGTAACCGTGGATGCTGGCCAGGCCTGGTTCTGGACCGAGCGGTGGCAACAGATGGAGCGAGAAGCCGACGCCGACTTCGCCGAAGGCCGGTTCAAGAGCTACGAGAACCCGGACGAGTTCCTGGCCGACCTCGAGGACGAGGCCAAGCCGGAATGAGGTACCTCCGGGCCGACTCCTTCCTGGCCGACTACCGGCGGCTCAGCGCCCAGGGGCAGGCCCTCTTTCGGGATGCCGTCCGCAAGATGATCGAAGCCTGCAAGGACCACTCGGGCCGCGGGATCCCCCACTGGCCTGCCTCGCTAAGGGTGAAGCCCGTCACCAATGCGCCGGGTATCTACGAGATGACCTGGTCCTTTTCGGGTCCTGACGGACGGGCCACCTTCGACTACGTCACAGAGGGGGGCGAACTGGTCCTCCGCTGGCGGCGAATAGGCGGCCACGAGATCTTCCGGGAGCCGTAGTCCCGTGAGCCCGGCCCCTCGAACCGGACGAGGAGGACACCCCGCCCGGTAGCTTTGCCCGGCGAGCCGGCCGCGCTTCGCAAACCTCCCCCCAGTTTTGGCTTCCAGGAGGTTTGCGAAGATGATATGATGGCCGAGTAATTGGTGGAAAGTGGCCGTTAGGGCTCTCTGCGAGCGGCACAACCGGCTTCGAGGAGGTCAAAGAGCGCCCCACAGCCGCCCGAAGGACGGGTCGCAACCCCCGCCCCGATGAATAGGGGACTGAAACGAGCGCTGAAAGCCGTACCCCATCTTCACCGGAGCGTGTCGCAACCCCCGCCCCGATGAATAGGGGACTGAAACAGGAACTTCCCCGCATAGTCGTACCAGTCGTGGAGCGTCGCAACCCCCGCCCCGATGAATAGGGGACTGAAACGTCCTTCCCGCTCTTCCACTCTCCGAAACGGCTCATGTCGCAACCCCCGCCCCGATGAATAGGGGACTGAAACCTTGGAACGAACGCCACCATTTGCTCGACTAACGATGTCGCAACCCCCGCCCCGATGAATAGGGGACTGAAACCATGGAACAGGTCGCCAGCCGAGCAGAGGAACACCCGGTCGCAACCCCCGCCCCGATGAATAGGGGACTGAAACCCGATCGATCAGTTTGCCGGCGTACTCGCTCCAGTCGGTCGCAACCCCCGCCCCGATGAATAGGGGACTGAAACCGGCTGAATGTCGTTTTTGGCGTCGACGTCGAGCATGTCGCAACCCCCGCCCCGATGAATAGGGGACTGAAACCCGCTGGAGCAGCTGGCGCCCGAAGGCGTTCACCTGCTGTCGCAACCCCCGCCCCGATGAATAGGGGACTGAAACAGCTGATTGCCTCGTATCCTGGAACTTCCGAGACCGCGTCGCAACCCCCGCCCCGATGAATAGGGGACTGAAACTTGCCATCGTCCCCGTGCTGCCATTTTTGCCCTCTCGTCGCAACCCCCGCCCCGATGAATAGGGGACTGAAACTGCCATCGGAAACCTCCCGAATAACAGAAAGCGCCGCCGATCTGGACCGAAATGGTCCGAAGATCGGCGGCGCTAGGTGTCACGAAATGTGACGAGTTGCCGCGCGTGTGTTCTGTTGGCTACACCCTGCGCTACAACGTGGATGCTGTCAAGAGTCTATGCGGCCCGCTCGGCTTTGTCCCGAACCTGCGGGCCTTCATTGAGGAACCACCACCAGTAAGAACGCGGTCCCGCTTCCTGACGGTCTGGTGTGAAGACATAGGGGAACCGGCTAACCAATTTCTCTCGTTGTGCCATCAACTTGTCATCGGCCTCTCGTAACATTGCCCGATATTCGGGGCTCAGAGACTCACCAGCATCCAGCGCTTTCTGAATTTCATCACGCCAGACCATGGCACCTGAGACTTCAAGATACTCGTCATACTCAGATAACATAGGTGCCTGAGCAGCCCACATGCGAACATCAAACTCCAATTCTTCCGACACGCTCAGTCACCTCCACTAGTTCCGGATGCCTGCCCAAGAACGCTTGCAGATTTTTCGCCGGAATCATCGTCCTGATTTTACCGGTTCTTGTGATAGTGAGCAACACTTCGTATTCCCTCATCTAAAATGTTACCGAGGCCTGTACAGTTCCCTCAAATGAAAATGTTACCGAGAGGGGACGATGCTGGCCGACGAGGAGATGAGCGTAGACGAGAGGCGGAAGTACCTGAAGTGC
>JAJZQR010000248.1 GCA_021806765.1 Chloroflexota bacterium | reverse complement strand
TTCCTCTCTTGACTGCCGGTCGATACCACGAGGCGCGTATCGGCGAGGACTATCAGGTCCAGGTGTGGGACGACGCCGCCGGTCGCTACGTTTCCAAGAGCGTCTTCTCGGGAGGGGCCAGGGACCAGTTCTCCCTGGCGCTGCGGCTCTCCTTTGCCCTGGCCACCCTGCCCCAGGAGTTGGGGGCCACGCCGGGCTTCCTCTTCCTGGACGAACCTCTCAGCTCCTTCGACGGACCCCGGACCGAGGCCCTGGTCCAACTGCTCACGGCCGGGCAGGTGGGAGAGAACTTCAGCCAGATCTTCGTCATCTCCCACAATCGGTCCTTCGACCTGGGCGCCTTCCAGTACCGTCTTGTGATGCGGGAAGGCAGAGTGGTGGAGAGCAGCTTGCCCTAGCTCTATGCCGCCTCGGTCTTTGAGGCCAGGATCGGAAGGATGGAGACCGCTAGTCCCACAGGCTCGATGCGCCCATCTTGACGGCGCCCTCGATTCCTCCTACAATCGGCGTCACGCAACTGGGTTGCATGGTGCAATCCCGTTGCACATCCTCCGCATCAGTGGCCCGCGTCGGCGGGGCCGCCTGGAAGGACCAAGATGATCGGCGCCGTTAGCCAGGTGATGGAGATCTTCGAGATCCTGGTGGATTCCCCGGAGGGAGCGAGCGTGAGCGATCTCAGCAACCGGCTGGGGATCAACAAGGGCTCCACCTCCCGACTCCTCAGCACCCTGGAGGGCGACGGCTACCTGGCCAAGAACTCCCTCACCGGTCGCTACGACCTGACCCTGAAGTTGCTGGCCCTGGTCAACCGCCTCACCGATCGGCTCGGCTTCCCCGCCGGTGCCCAGCCCGTGCTGAACCGGCTGGCGGCCGAGGTGGGGGAGTTGGTTCAACTGTCGGCAGGCGACGGCGAGCAGCTGTACGTCATAGCCAAGGCCGAGGGGGATGCCCGCATCGCCGTGAAGTCGCTGATGGGTCGGGTGATCGCCCTGCATGCCAGTGCCGCGGGCAAGGCATGGCTCAGCGCTTTCTCTCTGGACGAGGCCACAGGCATAGCGGCCAGGCAGGGGCTTCAGGCCAGGACCGAGCGCACCATCACCGACCTGGGTGTCCTGCGGGCCGAGTTGGAGAGGACGGCTGCCCTCGGTTTCGCTGCCCAGGACGAGGAGTTGATCCCCCACGTCTCGGCCATTGCCGTACCGATACTGCATCGGGTGACCCGCGCCCCCCTGGGAGCCCTGGACATCGTGGCGCCCACCTTCCGGTTTGCGGAGGAGCGCCGCCTCGGCTTCCTGGGCGCCTTGCGGGCAGCGGCGGATGAGATGGAGGCTCTATGGCCGGAGGGCTTCGCCCACGGGTTGACGGCGAGGCAGCCGGCCGACCATCGGGTGCTTTCTGGCGCTTAGTGTCTGGCTAAGGAGGGACAGCCATGGCGACAACTACGAAGGGACCGCGGGTGATTCGGGCTCCCCGCGGCAGCGAACTGACCTGCAAGGGCTGGGAGCAGGAGGCTGCTCTCCGCATGTTGATGAACAACCTGGATCCCGAGGTGGGCGAGCGCCCCCAGGATCTGGTGGTGTACGGCGGGCGGGGGAAAGCCGCCCGGTCCTGGGAAGCCTTCGACGCCATAGTCCGCGAACTCAAGCGGCTGGAGAACGACGAGACCCTGCTGGTGCAGAGCGGCAAGCCGGTGGCCGTCTTCCGCACCCACGAGGACGCCCCCCGGGTGCTGATCGCCAACTCCCTCCTGGTCCCCCACTGGGCTACCTGGGAGGAGTTCGACCGGCTGGAGGCCATGGGACTCACCATGTACGGCCAGATGACGGCCGGTAGCTGGATCTACATCGGCAGCCAGGGGATAGTTCAGGGGACCTACGAGACCCTGGCCGCGGCCGCGGACCAGCACTTCGGCGGGACTCTGCGGGGCAGGCTGGTGCTGACCGCCGGTCTCGGCGGGATGGGCGGCGCCCAGCCCCTGGCCATCACCATGAACGAGGGCGTTGCTCTCATCGCCGAGGTGGACCAGCATCGGATCCAGCGGCGGCTGGAGACCGGCTACCTGGATAGCTGGTCGGCGAGTCTGGACGAGGCGCTGGCGAAGGCGCGGGAGGCCCAGGAGGCAGGCAGGCCTCTATCCGTTGCCGTCCTGGCCAACGCCGCCGACGTCACCAACGAGCTGCTCCGGCGGGGGATCGTCCCGGACATTGTTACCGATCAGACCCCGGCTCACGATCCCTCCATGTACGTGCCCCAGGGGATGAGTGTCGAGCAGGCCGAGGAGTTGCGGCGGGCCGACCGGCCCCGCTACCTGGAGCTGGCCTACAAGTCCATGGCCGAGCACGTGAAGGCGATGGTGGAGTTCGTCCATAGGGGGGCGGTAGTCTTCGACTACGGCAACAACCTGAGGCAACGGGGCAAAGAGGCGGGCGTCGAGGATGCCTTCAGCTATCCGGGCTTCGTTCCAGCCTTCATCCGGCCCCTCTTCTGCCGGGGCAAGGGGCCCTTCCGGTGGGCGGCTTTATCGGGCGATCCCGAGGACATCTACCGCACCGATGAGGCCATGCTGCGACTCTTCCCCGAGAACGCCAGCCTGAAGCGGTGGTTGGAGTTGGCGCATCAGAAGATCCACTTCCAGGGGCTGCCGGCCAGGATCTGCTGGCTGGGCTACGGCGAGCGGGATCGGGCGGGGCTGGAGTTCAACCGGATGGTCCGGGAGGGGGTACTGAAGGGGCCCATCGTCATCGGTCGCGACCACCTGGACGCCGGTTCCGTGGCCTCTCCCTACCGGGAGACCGAGGGGATGCGGGACGGCTCCGACGCCATCGCCGACTGGGCTATCCTGAACGCCCTGATCAACACCTCCGCCGGCGGAAGCTGGGTGAGCGTGCACCACGGCGGCGGCGTGGGGATGGGCTTCAGCCTGCACGCCGGCCTGGTGATAGTTGCCGACGGCAGCGATCGGGCGGAGCGGAAGCTGGCTCGGGTGTTGAAGACCGACCCCGGCATGGGGGTGGTGCGCCACGCCGACGCGGGGTATCCCGAGGCGATCGAGGCGGCCCGGGAGTTGGGCATCCGGCTCCCCGGGCTGGAGAAGTAGCTACGACCCTCTCCCAAAGGGAGAGGGAAATAATCAAAAGGAGGTGTCCTCGATGAGGAAATCGCTGCGATGGCCATTGGTCGGGTTAGCCTTGCTCGGGATGTTTGCTGCCCTGGCGCTGAGCGCGTGCCAGTCGCAACCGTCGGGCTCCGCGGGCAGCGCGGGGTCGGCAGGCGTCAAAGAGGTGAAGATCGGTTTCTTCGGGCCGCTGACCGGCGACTCGGCTTCTGATGGCACCAGTGCCAAGAACGGTGCTGAGATGGCCATCAACGAGTTGAACGCGGCCAACGCTATCCCTGGCGTCAAGCTCACCCTGGTGCCCTACGACGACCAGAACAAGTCGGAGCAGGCATCCAGCGTCGCCCAGAAGCTGATCGAGCAGGACAAGGTGGCGGCCGTGGTGGACGGCTCCTACAGCACGCCCTCTCGGGCGGCGGCTCCGATCTTCCAGCGAGCCAAGGTCCCCATGATGGTCGCCTATGCGGTGCATCCCGAGATCACCAAGGCAGGCGACGAGATCTTCCGGATCATCTACGTGGGCCAGGTTCAGGGCCAGGCGATGGCGGACTACGCCACAAAGAAGCTGAACTACAAGAACATCGCCATGCTGAACGTGGACAACGACTACGGCACCAGTATCGCCGAGGGCTTCACCACCACGATGAAGAATGATGGCGGCACGGTGCCTGTGGCGCGAACTTACTCCATCGGCCAGAAGGACTTCGCCCCCCTTATCACGGCGGTGAAGGATTCCAACCCCGATGCGCTCTACGTGGTGGGGTACTACGCCGAGGCATCCTTGATAGTCCAGCAGGCCAGGCAGATGGGCTTCACCAAGCCGATCCTGTCCACCGACGGCGTGGACTCGCCTGAGTTCCCGAAGCTGGCGGGCAAGGACGCCGAGGGCGTCATCCTGACCACCGATTTCTCGCGGCAGGACCCTCGCCAGAAGGTGCAGGACTTCATCAAGAACTACAAGGCCAAGTATGGCGGAGGCACCCCGGACTTCCTGGCCGCATCGGCCTACGACTCCGTCGAGGTCCTGGCCGACGCCATCAAGCGAGGCGGGACGACCCCTGACCAGATCAAGGCCGCGCTGCCTGCGAGCAAGGTCGAAGGTGTCGCCGGGAACGTGAGCTTCGACCAGAATCGCGAGGTGGTGAAGACCATCTTCCTGGTGAAGGTGCAGAACGGCGAGTTCCAGTACGTGGACAAGTACGACCCGGCCAAGTAAGAGAGTAACCTCTCCCCCGGCCCCTCCCCGTTTCGGGGAGGGGAGACCCCCTTCCCTCGTAGGGAAGGGGGACGGGGGGTTAGGTCATCAAGGATGCTTCAACAACTCGCGAATGGTCTCACAATAGGCATCGTCTACGCCCTGATAGCGACCGGGCTCGCCCTGGTGTACGGCGTGCTGCGGATCCTCCACTTCGCCCACGGTGGGGTCTACATGGTGGCGGCCTACGCGGCCCTCTTCCTGGTGGTGGCCACCGGCCTCCCCTTCTGGCCTGCGCTGGCGTTGGCGCTGGTGCTGGCGGGCCTTCTGGGCGTGTTGATCGAGAGACTGGTCTACCGGCGGCTGCGGGGGGAATCGCCCATTGCGCCCCTCATTGCGGGCGTCGGGGTGTACATCTTCCTGGAGGACATGCTGCGGCGGATAGCCGGCCCCTATACCAGACCGTTTCCCACCGACTTTCCCGGCAGCGTGACCGTCGGCGCACTGCAGTTAACCTTCAAGCAGGGGTTGGTTTTCGCGGCGAGCCTGCTGGGACTGGCCCTGCTGGTTTACCTGATTCGTGGAACCAGGGTGGGGCTTGGCCTCCAGGCGGTGGCCCAGGACAGACAGACTGCCGCCTCCATGGGGATCGACGTGAACCGGGTAGTGGCCCTCAGCTTCTTCGTGGGGAGCGCCCTCGCGGGCCTGGCGGGGATCCTGGTGGGCATGTACTTCAACGCCGTGGATCCGGGGATGGGTGCCATCCCCGGCATGAAGGCATTTGCCATCGTAGTGCTGGGCGGCCTAGGCAGTGTCCCCGGTGCCGTAGTGGCCGCGGTGGCGCTGGGGTTGGTGGAAACCCTGGTCACGGGATACTTCAACCTGCCCCTGGGGCGGGACGCCATCGCCTTCGTGCTGCTGATCGCCATCCTGCTCTTCCGGCCTCAGGGGCTGTTCGGCCGGTCGGTGGACAAGGTGTGAGTAGCCTATCGTAGTAACGACTTCAGTCGTTGGTTCCTCGTGGTCACGAACGACTGAAGTCGTTACTACACGCGGCTTGCATCGGTTGGCCCGGTCCCCGGGGCCGGGGTCGAGACACATAGATCGAGGTAATCCCCCTTGCTTGGGCTGGACAGCTACGCGCTTACGGTTGGGATAGTAGTGGGCATCTGGGTTCTGATGGCCCTCGGTCTCAACATCATCACCGGATACGCTGGGCAGGTGAGTCTGGGTCATGCCGCCTTCTATGCCTTTGGGGCCTACACCACGGCCATCTTGACGACGAAGCTGGGCTGGCCATGGTTCGCCACCATGCCCCTGTCGGTGGTGGTGGCCGCTGGGCTGGGGGTGCTGCTGGGATTGCCCAGCCTGCGATTGAAGGAGGATTTCCTGGCCATCGTCACCCTGGGGCTGGGATTGGTGACACAGAGCCTGGCCCTGTACCTGCCCTTCACCGGCGGATCCTTGGGGATTGGTGGCATCCCGTACCCCTCCATCGGCAGCTACAGCTTCGGTACCGATACCTTCTTTCTGATGGTGGCGATCCTGGCCGTCCTCGGGGTGGCCTTCAGCCTCTGGCTGGATCGCTCCTGGATAGGGCTCGGCTGGCGGGCGCTCAGGGACGACGAACTGGCCGCCCGGGCCATGGGGCTGGACGTCACACGGCTCAAAGTGCTGGCCTTCGCCATCGGGGCGGGGTACGCCGGTCTCGCGGGAGCGCTGCTGGCTCACCACCTGGGCTTCATCATCGCCTACAACTTCGGTTTCAACGAGAGCATCACCGTGCTGGCGATGATCGTGGTCGGGGGCATGGGGACCGTCCGAGGGGCACTGTTTGGGGCCCTCCTGCTGGCGATCGCCCCTGAACTGTTCCGGCCCCTGGCAGACTACCGAATGTCCGTCTACGGCGCGCTGATCGTGGCTGTAATGGTGTTCCAGCCGGGTGGGCTGCTGGGCGAGCGCTCCTGGATCGGCAGGCGGTTGAAGACTCGATCCCTCAAGTGGCGGATGAAGCATGGCTGACGTTCAAACCGCTCTGCTGGAGATCCACGGCCTTACCCGTCGCTTCGGCGGGGTGAGCGCCCTCTCCGACGTGAGCTTCGGAGTGGCCGCGGGCTCCATCACCTCCCTGATCGGCCCCAACGGGGCGGGCAAGACCACCCTCTTCAACGTGGTTACCGGGATCATCCGGCCCACCGGCGGGCAGGTGATCTTCGAGGGCCGCGACGTGACCGGATGGGGAGCCCACCAGTTGGCCCGAGCCGGTCTGGCCAGGACCTTCCAGAACCTGCGGCTGTTCGGAACCCTTACGGCCCGAGAGAACGTGATCGCGGCCCTGGGTGCTCGGATGAACCGGGGCTTCTTCGGCGGTTTTCGCCGCAGCCAGGACCCGGTCCTCCTGAAGGAGGCCGAGAGGCTGCTGGCCTTCGCGGGACTGGAGAAGCAGTCCGAGGAGATAGCCCGGGAGCTACCCTACGGGATGCAGCGGCGTCTGGAGCTGGCCCGAGCCGTGGCGCTGGAGCCGCGGCTGCTGCTGCTGGACGAGCCGACGGCGGGTTTGGTGCAGGCGGAGATCGAGGAGTTGCTCAGGCTGATCGACGACCTCCGCCGTCGGGGTGTCACTGTTCTGCTGATCGAGCACAACATGGGGCTGGTCATGGGACACAGCGACCACGTGGTGGTGCTGGACCACGGGGCCAAGATCGCCGAGGGCGATCCCGGCAAGGTCGGCGCCGATCCCAAAGTGATCGAGGCCTACCTGGGGCGCGAGGACGACGAATGACCGACTTGCTGCAGGTTGACCAGTTGATCGTCCGCTACGACCGGGTGGAGGTGGTCCACGGGATATCCCTGGCCGTGGACGGTGGGGAACTGGTGGCCATCATCGGCGCCAACGGCGCGGGAAAGACCTCTACCCTGAGGGCGATGGCTGGGCAGGTCGCGCCCGCCGGTGGGAGGATCCTGCTGGAGGGCAAGGACGTGACCCGACTGCCGGCCCACGAGCGGGCGAAGTTGGGGATAGCCCTGGTTCCCGAGGGGCGGCGGGTGTTCCCCGGGCTCTCGGTGGAGCAGAACCTCCTGGTGGGTGCCTACACGCGGCGAGATCGAGAGGTGGTCTCGGACGTGAAACGGGTGAAGGACCTCTTCCCCATCCTGGGGGAGCGGGCCGGCCAGGCGGCGGGCACCCTGAGCGGTGGCGAGCAGCAGATGCTGGCCATCGGCCGGGCCCTGATGGCGCGACCCCGAATCATGCTAATGGACGAGCCCAGCATGGGACTGGCTCCCAAGGTGGTGGCCGACATCTATCGTACTATCGGGGAGTTGAAGCGGCAGGGGGTGACCATCCTGCTGGTGGAGCAGAACGCTCGAAAGGCGCTGCAGGTGGCGGATCGCGGCTACGTCCTGGAGGCTGGTCTCCTCACCTTCCACGCGCCGGCCGCCGACCTGGCCGGCAACCCCGAGGTGTGCCGAGCCTACCTCGGGATGGGAGCCCGAGGGGGCGCTGGGTTCTGAGTTCTGGGTTCTGGGTTCTGGGTGCTGAGTGCTGAGTGCTTTCCCTCTCCCTCTTCCTCTGGGAGAGGCGAGACGCTGCGCCAGGTCGCGTCACGGGGTGAGGGTGAGATGAGCCGGGCAATCCTCCTAGTAGAACATG
>JAJZQR010000247.1 GCA_021806765.1 Chloroflexota bacterium | reverse complement strand
GCCGACGTAGCCGATGCGGAACGAGGACTGAGGACTGAGGGCTGAGGACTGAGACTCAGCCGCCAGGTGGTGAGGGCTGGGGCTGCTGAGGGCTGAGGACTGAGTGCTGATGGCCGAGTGCTGAGGGCTAAAGATGTCAGGGTCCACGCCGAACTGGGGGATCACCTCCACCGGCTTCTGGAAGCCCTTCCGCCGCAGCACCTCCACGGCCTCGGCGTTGCCGGCTATCGCGCACTCCACCGCTCGGAAGCTGTACTGCTCCATCCAACCGAAGGGTAGTGGATAGTGGCGGTAGAGGTTCTGCCAGGTGAAGAAGAGGCTGCGCGCACCGAAGCGACGGGCCAGCCAGAGAGCATGCACGGCGGCCAGGTTGTAGGGCTCCTCGTCCACGTGCACGATCTCGGGACGGAAGCTCCGAAAGTGGCGGGCCAGACCCGGGAAGTGGAAGAGGTGAAAACGGCCATTGAACCGGATCGGCTCCACCTCCAGCCGGTATCCCCGCGTGTGGAGCGGCTCCAGCACTATCCGCCTGGCCTCCTCCTGCCAGTAGGACGGCACCACGACCAGCAGCTCCACGCCCTCCAGCGCCGCCAGCTCCTCCAGCTTCCGCTGGTAGGCCCCGACGACGCAGGCCTTGGAGAGCATGAGCACCCTCACGAGAGGACCTGCCGGTAGACCTCGAGGGTCTTGAGGGCGGATGCCTCCCAGTTGAACCGGCCCACCACCCTCTGGAACCCTCTGCGTCTCAGCTCCTCCCTCAGAGGCTCTTCGTTCACCAGCCGGACCATCGCCTCGGCCAGGGCCTCGATGCTGGTCGGGTCCGCCATCAGTGCGGCATCGCCGGCCACCTCCGGCAGGGAGGAGACGTTGGAGGTGATCACCGGTGCTCCGCAGGCCATGGCCTCCAGCACCGGTATCCCGAAGCCCTCGTAAAGGGAGGGGAAGACGAAAGCCGTCGCGGCGCTGTACAGGAGGGGCTTCTCTTCCTCGGATATCCTGCCGGTGACGATCACCTGTCCTTCCAGATCCAGCTTATGGATCAGAGGCCTGGGGTCTGGGTAGAGGGGGTGCTCCCCCACCAGGTTCAGGGAGCCGGCCAGCACCAGCTGACAGGGGCGGAGGAATCGTGATCGGGCCGCCTGATAGGCCCTCACGATCCTCTCCACGTTCTTTCTTTCGTCGAAGCCGCCGAAGTAGAGTAGATAGTCCCCTCCGATCCCGTGGGCGTCGCGCACCCCTTCCAGGGCTGCCTCGTCGCAGATCTGCCGGAGGTTGCTGTCTACGGCGTTGTACACCACGTGGATCCGTTCGTCGGGGATGCCCAGCGCCCGCACTATGTCCCTCTTGGAGGCCTCGGACACCGTGATGATCGCTCGCGCTCGCCGCACCGCAGCCGAGACCAGCTTGACGTAAGCCCGAGCGTGGGGCGAGCGGCCGTAGCGGGGCAGGATCAGGGGGATCACGTCGTGGACGGTGACCACGGTAGGGACGTTGGGGACGAGGGGCGAGGCAAAGTAGGGCGAGTGGAGCAGATCCACACCCTCCCCGGCGCAAGCCCGACGCAGCCCCACCTGCTCCCACCACAGCTTCCCGAACCGAATCCCCAACCGCTCGGAGCTGTCGCGCACCTCCTTGATCTGGAAGTGGGACCCCAGGTGAGGGGTCCGGACGATTTGGGTGTTGCTCAGCCGAGGGTAAAGCACCAGGTACTGGTTAGCCTCGTCGACGGCGTCCAGCCCCTCCAGCAGGTAGTAGAGGTGCTCGCCGCTACCGGTGGCCGGTTGTTGCAGGAAGTAGGCGTTAATCGCGATGCGCGTCATCGTCTGGCGCTCATCCTCTTGTAGACGGCCAGCATCTTCTCCGCTGAGGCCCGCCACGTGAATTGCCTGGATTGCTCGAGCCCCTTCTCCACCATACGCTGTCTCAGCTCGGCATCTCCGAGGGCCTTGGCCATGGCTTCCGCCAGCTCCTCGGTGCTCTCCGGATCCACCATCAGGGCGGCACCACCTACCACTTCCGGCAGGGAGGCACTGGAAGAGGCGACCACCGGAGTGCCGCAGGCCATGGCCTCCAGGGGCGGTAGCCCGAACCCCTCGTAGAGAGAGGGATAGGCGAACAGTTCGGCAGCGCTGTACAGGGCCGGCAGGTCGCCCTCGGCCACGAAGCCGGGAAACAGGATGTCGGAAGTCACCGCGGAGGTCTCGGCCCGTGCGTAGATCCCGCCGGAGAGCCATCCTCTCTTGCCGGCCAGCACCAGCTTGTGGGGGACCTGATAGCGGGCCTTGAGCATTTCGAAGGCCTCGATCAGCCGCACCAGGTTCTTGCGAGGTTCGATCATCCCTACGCTGAGGATGAAGGGCGACCCTCCGCTGATCCTCTGCCGTACCTGATCCAACAGTTCGGCATCGCGAACCGGGGCGAAGGCGGCATCGACCCCGCCCGGCACCACCTCCACTTTCGAGGGGGGTACCCCCAGGAGGCAGATCAGGTCGTCCTGGGTGTTCAAGGAGTCTGCCAGGATGAAGTCGGCCCGGGCCACGGACCGCGGGACGGTCTTTTCCAGGTAATCCCTCAGCTTCTCCTCGGCGCACTCCGGTCGAAGGAGGAAAGCCAGGTCGTGGACGGTGAGTACCTTGGCCGGTCGCCGGACCGGCGGAAGTACGAAGTCGGGAGAGTGGAACACGTCCACCGAACCGGTAACCAGATCCACAGGAATGGGGATGCTCATCCGGTGCCAGAGGGCGGTAAGGGCCCGCTCAGACAGGGGGATTCGGCGGGGCTTGAAGTTGGGAGCATCAGGCATGGGCGGCTGGATCCCCTGAGGAGGATCCGCGAATACCAGAAGATACTCCGTATGGGGATCGATCTGCGCCAGGGCGTGCACCAGGCTGCGCACGAAGCGACCGATGCCGGCGGACTGGTACACAGCCGCCGTGTAGTCAATGGCTACCCGCATTACTTACTTCTTCGACAGCATGTAAGTGATCAGCCCGAAAACCACGATGCTCCAGTAGCTGATGGTCCGATCCAGGATCGCCACCGAGGTGGCGAGGCTCTCGTTGACGCCCGTCACCAGACCGAGGTTACTGGAGATCAGCAGTATGCCTATGATAACCGACTCGACGAAGCCAAGGCCAGCGGGAGTCCCCGGAAGACTGGTGAGGAGAGAGCCCGCGATGGCGGTGAAGAGGACCACCGGCAAGCTGATCCCGACCAGGCCGAGGGACAGGACCACGAAGTAGAGCCGTCCGGCTTCGATCACCCATGCCAGCACCGAGTAGCCCAGAACCAGGGGAAGTTGCCGGAAGGAGCGGAGGGTACCCTCCTCGAAGAGACCGTAGTACTGGTGGAACCGGGTGGGGAGCACCCTGCGGATGAGAGGGCCCAGGTTACGCATGGCCAGCAGACCGACGATGACCGCGGCTACCAATCCCAGGGATGCCTGCATCCCGACCAGGATGGTCGAGGGGAGGGTGCCGTGGAAGGCAACCAATCCCGTCAGGGCCAGCAACACGAAGGTGAGAAGCAGATCCACGATCCGCTCCGCCAGGATGGTGCCGAAGGTCTTGGAGAAGGAGACGTCGGCGCTTCGCTTCAGGAGGTAGGCCCGGTAGGCGTCGCCCAGTTTCGCCGGCATGATGCAGTTGGCAAACCAGGACAGGAAGATGATCTCTCCCAAACCCCAGAGGGAGGGCAGGCGGTGGCCGGAACCGTCGCCGAACCCCACGTTCTGCAGTAGTGTCTTCCACCTCAGACTTCGCACGATGAAGGTGGAGTAGTACACCAGCAGAGCCACCAGGTAGAGACCCGGGTTCGCCGTGGCGATGTGGCTGGCGATGTCCCGGACGTTCAGGTTCATCTGCCGGAAAACGAAGTAGAGTATGGCGAAGGCGACGCCGAAGGAAACCAGCGTGCGAACGTTGAGAAACCGTTTCTCCAGGGAGACGGGGGCTGTATCTCCATTGTGGGGGACGCCGTTGTGCACTACCACCTGTTCATTGCTCATGAAGGCTGTTGACTCCGAAAGAGGATGTCGGTGCTGGTCGTGAGGTCTTGCTAAACAGGGCGTTCGCCGATAGCTGGGCAAGCCCGAGGATCATCCCCAACTGCACGCTCATGCTGTGGACGAACAGGTTGTCGAACATGTTATGCACCGAAGATGCGACCAGCGAGCCGAGGACGCCCAGCAGGATCCCTCGCCAGAAGAGGGGAGAATGGTGACCTCTCCCCCCGTGGACATGCCAGAGGGCATGTCCACGCCTCCCCGACACGGGGAGGGGGGCACTCTCCCCATTCCCCCGTGGGGAAGGGGGTTGGGGGGTTAGGTCCGGAAGCTTCCCCGAGCGCGTAAGCCACACCATAGCGGAAACCAGCGCCGTGAGAACGAAGGAGAGATAGACCAGGAGGCCAGGTATTCCCGTTTCCGCTGCCATGTTCAGATAGAAGTTGTGGGCGTGACCGAGAGCCTCGGGCCATCCCTGCACGGCATACCATTCGTACACCGCGGGGTAGTTCCCAGCCCCGACGCCGAAAAGAGGGTGGGCGCGGATCATGTCTATAGCCGCTTGCCAGTGGGCCACTCTCTCTATCACCGCCCAGTTCTGGGTCGTGACCTCTTCCTTGGTCACGTCGATGAACCGGAAGTAGTCCAGGGCGGTGGCGAGCCGGCTGGAGACCTCGGAGGGTAGGACGTTCATGAAGGCCATGGTCCCCAACGGGATCGCGGCGATCAGGCCGATGGAGAACAGGACCCTGGATCGGCGGCTCCAGAACAGCATCATCAGGAAGAGCCCGAGGGCGATCCCCACCCACGCGCCTCGAGACAGGCTCATTCCGACGGCCGCCACGGCCAGCAGCCCGGTGGCCAGGGTGTAGTTGCGGACCCTGGGCGAGGGGCGCGAGAGGAGCAGACCCACCGCCAGGGGGATCAACATCCCCAGGTACCCGGCGTAGGGATTGGGCTGGTCGAAGGTGCCGTAGGCCCGCATGAAGCGGCCTATGGCGAAGAACTCCGGACCTATCCCCAACACGAACTGGACTGTCCCCACCAGAGCCTCGGTAGCGGCACCGGCCAGTAGCAGCAGGAGCAGGGTCAGGGCCTGGCGAGTTGTACCCATCTCCGCCACGATGAAGAGATACACCAGAACCAGCTCCAGCCACTTGAGGGTCTCCTTCAGGGTGAGGGCCAGGTTGGTGGCCTGGAAGCCCGATAGGGCCACGATGATCACCATCCCCAGCAGGGGAATGGAGAGGGGGGTAAAGGGGACAACGAGGCGCTTGCGGGCCAAAGACCGAGCGATCCACCCCACCGCCAGCAGTCCGGCTATTGCCTCGGTAGGGCCGACGGCGAAGCTGCTGCTCTCCCTGTCCCCTACCGCCAACGACCCCAGGGGTACGGAGAAGGCCAGGAGGTAGATGGCTACCTCCGGCTTGAACAGTATCAGCAGGCCGGCGATCAGGGCAGCGAGGCCGGCCAGGGACCAGATGCCGGGCACCAGCGCGGCCACGGCCGTCAGGGCGATGGCTGCCAGCCAGAGGGGTGCAGACATGCGGGGCAACCGAACCGGGGCGGGAAGGAGCGCCCCGAGGAAGCCCTGGGAGTGGCTCATCCCGCCTTCTCTTTCACGGTGGCTTGAAACCATTCGATGGTGCGCCGGAGTCCCTCTTCCAGCCCCACCCGGGGTTCCCAACCGAGCCTTGACCGGGCCTTGCTGATGTCCGGACATCGCTTGGTGGGATCGTCCTGGGGCAGCGGGCGAAACTCTATGGCCGAGTCGGAGCGACACAGTTGACGGATCAGGTGGGCGTATTCCAGAACCGTATGCTCTTCGGGGTTTCCCAGGTTGATCACCTCGCCCTGCAGCCCATCGGTGAACATCACCGCCAGTATGCCCTCCACCAGATCCGCCACGTAGCAGAGGCTTCGGGTCTGGGACCCGTCGCCGTACACCGTGATCGGCTCCCCTGCGAGGGCCTGGGTTATGAAGTTGGGCACGATGCGGCCGTCGTCCGGATCGGAATGAGGGCCGTAGGTGTTGAAGATGCGGATGATCCTGGCGTTCACGTTCTGCGCGCGGACGTAGGTCATGGTGAGCGCCTCGGCGAAGCGCTTGCTCTCGTCGTAGCAGGCCCGAGGGCCGACCGGGTTCACGTGGCCCCAGTAGCCCTCCACCTGGGGGTGCTCCTGGGGGTCACCGTAGGCTTCGGAGGTCGATGCCATCAAGAAGCGGGCGCCGTTTCTTCTCGCCATCTCCAGCAGCTGGTAGGTGCCCTGGGAGTTTACCAGGGCTGTCTCCACCGGGTGCTCCATGTAGCCCTTGGGGCTGGCCGGGCTTGCCAGATGGAAGACGGCCTCGGCGGGTAGATCCAGGGGCTGCACGACGTCGTGCTCCAGGAAGGAGAAGGCCGGATGGCCCAGAAGCTGAGCGATGTTGCGTCTGCTTCCCGTGATCAGGTTGTCGACGGCGAAGACCTGGTGCCCTTCCTCCAACAGGCGGGCGCAGAGATGGGAGCCGATGAAACCAGCGCCGCCGGTGACGACAATACGCAAGTTGAACCTCCGTCTGCGGCCTCGACAGGACCGGATAATCGAGGGGTGGGAACGCGCCCAAGAGTGGCCCTGGGGCGGGCATCTACGAAGCTGAAGGGCCGCAGTCACCGTGCCAGAAGCCCGGCATAGTTTACTCGATTCGGCCCCGCGGAGAAAGCGCAGCATCCAGCACCACGATTATGGCGGCGCAGAGCCAGAAGTGGAAGGAGAGGTCCACCAGGAAGTAGGAGTTGTCCACCATCCCGTGGACCACAAAATCCACCAGGCTTCCGGCGATCCCGGCCAGGAGGGCTCGCTCCAGTGGGTCGCCGGAGACCCTCCAGCGGCGGCGCCACAGTTGCCCCAGGGCCACGGCCACCCACGCCGCGGCGGCTACCCCGAGGATCCCCATCTGCAGCCAGAAGTTCAAGACCAGATGGTGAGGGTGGGACAGGTTCGGTTCCGCAGCCGCCTCGGGCTGCAGGTACTCGCTGCGGTAGTGGTACAGAAAGTTGTCCATGCCGACCCCCAGCAGGGGGTGGTCGCGGATCATCTGCAGGGAAGACTCCCACAGGTGGATACGGATGAAGCTGGTACCCCGTGTGAGGCTGAAGTGGGAGGAGACCCTCTCGGTGCTCGAGAGGGGCACGGCCGCAGCCAGGGCGGCCAGGTAGCCTCCGGCCATCACCACCCCGGCCCTCGTCCTCCACAGCAACACCACCACCAGGATGGCCAGGGCCGTAGCCAGCCAGGAGCCTATGGAGAAGGTGAACAGCAGCGCCGCGGCCAGGATCGCCGACAGGATGCCCGAGGCGATCCGCGCCGATCGGAAAGCGGCGGCGGGCAGGAAGAGTGCCATTGCCAGAGCCACGGGAAGGAGCCGGCCCAGGTAGAGCCCCAGATTGTTGGGGGAGGAGTAGCTGGCCTGGATCCGGCGCACTCCCTCGACGGCGGTTACCTGGTCGGTGAAGAAGTACTGGTACAGGCCGAACAGGGCGACTATCGCCCCCCCCAGCAGCAGCGCCGCAACCACTCGTACCAGCTCTCTTTGGGACCGAAGGAACCAGACGGCCAGGTAGTAGGCTGCCACCGGTTCCAGCACCAGGGTGCGCAGGTCCCGGAGGCTCACCCGCATTACCTCACTGGCCAGCAGGGAGAGGAGCGCCGCCCCCAGGAAGAGGGCGACAGGGCCATCCAGCGGGGTAGCCAGTCTGAACGCGGCGACCCGAGCCCCTCTCAGACCCCGGATTGCCGCGTGAAGGGCAGCCCCGAGAAGGGTGCTCAGCAGGATCAGCTCGGGGAGGGAGAAATCCATGGAGCCCAACTGCTTGGGGTGCAGGTAGAAGGGCAGCACAACTCCCAGCAGCGCCAGCCCGAGGGATGGTTGAAGGGCGAGACCTGTCGCCAGCAGCGCCAGGGACAGTGCCGACGTCACG
>JAJZQR010000246.1 GCA_021806765.1 Chloroflexota bacterium | reverse complement strand
GACGATGGCTCGAGCCGCGTCGGCGGTGTTCAGCAGCAGCAGGAAGGGCCAGTTGGGGAAGTAAAGCACCCCCGACTGGGGATCCGCCAGGTAGGGGGTGCCGGCGAACACGTGGGGGTTCCAGAGAGGCAACTCGCCCGTCTTCAGGCTACGTCCCAGGAAGGCCAGGTTCGGATAGTACTGGAGGGCGAAATCGATGGAGCTGGGCAGGTAGCCCAGCAGCGATAGCTGCCAGGGGAAAGCAATCGCCAGCATGACCAACAGTAGACAGGCGCCCGCATCCTTCTGCCGACTGGATCGGAAGGCAACGGAGGAGATAGCACGCTGGGCCGCGAGCAGCCTAGATAAGTAGGTGGATGCCATCGAACAACAGCAGGGCCAGGACAGAGAGAATGGCCCAGGCCCTTACTGCTCCACGGCGATAGGGCGACTTGACGAACAGCAGCGAGGCCAGTCTGGCGCCACTGGTTACGATCGCGATCTCCAGGAGCGCGACCGCCAGGGCAACGATGGCCAGGAAAACCGGGCTGGATGGGAAGTTAGTCCTGAGCTGCATGGACCAGAAGTCGAACCCTGCCAGGCCGTACTCGGGGTGGTCGGGCAGGACGTCTATGCCCCAGAACATCTTCCATGGGGGTGTATTGAGTAATCTCTCCTTGTAGGGCTGCAGGAAGGAGGGACCAATAGACATGAGATTGCCGGTCAGGAGCCATGAATGGGCCAGGATCGGGCTGAAGGGCCAGGCCAGGATGGTGGCCGTGATGGAGTTGCCGTCGTCCAGTCCCGCGGAGTAGGGGTAGTAGTCGGCGCCGCCGTACTTTGCCCCCTGATCCGGCATCTGTGTGACGATCTGATAGCGGAACATCCCCAGGTAGTTCTCGAAGTATATGGAGACGCCAAGCAGTTGGAAAGACACCCCGAGGATGAAGGTGATCACCAGGGCGTACCGTGCCCATCGATGCCTCTCGTGGATGGCCTTCTGGATCAGCGGCGTCACTAGCAGGATCACCAGCGGGATGATCAGGACCTGATACCTTGCGCCCCATCCGGCTCCCCCGTGCCAGGCGGGTTTCTTGCTGTATATCAGGAAGTAGATGAGGATGATGGCAAGGATCCCGATGGTCCGGAGACCGTGCCGCCGCACGAAAGGCACGACGGACAGGATCGCCAGCACCGTGGGCGGCGAGTAGAGAAAGAAGCTCCGCCCCGGGCTGAAGAGCAGCCCCCGCAGCCCGATGTCCATCGGCAGGGGCAACCATCCCCGTTGCACCCCTGCCCAGGCATCCAGTATCGATGGGTAGTAGCCGTAGCGATGGCTCAGATACCAGACGGCCGGAGCAGCTACCACCGCAAAGGGCGCGCAGAACAGCGCGACCGGTTTCACAGCCTGTGGCAGTTCCTTCAAGGAGGGGTGCTTCTCCCAGTGGAGCAGGATCACCTCCAGCAGCATGAAAGGCACCAGCACCCCTGAGAAGTACTTGGTTGCCACCGATGCAAGGGCGGTGATGCCGGCCAGCAGCAGCCAGCGACTGCGACGGTCCTCCCCCCAACGCAGTATCAGGTAGAGGGTGAGCAGGACGAACATCACCAGAGTCGGCTCGGAGAAGTCGAACTTGGCGTAGGGCCAGGCCAGGGTCGCCAGACCGTAGATGAGGGTGGCGGCTAAGGAGACCAGCTGGCTGTAGCCGAACATGCGGACCAGGGCGAACAGCAGGACGCACCCGATGGCCGTGATGAAGGCGTTGTATGAAGAGAAGAACATGCGGGAGAAGAATTCATCGTTCTCTCTCACAGACCAGAAGCGATGATCGTCCGGAATCTGCTCGAAGCTGCCCGTCTCCTGGTTCAGGAGCCCCAGGGCGCGGATGTACAGATGTCCTTCCGGTAGGAGGTAGCGAACAGTGAAACCTGTCAGCTGCATGGTGCTGCCGAGGGGAGACTCCGCGAAGTAGTTGCGTCCGCTGGTATTGCCGGCCCAAATGGAGGCCACTCGCGCCGGTCCATGCTGCACCTCTTTGTCCGACTTCCCCCTGTTCCATTCGGCGGTTTCCACCCCCGCGCGAATTGGAAAGACCATCTTCTTGCCGGATGCATCTGTGAGGGTAAGTTCCGCAACGGTGGTGTTCTGGGGAATGTCCTCGGACAGGGCCAGGAACGAGATCATGGAGATGGAGGTGGCAGGTCCGACTTTGAGGTTGGTGCGGACGTAGCTATCCGCTACCCCTGGACCCAGAGGGCCCACCGTCGGAGCATCCTCGGGCAGCCCTTTCTCTTGAAAGATCCCCAGGATGTAGTCCCGGCCATCGACGGTAGCGTGGTCTTTCTGGGGCACGATCCTCAGCAGGGGGTCGCCCAGCAACTGTATCGGTTGCGACAGCAGGGGCACCATGATACCCCACTGGGAAAGCCCTTTTCCCATGGACTTCAAGTACTCGTGCTTGGGATCCAGGGTCAGACTGCGGCCGATGCGGTAGGCGAACTCTCCATCGGGGCTATAGCCGTGGCCGCCCCCTGTGAGCAGGTAGAGGGCGAGGAAGAACACCAGTAACAGCCCGGCCAGGAAGCGGTCCGAGCGTCCCGTGGTGCCCGGTATCTTCTGTTGGCCTGCGAGGGCGTTGGTAGTCGTTTCGGTGGTAACCAAGGATAGCTACTCCAGCCAGAGGCGCTGGACCGCCACGCCCAGGTCCCGAGTGTCCGCCCCCCCGTTGACTTCCCGCGGTACCCATGCCTTGTCCAGCTTCAGCACCACCTGAAGCTGGCCGTTACCGGCGGTCGGAGCGGGGAATTGCAGCTCGGCCCACTCCCCGGGCGGCACGCTGAACCGGTGATCGGTGTCGCCGAGGGTCACGGTACCGGACACCTCCCTGCGCAGTTCCTTGGGGCCCGAGTAGAAACGGATGCCGAAGGCGGACTGGCCGCGGGACAGCAGTTTGGCCTGGGCGGTGCGGCCGGTCCAGCGTATGTAGGGGGGCCAGTTCTCCAGTTTGTAGAAGCCGTCCCCCAACTGCGCCTCGTCGTTGACGCCCATCTCGATGTTGTCGTTGATGATCCGCTGGTAAACGTGGACGTCCAGGTACAGCTCCGGGGGGTAGCGGTAGACCGCCTGGTTCACGGCCCTGGCCCGAAGGTGGATGACGTCCATCTGCTCTCGCAGAAACCCTCGCCGGAACAACCAGCGGGCCAGTCCATCCAGCCTCTTCGGGTGATCATAGGATGGATCGTAGGCCGTGACCATCGTCTCGACGTCGTAATTGCACTGCTTGAGGAGCAGTCTCAGCTCTCGAATGCTGAACTCGCGATTGTGCCGGGCATAGGGTCCCCAACCGGAGAAGGGCGGGTAGATGTTCTGCCCTCTTAGAAACCTGAGATAGTTGGTGTATCGGAACGGGTTGGGGGTGCTGAGGATCAGGTACCCCCCCGGCTTCAGGATCCTGTGGATCTCGTACAGCGAGTGGGTGGGATCGTGCATCAGGTGCTCGATCATCTCGCAGTAGATCACCATGTCCAGGCTTCCGTCCTCGTAGGGGAAGCGGTCGGTCTCGATGTTGAAGGCCTGGTAGGTGAAGCCGCGGTCGATGCCGAGTCTGCGGTTCACCAGCCTGATGTGGCTCCCACCTACCTTGAGTCGGTCGGGCTCGTTCGCCAGTTCCAGCTGGTAGTCGGGAAACTGGTGCATCAGCAGAGATGTCATGAAGTAGGGCATCGACCCCAGCTCCAACACCCTGGCGCCCTTGGGGAGTTGGGGCATCAGGTCCAGGGTGACCAGAAGCCGGTCTAGAGCGACGTTCAGGTAGTCGTAGGCCTGCTGGTAGGAGCAGTGATCGAAGCCTGAGATGAATTCCCTGGCCTCGGTAGCTGTCATCGTGGGCATTTTCACATCCTAGAGATCAGTTCGAGCAGCCTGCGCTTGAAGCTGTCCTGGTCGAATGCTCGGGCTCGCGTGATGGCCCCCTGTTGGAGGGAAGTGTGAAGGATCGGATCGTTGATCACCTGCAGGGTGTAGCTGTCCAGTTCCGGAAGGCTGTTCCACAGGAAGCCGCTTTGCCCGTGCTCCACGGTCTCCAGTTGCCCGGCCTTGGCGATGACCACGGGAACGCAACCCGCGGCCATGGCCTCCACTGTAGTAATGCCGAAATGCTCGAATCGTATCGGGTTCTTGTTCTCGTTTTCCCCGTGGCCGCTGGCGTGCCAGTAGATGGTGGCCTCTTCGTAGAGTCGCTTCAACTCGTCGAAGGGGGCATCGGTGTGGAGGAATATGGGGTACCCTTCGGCTTTGCGCTTGACCTTCTCCAGGTACTCCGCGTGAACCTTCCCGGGCGCCACTCCACCGGCCAGGTGAAGCTCCCACCCGGTGAGCCCCTTGCGGCATAGCCGCTTGAAGGCTTCGATCAGCACCAAGTGCTTCTTGTTGTGGCTTCCGCTGAAGAAGCGGCCGACGTTCAGGATGACGTTCCGCTTGGGCCGAGTCGGATCGTAGACGTCCACGTCCACGGGGGGGTAGAGGATCTCGCCCTTCTTGCCCCAGTAGATCTCCAGCCACTTCTGGACGTACTGGGAAATGGGGGTGATCAGGCCGTAGCTGTCGACGTAACGGAGCGAGAGGTTGTCCGGTATGCCATGCAGCCGGAGACCTGCCTCCTTGACGAGTCTCTCGAAGATCACATCGTAGACCTGGTGCCGGAGCCCCATCACCTTCACCTTCGCCACGGCCACGCCCAGATCGCGGTAGTCCTCCTCGAAGCCCGATCCTCCCCGAGGGTTGAAGGTGTTGGTTTCGAGGGCCAGGGTGACCTTGTCGCCCCGGGTGGCCTCCGGGGGCAGGGTGACCTCCAGGGGGACGTAGTTGCCGTCGGTGGAGGATAGCTCCATCTGGGCCAGGAGCCGGCCGGCTGCCGAGAGCCTGACCGGGATCGGGGGATGACCCTTGGGCCGGAAGCTCCCGACCATCAGCCGCACCCGCATTGGGCTTCCCCGACGGACCACCGGAAGGTGCACCAGCGCCTTCTCCGCCGTCCAGCGGTACCACCCCCCGCCCACCTGTTGAAGGCCGTAGAACCCCTCGCCAAACTCGGGGACGATCAGCTGGTGGCGCAACCAGAGCCCCACCCGCCGCTTGAAGAGCCCCCAGGGCGACTTGTCCACCGGGAAGGGGAAGTAGACGAAGAGGACGCTCTTCTTCGCCCTGGAGGGGACGAAGCTCATGAAGGAGGCGTTGATGAACAGGTCGTACTCCTCCGTGTAGTCCCCGAGCCGGTGGAAGGGCAGGTCGGGCACGCAGCGCAGAGAGATGCCCTTCAGGTCCATGTTCAGCTTGGCTTCTATCGCTTGCAGAGAGGTGGGGCGATGGGTAATCAGCTCCACCTGGTTCTCCTGGGCCAGCGCCTGAGCCGCGGTGAGGGTGTAGCGCTCACCACCGCCCATGGTGTGCAGCCACCGGTTGTAGATGCCTACCTTCACGCCTGCACCATCCATCGAAGCAGCTTCGAGGCGGGTACCAGTTCGTGCCGGCCCAGTTGCCGCCGCTTAGCTGCCGTACTGGGCGTGTGGGATAGCAGCCAGAGGAGGACTCGCAACTGGATCTGGAGTCTCCTCCGGAGTTGCTCCCGGTCGGCAGAGCGCAGCGCCAGGGACCGGGCGAACCGTCCGAGATTGAGGGCGGCCGAGGCTGCGTACCGGAGGTGCTCCGTGGTGGCCAAGCCGAGGGGCGCGTTCTTTGCCAGCATCAGCAGTCGATTCCGCTCCACGTGGTACAGGAACAGTGGGGACCACTCGACGCTGCTGCCGCAGTGGATGTGACGAACCACCGCCTCGGGTACGTACAGGATCTTCCAATCCCGCCGGCGGGCTCGCCACGATAGGTCCATATCCTCGTAGTACATGAAGAAGTCCTCATCGAAGAGACCGATGTCCTCCAGCATCGCCCTCTTGAGTAAGAGGGCTGCACCGCAGCCGGCGAACACCTCCTCCTGGCGGTCGTACTGCCCCCGGTCCTCCTCCTGGTAGACCTCGGTTCCTCTGACGATGGTGCCCCGGTCCCGGCCTGAACCCTCCTTCAGCAGCAGGGTGCCGGCGTTCTGGATGACGGGGGCCGTACCCTCGACCAGTTGCCCGGGCAGGGGGACCTCGATCTCCCGGGTGCGGGAGTCGATCACCCAATTCCCCAGGATTAGATCGCCTGCCCGCAAAGTAAGTTGGGCTGTCTCGCCGTGGGGTCGCGTTGCCGCGACGATCATCCTCAGCGATGCCCTCTCGCCTCGGAAAAGCCGAAGCCCCAGAGTGGCGGTCGCCTGAGACCAGCGGAAGGGGCCTTCCGGCGATGGTTCCTGGCCGTAGAATCCCTCCAGGTACTCGGTGTCCCTGGTTTCCCCTCCCTGGATGGTCCGCGCGTCCAGGACCTTGACCCCCAGTTCCCTCTGGTCCGTTGACCCCGCGTCGCTGGGGCGGAAGGGGGTGGCTCTTAGCTGGATCTTCGCTCGGTCGTGCAGGAACAGTAGCTTGGAGGTGCAGGCCCCGATCCTGGGGTCCTGCTCGGCTGCCTCTATCAACTTCGACAGCCAGTGGGTATCGACAGCGGTATCGTTGTTCAGCAGCACGACGTAGTCGGCCCTGGTCCCCCGCATTGCCACGTTGTTGCCGGCGGCAAACCCCAGGTTGCGGCTGTTTCTCACAACGCGGATCTGCGGGAACCGTTTCTCGGCGACCTCGACGGAGCCATCCCGGGAGACATTGTCCACCAGGACCACCTCGAAGCGGTCACCGGGATAATCCAGCCGGACGAGGGAGTCGAGGCAACCGTCCAGGAAGCGAAGGCCATTATAGTTGAGTACTACCACGGACACAAACGGGTGAGTCAAAGAGTGCCCTCCTCGGCCCCGAACGGTCGGGCCAAAACGGGTGTTGCTGGTATCCCTCTGTAGCCGCAGGCTTTACGCCTGCGCGTACCCGTGGTACAGCATCCATCTTCCACACGAGGCCCCGCGCACCCTGAAAGGGTACGGCTACAGGCTACGGTTTCTTGCCGAGCAGCCTCTTCAGAGCGAAGTAGAGGCGGAAGGGAAGGGTGGCGTGATACCTTTCCAGGTTTCCCTGGAGTTGGGCGATCAACCGCTCCTTACCATCCAGTTCTCGGACATAGAAGGCATCCTTGTCGGTGAGGGCCTTCTCCAGGTAGCTCAGATGGTCCCGGAGGCGCTGGAGCGAGACCTCCGTCGGCACCCCTTCGGTAGCCCACCCCTGAGCCTCGGACAGCTTGCCCACCGACATCCGATGGACGGCGATACCGATCTCTCGGGGATCCCGTCCGTCCTGGAACCGATCGTCTGGCCTCCAGGTTCTATCCACTCGCAGGTCGATGCGGAGGGGCCCGGTATCGACCCCTGGCACCGGGAAGAAGAGTTGCCTCATCTCCCAGGGAGTGCGGAAGAAGGCGTGGCCGACCAGTGTTCTGCCATACAGATCCTGATAGCTGTCATCCTGAGCGTCAGCGAAGGATCTCTTCTCGCCACGGGGAGATGCTTCGCTCCGCTCAGCATGACAGTACCTAGCACCTTCACTGTGGCGGGGCACTAGATCGCCGCCCGCGTAGACCTGCAGATGGAGGGGGTTCTCCGTGAGGTCGGGGTGAGAGGCTGTAGCCACCAGTTCGAGGACTGCTTCTTCTCCCCGAAGCGGCTCCAGGTAGCACCAGGCCTCTTTTCCAGTGCAGGTGTAGTCGGTCTCGGCGGCGAACCAGCCTGATCCGACGGGGAGTTCACGCTGGTCGGCGCGGAACTCCACCCGCGGCCGCACGAAGCGCCGTAGGAAAAGCTGGTCGTGCCACTTCTCTAGGAAGTGATGCTGGTTCTCGGCGATGATCCTCTGCCGCTCCGGGAGGGGCGTGCCGAACAGTTGGTGGTGGACCAGGCAGTCGGGGGTGTAGACCACCCGGAAGCCCGCCGCCCGGGCCCGGTAGCAGTAGTCGGTGTCCTCGTGGTAGCCGAAACCGTAGGCCTCGTCCAGGGGGCCGACGGCGTCGAGGACGGCCCGCCTTATCAGCATGCAGTGGCCGCCCACGTAGCAGA
>JAJZQR010000245.1 GCA_021806765.1 Chloroflexota bacterium | reverse complement strand
CGCCAGCCGGTGGAGGATCGTTAGGGCGTGTCCTGGCGTGAGGCCGAGCCCCGCCCCCTCGCTGATCGCCTGGGCCGTGGTGAAGGGATCTGCACCGGCGCCCTCCATGGCCGCCAGCAGGCGTATTCCCAGGGGCTCACCATATCCTCGTGTACCAGGCTCTTCGTATGGTTGTGTTGTCATGCTCACGGTTTCCGTAATCTAGCCAACACGATCATATCATGCCCGCCGATCCGGCCGCAACCCCCTCTCGGCAGTGGACGGACACACCGGACGACTGCAGCGCCAAGCACAGTGATCAGCCCGGTCCAGTCCATGATCTTCCGTCTCCCCCAACGCAGCACACTCCGGCCTCGAGGTCGGCTGCCAATCATCCAGTAATCGCCAAGTAGCTGCCAAGCAACTGAGCTCGAAACTCGATTAGATTAGATTAGACCGCTAGCTCCCAAGTAGCTGTCAAGTAACGGGGCTGGAGGCTTGGTGAGGAGGATGCCCCGCCCCCCCTGGGCTCGGGATGTGGCTCCGGGCGGTCAAACGGCAACCTGCTCTCCTTAGGTTCGGCCAGCCGGAAGCACCGCAGCCAGATTGCCCTGCCGTAGCTCAACCAGCGGAACTCGACCACCAAGAGCCGCGTTGGGGTTGACCATGAAGGCGAGCTGCATCCATGGGTCGTGCTCGCGCAGGGCAGCCAGGACTTCTTCGAGGCCGGGCAGGACCCCGCTCGGAGTGAACTGCCAGGCAGGATAGAGGTAGCCACGGCGGCCGACGGTGACCGCAAGCAGGCGACCTGCCCGCCGACGCTTGTCGATGCCCTGACGGGTGATGCCCAAGGCCGACGCTGCCTCCTCCGCGGTCAGGGCGGGCCCTTCCACGGCCAGCAGCCGCTCTCGGTTGCGCAACCCGCGCAGCTTCGCCGGCAACAGGGGATCCCGCTGACGCAGAGCCTCCAGGGCATCGGGAGCTTCAAGGGCCCGGAGCAGAGCCTCATAGTCGGACGGGGAGCTGACGGCCTCGCCCAAGGAGCCATCGTCCATCGCCTCGGCCAGGAGGCTGAGGGCGTTGAGACTGCGGGCGATGAAGGCTCCGCGCAGCGGCTGTTCCCCCACCTCCAGAGTGCGCAGCAAAGCAGCGAGCAGGCTCCGTGGTGCCTTCCTCGCCGCGCTCTGCAGTTCGGCAAGGTCGCGTGCGGCGGCCACCTATCCCTCCCGATGCCGGTGTTTACGAGGTTCATTATTGCCGCTTCACCGTCCCTTGTCAACAGTGCAGAGCCGTTTCAGGCCGTGTCGCCAGAGACACCAACAGATCGCTGGGTGTCGCCACAGATGAAAGGGTGAGCGGACTCTCGAACGGCGATCAGCCGCTGGCCACGATGGGGCAAGCGGCCTACGGAACTCGGACAGGCTCCCAGCGATCATCAAAGGCGGCGAAGTGCCGTCCAGCCCGTCCCGCTCCGGACTCATGCCCGCGGCCCACGCGCGCACAGCGTCGATGGGAGATCGGTCATCTGATGGCCGGAGGAGAAGCCATGATCGGGGCTTTGACGGCGAGTGAAGCGAGGCACGAGATCGAGCGAGTTTGGCACGCTGGCAGCGCCGATAGCCTCTTGCCGCCAACCAGTATGGCTGGTGGGCCGCCGATGACCAAGGGCCTGCATCGGACTGACCAAGGGACTCGTAAGTGGCTGACCAAGGGACTCGAACTTGACTGACCAAGGGACTCGGACTCGGCTGACCAGGGGACTGTTTCGGAGTGACCAAGGGACTGTGACCTAGAAACTGCTGGGGAGAAACGGGCGGTTCTGACCTAGAAACTGAGCGATTCCCCGCATTTCCCTTGGTCACCTGCCCTAGGAACTCATAAGCCCTTGGTCGACAGTTCAAATCTGTCCCCCGCCACTTTTCCTACAGCCAGGCCGAAAACCTGGCTCTTTTCTCTTCCCCGAGAGTTCGCTGACCAAGAAACTGCGTCCTCTTGACCAAGGGACTCTCGTTGACCAAGAAACTCTGCCCCCTTTGACTATAGGGCTTTCCGTGACCAAGAAACTATACCGGGCGGTAGCAGGGTGTCTCCCTGGCAGCTTGAGCCTTTCTCTCGTCGATCAGGTAGCGGTTGGCCATGACGGTGATGGCATGGCTCGCCATATTCTGCATCGCCCCTCGCTCAGAGCCGGCGCAAGGGCCTTCACCGACTCCTGGGGACCGAGAAGGGAGAGAAGCCAGAGCCGCATCCGACGCGCCGCCGAGTTGGGATCGGGCTCCCAGGCGAACGCGTCGACACTGGCGCTGAAGCCAGCAGCGTGGAGAACGAGGCCCCTGTCGGTCCGAGTCGCCTCCAGTCTTTCGCTTCTGGCAACAGGCGATGTCTGGTACGTTCCCACAGCTAACCTCCAGAGCAGCATAGAGGGGATGCCTCCGTTGCGAGGCATCCCCTCTATGCTGCTCGTCTTGCCTCTTATGCTGTTGTTATGCCTGGTGGGATCAACTCATGACCGGAGAAAAGGCCCTGAGACAGAGAGACCGGTGGTGAAGAAAGTCACAGTTCGGCCAGCAGCTTCCTGGCGTCCTGGAGGTCGGGGGTGTCGAACCCTTCGGTAAACCAGCCGTAGACGGGGGCGAGGAGTTCCCGCGCCTCTCCCACTTTCCCCTGCCTCCCCCACAGCCTTGCCAGGCTCATGGCCGCCCGCAGCTCGTACGATCTTGCCTCCCGCTGCCTGGCGATCTCGAGCGCCCGGTGGAAACAGCCCTCCGCATCGCGCTCGCAATCCGCCGTCTCCCGCCCCTCCCCGGCCCCGCTGCTCCAGGCACCCGGCTGCTGATCATCGGCAGCAGAGCGCTGATTACTGGGTGCTGATGGCTGACAGCTCAGCAGCAGCAGTCCCTTCAGCCTGTGCAGGTCGGCTTCGTTGGGGCGGGCGCCCGTTCGCTCGACCAGCGCCAGCCCCTCGTCCACCTCGCTCAGCCCCTCCTCCGCCTGCCCGGCCAGCAGGCTTGCCTCGGCTAGCGCGATGAGCTGGGCCGTCGCGCCGAACACCGCCCCTGTCTTCTGCCAGGCGACCGTCCCCTGGCGAATTCGCACCAGCCCCTCCTTCGCCCAGCCTTCCATGACCATCAGCCAGCCGCCGAAGACCTCCACCCACACGTCGCCGATCAGCAGGTGCTTCCCGGCAACCAGCCGCTGGAGTTGCTGGACGGACTCCCCCAGGGCACGATCGTCGCCCCGATGGTAGTGGGTGTGGGAGGCGGCGTAGAGGGCCAGCACCAGACTGAGGAAGTGGTCGAGCTGCTGCGCCGAGGCCAGCGCCTCCTGGCTGCGCTTCAGCGCTTGGTCGGGATAGCCCAGGATCCAGAGGACCGACGCCAGCCAGGCCCGGGAGTTCACGCCCACGTCGAAGGTGTTGAGAGATGTGAGGAAACGGCGCCGCTCGGGCTCCGGATCGCGCTCGTAGAACAGGATCGCCTGCTCCAGGTGCTCTCGGGAGCGGACCAGCGAGATCCCCGAGGAGAACAGCGTCGACCCGAGGGTGAGGTGGGCCAGGGCCAGCAGCCAGGACTCGCCCGAGCGCTGCGCCAGCTCCAGGAGCTGCTCGCCCAGCTCCAGGGCTCGCGGGTACTGGGCCCGCGCCGTGCTCGAGTTGGCCAGCGCGTGCAGGGCGGGCCAGAGCTGGACCCGCGCCGCCAGCTTGCCGCTGAGATCGTAGGCCCGAGAGTAGGCGGCGATCTGGCTGCGGCTCCCGAAACCGTCCGTGGCCATCAGGGCCGAGCCGAGAGCCAACTGAAGGTCGACCTCCCGGCGGTCCCGCTCCGGCGAGTCCGGAAGGTGCGCCAGCAGCGACACCCCCCTTTCCAGATGCCCCCGGGCCTCGCCCCAGGCGCATAGTCGCAAGGCGTGGTTGCCGGCCTCCACCAGGTAGCCCGCGGCCTTGAAAACGAGACCGGCTGCCTCGAAGTGTCGGGCCAGCTCCACGGCCCTCTCGCTCCTCGATCCCTCCGGGTACAGCTCCTCCAGCGCCTTTCCCACCGCCTCGTGGCGGTGAGCCCGCTCCACCTCGTCCAACTGGCTGTACAGGTACTTCTGAAACATGTAGTGGCGGAAGCGGTAACGCGACAGGCGCTGGTCGCCCAGCCGCTCTAGGCTGCGCGCCACCACCAGCCCGCGCTCGCGGCTGAGCGGCCCGCTGAGGTGGCGGTACACCTCGTGCGCTTCGACATCCTGCACCCTGGCCACCACCTCGGCGGTGAACTCCTCGCCCTCCACGCTGGCTACCCTCAGCGTCGCTCGCAACGCCGCCGGCAATCGCCCCACACGCTCGGCGATGACCGCCTCCACCCGCGGCGGGAGCCGATCCCAGTCCAGGGTTGGCCCCTCCACCCATTGACCCTGCTCGTCACGAACCAGATCCCCTCGCTCCGCCAGCCCACGCAGCAGCTCGACAGTAAAGAGGGCGTGCCCGCCGGTCCGGAGGTGGAGACGCTCCCGGAAGCCCTCGTCCAGCCGGTTGGGCTCGGAGTCCAGGAACTGGTCCACGAACCGGCGTCCCTCGGCCTTGTCGAGGTCGAGGAGTACCTCCCCGAACTCGCGCCCCAACTCGTGGACCACCGGCTCCAGAGGGTGGCGCTCCCCGCCCCGGCCCGCCGCCACATCGTCAGGCCGGTAGGCGCCGAGGACCAGGATGCGACTCCCCGCAAGGCGGCGGCCGAGGTGGAAAATCAGGCTAATCGAGCCCCGATCGGCCCACTGGAGGTCGTCCAGCACGAGTACCAGCGTCTGCCGCCGCGCCAGGTGAAGGAGGACCCGAGTCACCTGCTCGAAGAGGTCGGTCTGCTGCAAGGCAGCGCCCGGGCGGGCAGGCCTGCGCTGGAGAAGCTTCTCCAGGCGGCCCAGGGAGGCCGAGTCGGCGGCGGGGGGTCCGAGGGCCAGCGCCCGAGCCAGCAGCGGCTGGCCAGGGACGAGCAGGTCGACGAGATCGGGTCCGTGCTCGACCAGGGCCTGGAGCGCCTCGGGCAGCAGCGCCCAGAGCCTCTGGGCGTGCTCGGGGGAGATGGCGCCTCCCGCCCGCTTGGCCTCCAGATCGCCGGCCAGAATCTGAAGAACCTCCCGGAAGGGGAGGTAGGGGTCGCCCAGACCAATCTGCGCGTTGGAACTGCCCATAGCGGCCACCAGGTCCCCGTGCCCCCGCATCGCCTTCCTGGCGAACTCGGACAGGAGCGCGCTCTTGCCACTGCCGGACTCCCCGACAACGAAAAGGACTCTGCCCGAACCTCTCAGAGCCTCCTCCAGCGCCCGGTCCAGAAACGACAGCTCCGCCTCTCGCGCTACGAAGGGCTGAGGCCTGTGGATTGCGGACCGAGCGGAGTGCTGAGTGCCAAATGCTGAGGGCTGAGCAGGGTTCTGAGTTCTGAGTTCTGGGTTCTGCGTTATAGGGGCTGATTGCTGACGGTCGACAGCGGGCGCCCCATGTCCCGAGGACGAGAGCCGGCCGCTGATTGCCTGCCCCTCAGTCCTCGGTCCCGAGTCCTCAGCCCTCGGCCTTCCGTCCCGAATCGCCTCGTACAGCGCCCTGGTCGCCTCCGAGGGCTCCACGCCCAGCTCCTGCCTCAGCGCCCTCTTACAAGCCTCGAACTGAGCCAACGCGGCCGTTCTGTCCCCCGACAGGGCAACCAGGCGCATCAACTGCCGGTGAACCTCCTCCCCCCAGGGCTCCAGCTCCAGTTGCCGGCGCGCGTGGACCTCGGCCTTCTCGTAGGCGCCCCGGCCCTCCTCCAAGGCCGCCAGCGACTGGAGCGCGCCCAGCGCTTGCCGGTGGAGCCGCTCTCGCCGGACTAGGACCCACTCCTCGAGGACCGCGCTGTCCCCCGCCGAGAAGTCCTCCAGGAATGGACCCCGGTAGAGAGCCGCGGCCCGCTCCATTTGATCTATCTGGGGTGGGGAACCGGGGCCGAGCAGCGCCCGAAACTCGGCGACGTCCAGGTAGTAGTCGGCGGCCGAATTGACTTGGAGGGTGTCTCGACCGATCAGCAGGAGCGGTGGGTTGGCGGTGTCCTCCGCGAGGGCCTTGCGCAGGTCGGAGAGGAGATTTCGCAGGTTGTGGAGCGCCGCGTGGCCGGTGTGCTCAGGCCACAGTCTCCCGGCCAGAGCCTCCCGGTCGTGCGGCCGCCCGGCCTCGACCAAGAGGTAGGCCAGTAGCGCCCGCGCCTTGCGTGAGGTGAAACCCTGGACGGAGGCTCCGTCGACGGTGGCGCGGAAGGGACCGAGCAGCGAAAAGGACAGGCGGGCCAAGAGGTCCTCCACAGCTCCAAGAACGACCGAACGGCTGGATCATTGTAGAACGGGAAAAGTAAGGGGTCAACAGAATCTGCCGCGCTGTTGACGGGTCGTGGACGGTCTGGGGGCGCTTCGGGGGCGTTTCGGGGGCGCCTGCTCGTTAGAGTGCTCGCGAAAGGCGCCCCAAGGCCTTCACTGCTGGAGGATGGCGGTCGAAGGCGGGCGTAGAGGTCGCTGACACCACTCGGTGAGCAGCGTCCCGGCGCTCAGTTATGCGATCTACCGTGGATCGGGCCATCTACTGGCCTGAACCGGGCACGGCTGGAGGCTCCCGTGGCGGAGGCGAGTAGACCCTATCTTTCCTACCTGCTGCGGCTGTGGCAGGCGGACGGCGCGGAGCCGGTGTGGCGGGCCTCGCTGGAGAGCGTTGGCACTGGGTCCCGCCACGGGTTCCCCACGCTCGAGTCCCTGTTCGACTTCCTCGAGGCCGAGACGACGGACTTCGCGGCCGAGGAAGGGCAGGAACGAGAAGAGGATTAGGAAGTGACTGGCTCCAGGGCGGGCGGGGTGCCCGCGAGTCGATGGCGTTTCGTCTTGTCGAAAGGCATGGGAGGAGGAAAGACCATGAACCCCACGATCGTTGCGAAGAGGCTCTTTCTGGCAGCGACCCTGCTCGCGCTTCTCACGGCAACCGCCGTCACCCTCGTTCCGGCGCCTGCGGTCCAGGCCGCGAGTAATACTTACATGGTGACTTCGGCGGCCGACGATGGCACAGCAGTCGCGTCAAACTGTCCGGGAGATGGGACTACCTGCCGCCTGCGGGATGCGCTGAAGGCCGCGTCGAAGAGCGACACCATCAACTTCGCCGCCGACTATACCATTACCCTGGTGAGCACCTTGACTCTCAATACCGACGTCACCATCGACGGCACAGGGCACAGCGTCGTCATCAGCGGCGACACGAACCGCGACGGTGTTGCTGATGCGGGCGACGTGCAGGTGTTCGTCGTGACCCCTGGGACAACTGCCACCTTGCAAAACCTCACCGTGACCAACGGCTATTCCGCTGGCAATGGCGGCGCCCTGTACATCGAGGGCCCGGACTATTGGCACCCGAACGGTGGAACCGTGACCATCAATGACTGCACCTTCTCCGACAACACCAGCGGATCGTGGGGTGGTGCCATCATGAACGAGTTCGTGCTGACAGTGACGAACAGCACCTTCTCCGGCAACCACGCGACTAATGCTGGTGCCATCGTCAACTGGAACGGGACGCTCACGGCCACCGGCAGTACCTTCTCCGGCAATAGCGCCGACTACTACGGCGCCATGTACATCCAGGGTGGCAGCGTGACGGTCAGCAACAGCACCTTCTCCGGCAACAGCGGAAGCGCGGGCGGCGGCTTCAATGTCAGCGCCGGCTCCCTGGTGGTGACGAACAGCACCTTCTCCGGCAATAGCCGGGCCATCTACAACTCAGGCGGGACTGTCACCGTTGAGAACAGCACCTTCTCCGGCACTGCCCGGGCCATCTACAACGCTAGCGGGACTGCCACCGTCGAGAACAGCATCCTCGCCAAAGGCACCAGCAACGACACTGACTGCTACGGCACCGGCATCAGTGGCTCCAACAACCTGGCGGACGACACCAGTTGTGGCTCGGCCGCCACTTACTCGTCCACCATCCTGGTCGGCACGCTCGGAGATTACGGAGGGGGCACCCAGACCGTCCCGCTCCTGCCCGGCAGCGCGGCCATCGACGCGGGCGACGATTCCGCCTGCCCGGCCACCGACCAGCGCGGGTTAGCGCGCCAGGGC
>JAJZQR010000244.1 GCA_021806765.1 Chloroflexota bacterium | reverse complement strand
TACCACCAGCGCAGCGAGGCCGAGGATGGTCAAACCGAGACCGAGCTTGAGGGAGAGAGGCTCGTAGGAGAAGCGGACCCTATGGCTGCCGGCAGGTAGCTGCACCGCCCGGACGGCATAGTCCGCCCGAAGGAGCGTAGTCTCCCGTCCATCCAGGTAGGCATTCCAGCCCGGATAGTATGAGTCGGCGAGAACCAGAAAGCCCGGCTGCCCCAGGGTGACGTCCACCGTCACCTCGTTGGGACCATCCTCCACCATCGTAACCCTGTCATCGCCGGGTTTCGATGGCTTCTGGAAATCCACCGGCTGGCTGAGCAGCACCGTCCGCTGGAGGTCACGGCTCGGGATCGATTCCAGTAGTTGCTGGTCATCGGACAGCACCTCGACATCGTGAACCACGTAGGCCCTGGGCAGGGCAGCGCTGTTTCGCAGCAGCTTCAGCGATCCGCCGGTGTAGCCCTCCACCGGCTGCCACCCCGAGTCGTAGCCGGACGCGCCCTCGTTCAGCACCAGATAGCGCACCCCCAGGGCCCCCAGCGTCCGGCTGTCGGGTATCCGGCCGGTTTCCGACCGCATGGTCAGGTCGGGATGGTAGTCCTTCACCCCCATAAGCACCCGCTTCAACTCCGCCCACTGCCGGGTGGGGATCACTCCACCGTCGGAGCCGTCCAGGTCGTTCAGACCGAAGACCATCCCCACATCGGGCGGAAGCAGCCGCTTCAGCCTGGTGTAGTTCAGGTAGCTGTCCACCTGCGCCCCGTTCATGGAGGAGGGAAGACCTGCGCGCAGACGGGCCTCATCGGACAGTTCGTACTCCCCCTTAGCCAGGCTCAGCACTCGGAAAGAGGGGTCTTCGGGGATCAGGCTGGAGAGAGGGGGCGGGGCGGTGTACAGAGAAGGCGGAACGGGCAAGTTGTACTCCATGGGCTCCTTGGCCAGGTACAGCTCCAGCAGGACCACCACCAGCAGGGCGATCCGTCCGAGGGCGAAGCGGGGCCGCGAGGCGAGCACCAGGACGGCGGCCATCCCCGCCATGCTGAAGAGAGCCCAGGTCAGGACGACCTGAGGATTGGGGGGGTACAATTCCTGACCCTGGCTCCCCAACCAGAGGCGCAAGGCCACCAGGGTAGCTACCCCTCCCGCCAGGGCGAGGGCGTACCTTCCAAGCCACCGTCTCAGACCATCCGCGTCGAGATGGCCCCCCAGAGCATCCATTCCGATGCCCGCCAGGATGGCCCAGGAGAGGCTGAAGGTGAACAGCCAGCGACCCGGCGCCCGAAAGAGGTCGAACCCCGGAACCCAGCGATAGAACCACCCGTAAACCGGGGCGCCGTCGCCCAGGGCCAGCAGCAGCGACAGCAGCGCCAGGGCCGCGAAGAACCACTGGTAGGACGGACGCCGTTTCCAGGCCAGCGCCGCGGGGATCAGGGGCAAAGAGGCGGAGGCCACGTAGCCGCCGAGTTCGATGTAGGGGACGTGGGCGTAGAAGGGCAGGATAGAGTTCAGTATCTGCTTGACGGGGACCGAGTAGGTGACGGCCTGGGGAAAGGGGACGCCGCCGGAGCGATAGGATTCTCGTGTCAACTCCATGGCGGGGATCAGCTGAACACCGGTTAGCGCTGCAGCGCCCACCGCCATTCCGGCGACGGCTCCCAGGGGCCACCCCCGAGCGGAGCCTGAAAGGGAGCCGAATGCGCCCAGGTAGAGGGCGAAAAGCCCGAGGATAAGACCGGAGGTGTACACCTCCTGGGTGTGGCCCGCCAGGATCTGGAGGGCGTAGACCACGGCGCCCAAGCCCACCAGGCGCAGGCTTCGCCTGGCGACGGCCTGTTCCAGGAAGAGCAGCAGCAGGGGCAGCCACACCGCGCTGTGTAGGATGTTCAGGTGCCCGACACGGCCGCCGATGAACCCGCCGAAGGCGAAGAGAGCCCCGGACAGCCAGGCAGCGGTGGGGGAAAGGCCCAGAGAGATCCGGGCGAAGAGGTAGGTGAAAACCCCGGCGAGGAAGGTGTGGAGGACGATGCTGTAGCGAAGACCGTCCACGGCCGAGAACAGATAGAACAGAAGGTTAGGCGGATAGAGCACCCCTATCTGAACGTTGCCCAGCAGGGGGACGCCCATGTAGACCAGGGGATTCCAGAGGGGAAGCTGGCCCTGTCGCAGCAGCTCGGCCACGTAGGCCTTGTAGGGGTAGAAGTAGATCAGCAGGTCGTAGCCCGCGGGCACCAACCCCAGGGCCACCACCTGCCAGAAGAAAAGAGCCGTGCAGGCCACGTAGAGGGCTATCGCAGGGATATCCGCCCGCCGTGACGCCACGGCTGCCGATCCTCGGCTCACCCACCCCCTGGCCGGCACCGCCAGGGTTGCTGCACGATCTTCCATCGCTCTTCGAACCTCGACATCTGGGACAGGGAGCTGTTGCCGCTGAATGGGGCTCTGGGACGGTTGGCTGAAGCTGCGGGAGGACCGGCTCGATCCAAAGGCTCTCACCGATACCGTTGAGCGTGAGAGAGGGGGCTCCCGTGGGAGCCCGCCCCCCCGGGCCACCTGCCCGTCTACTTCTTCGGCTTCTTCTTGGCGATGATGGCCGACAACTCGGCGGCGGTGGCGCCGCTGTTGATCGCCTTCTCCATACCGTCTTCGACCTCGAACATGATCTTCATGTTCTCCATCATCAAGTCCATGCCCTCGGCGGGGATGGCAACCACTCCGTCCTCGTCGGCGATGATGATGTCACCAGGCTTCACCATCACTCCGCCGACCTCCACCGGGACATTGTAGGCAGTTAGCTGGAGTTCGGCAGGCTTGTCCCTGGTGGCAGACCCGGTGCAGTAGAGGGGCATGCCCATCTCCCGGTAGCCGGCCAGGTCTCGGGCTCCGCCGTAAACCACGATGCCCACCACTCCCTGTCTCTTGGCCAGCGCCCCCTGGTTGTCCCCCGTGAAGTGGCCGTCGTAACCCTTGCCGTCGATCACCAGGACGCTCCCCGGAGGGGTCTCCTCGATGACGACGTAGTTGTTCAGCTTGGGGCCACCGGGTCGCGGGGAAGAGAACTGGATGGTGGCGGCCGGTCCGATGATCTTCGTATCCTCGAAACCTCTGACAGGGCGAATCCCGGCGATGCCCCCCTTGATGCCTGAAATGGCCAGGGCATCCTTGACCATTCCGGTGGTCACCTTCTGAAGCAGCTCCATCACTTCCACTGGAACCGCGGCGATCTCCGCCATAGGATTCTACCTCCTACCTGCTATCTCTTTCTTTGTAGCAAAGCCTCGGGGTTCAGAATCTCGCTGGGGTTTCCTGCCAGGTAGTTCTCCACGTTGTCCACGGCGGTGGTGACGAACCTCTCGAATACCTCCGCCGTGGTCCAACCGGTGTGAGGGCTCAGCACGACGTTATCCAACCTCAGCAAAGGACTATCGGCCGGAAGGGGTTCCTCCATGTAGACGTCGAGCCCCGCTCCAGCGATTCGTCCCTCCTGAAGGGCCCGGACCAGAGCCGCCTCGTCGGTGAGTGCTGCCCTGGCCGTGTTGATCAGGATAGCGCTAGACTTCATCTGTCCGATCTCGGCCGCTCCGAGGATCCCCCGGGTCTCCTTGGTCACTCGCAGGTGCAGGGAGACGATGTCCGCCTGGTGCAGCAGTTCGGGAAGGGGCAGGTAGACGGCGCCTCCCGCGGCGGCCCTCTCCGGGGTCAGGGTAGGTCCCCAGGCTATCACCTTCATGCGGAAAGCAGGAGCGATGCTGGCCACATCGCTCCCGATGGTACCGAACCCGATGATCCCCAGGGTCTTTCCCTGGAGTTCGGAACCCGCGATGCTGGGCCAGCCACCACCTCGTACCGTCCTGTCGGCGAAGGCGATGCGACGGGCGGTTGCCAGCATCAAGGTGTAGGTGAGTTCGGTCACGGCCCTACCCGACTGGCCGGGGGTGCGGGTGACCAGTATCCCCAATTCGGTGGCAGCGGACAGATCCAGATTGGCGAAGCCGGTGCCGGTCATGGACAGCAGCTTCAACTCGGGAAGTGCGGAGAGCACTGTCCGGCTGAGGGGAGTGCGTTCCCGATTCCCCAGAACGATGGAAGCCCCCTGCATCCTGGAGATGGCATCGGCTTCGTCACGTATCTTCTCGGTATAGACGGCCACCTCGCCAAACCTCTCGAGGCGAGCCAGGTTGGGCGAATTCAGGAATATGCCCTGGTAATCGTCGGGGATTACTATCTTCATCTATCCTCCCACCAGGAGAGTATATCTTGCCGCCCCATCGCAGGCGAACAGACTCCTTCTGCATCCTACCATGTTGATGCCGGGCCGGCCAGGCTAGGCCGGTCCTGGGCGCTCCATAGCCTGTGGAGCTGAGTCCGGTACAGGGACCGGAGGGTCACTGCAGCAGTGTGCTGCTATCCAGATCCAAGGTCAGGGAGACCTCCTGCCCCACCTCGAACAGCTGAAGAGGGTGAGCCTGCACTCGAACCGTCGTCCCCAGCAGGTCAACCTGATAATCGTTCAAGTTTCCCAGGAAGGTGGCCTGCCTGACGGTCCCCTTGAACTCCCCGCTCCCCAGGGAGAAGTTCTCGGGGCGCACCGCCAGCATCAGCTGCGATCCTGGGTCGGGGGTGAAAGGTATCGCTACCTTGACCGCCACATCGGGACCCAGGGCGATCCTCCAGCGGCCATCCCCCGCCTCTTTCCCCAGCACCCGGACGGGCATGAGGTTCACCAGACCCATGAAGTCGGCCACCATACGATTGGCCGGCTTCTGATAGATCTCTCGGGGGGGACCATACTGCTGGAGCTTGCCCCCACTCATCACGGCGACCCGGTCCGACAGGGCCATGGCTTCGGCCTGGTCGTGGGTTACGTACACGAAGGTGATGCCGATTCGCTGCTGCAGCTCCTTCAGCTCCCAGCGCATGTGCTCCCGCAGCTTGGCATCCAGGTTCGACAGCGGCTCATCCAACAGCAGGATCGAGGGCTCGACCACCAGGGACCTGGCGAGGGCAACCCGCTGCTGCTGCCCGCCGCTTAGCTGGGCGGGATAACGCTTTTCCAGACCCTTCAGCCCCACTATCTCCAGCACCTTGGCTACTCGGTCTCTCGCCTCCTCCTTAGGTCTCTTCAGCACCTCGAGGCCAAAGGCGACATTCTGTTGCACGGTCATGTGGGGCCACACGGCATAGTTCTGGAACACCATACCCATGCCTCGCTGCTCGGGGGGGATCGAGAAGCCTGCCGATGAGTACACTCGGTCGTCTATCTTGATCACACCCGCATCGGGCTGGACAAACCCTGCCAGCATCCTCAGGGTCGTCGTCTTGCCGCACCCGCTGGGCCCCAGCAGGGTGACGAACTCTCCATCTTCGATGATCAGGTTGAGGTCGCTCACCACGGCGTTAGCCCCGTAACGCTTGGCGATCCCCTCCATCACGATACGACCCATTACTGCCTCCGGTCGCGTGAGTGGGTCGCCGGCCGCCTAAGCTGCCGGCCAGGATGATCGATCACTGTTGCCCTCCCGACGAGCCCGCCATCGGCCGCCCGCCCAGCTTGCCTACCGCGCCAAGGGCGATAGAGATCACGGCCATGTTCACCATGGCCAACGCCGCCACCGGCTCGATTTGGCCGGTCTCATACAGGTTGTAGACGGCCACCGCCAGAGTGGTGGTGGCTGAGGTGAACAGCAGAATGGATGCGCTCAACTCCTGCAACGAGGGCACGAACACCAGCAGCCATCCCGCAAAGAGGCCTCGCCGCGTCATGGGGACGGTAACACGGATGAGCGTCCGGAACCACGAGGCACCCGTGACCCTGGCGCTTTCCTCCAGGGAGGGATCCACCTGCTGGAGAGCGCTATTGGCCGACCGCACGGCCAGGGGTATGTACCTGGTCACATAGGCCAGAAGCAGGATGACCATCGTGCCGTAGATGTTGAAGGGCGTTCGCAGCCAGGCCTGCACCAACCCCACCGCCAGCACGATGCCCGGGAGCCCAAGAGGGATCAGGGAGATGTAGTCCAGCAGTCTCCTTCCGCGCAGCTTCGTCCGCAGATCGATGTAGGAGATGAGAGTTCCCAGCACCATCGCCAGGGTCGCGGCGGCCGTAGCCAGTACCAGGCTGTTGACGATGGCCCGCTGCGTCACATCGTACTTCAGCAGCACGAACTCGTAGTTGGCGAGGGTCAGGTTATGCAGGAAGTCCATGCCCCAACTGCGGCTAACCGAGACCGCCATCAGGGTGACGTAGGGCAGGAATACAGAGAGGGTGAACACTGCCAGGCAGAGAGTCAGAGCCAGATATCCCTTCCGGCCTATGTCTATCAGTTGGGGACGCACCCCCTTGCCGCCCATGGTCACGTAGGAGCGCTTCTCCAGGAAGTGACGCTGCAGGTAGAGCGAGCCCACCGTCATGGCTATCAGAAGAACCGAGAGGGCCGAGGCCAGCTCGTACTTGGGCGGGTAGGTAAACAGGGCGTAGATGCGGGTTGGAAGGGTGTAGATCCGGGCCGGCAAGCCCAGGATCGCCTGGGAGCCGAAGAGGGCTATGGCGTTCACGAAGGCCAGCAGGGCCCCCGAGAGGATTGCCGGTGTCACCAGGGGTAGGGTGATTTTGAGCGCGGTCCTGATCCGCCCGGCGCGCAGCATCTGAGCCGACTCCTCCAGGGAGGAATCCACCGACTCCAACGCGGAGGAAGCCAGCATGAAGACGAAGGGAAAGGTGTGGATGCTGGTGACGAAGATTATCCCCCACAGGCTGAAGACGTTGAAAGGTCCCCTCTCAGCACCCAGCAGCGAGACGATCAATCGGTTGATCAGCCCTGCGTTGGGGCTCAGGAGGCTGACGTATGCGATCGCCGTCAGGAAGGGGGGGGTCATGTAGGATATGTTGACCAGCAGCCGCACCAACCCCTTGCCGGGCATGTTGGTGCGACTCACGGCCCACGCCATGGGAGCCCCAACAACCACGGCCACCACGGCGCAGCCAACACCCAGCCACACGGAGTTCAGCAGGGCGTCGTAGTAGATGCGGGAGGAGAACACCGTGGCGAAGTTCTCCAGTGAGATGGCCCCACCCCTGGTGATGCTGCCGTACAGCAGGAACAGCAGGGGATACACCACCAGGAGAACCAGCACCAGGGCGCTTCCCCCCAGAAAGAGCCCCTCGACGGGGATGCGGCGCGCGCGCCGCACCCCCGGGACGACAGTAGTCTGAGCCGCAGCCAAGTCAGTCCTCCATAAGGAGCAGACGGATTATCCGAAGATTTCGGAGAACTTCGCCTTGATCTGCTCGAGGTTCTTCTCGATGTAGTCGTAGTCGATGGCCCGTAGCTTCATCTTGTCCAGAGTCGGGTTGCCCTTCGGCGCCGGCGCATCCATCCGGGCACCGTAGAGGCCCTCCTGGATGTAGAGCGGTTGCACCTCGTCGCTCAGCATGAAATCGGCTAGCAGCTTGGCAGCGTTGGGGTTAGGCCCGCCCTTGATCACAGCTGAAGGCGCAGGGATCATAAAGACCCCATCCTCGGGGAACACGGCCTCGACCGGCTGGCCCTTGTTGCGATCCCGCCAGGTGTAGGAGTCGGAAGCCTCGGCGGCGATCAATCGCTCGCCCGAAGTGAGGGAGGTCGCTACCTGGGCTGCGCCCTGAACGATCATGACGTCGTTCTTCGCCACCTTCTGGTAGTAGTCCCACCCGTAGTCCTTGGACAGGTGGGCCACCACCATCATCGCCGTCGCCGTATAGTTGGGATCCGGGTGAACCAGCATGCCCTTGTACTTGGGATCGGCGAGGTCGCTCCACTTCTTGGGTACGTCAGCAGCCGGGACCTTGTCCTTCCGGTAGGCTATGTCGGCCAGGTTCAGCCTCTGCGCGACCCAGAGACCATCCGGGTCCTTGGCCGCATCGGGGACCTTGTCCCAGTTGGCGGGCTTGTAGGGCACTAGCAGCCCCTTGCGTCCCAGTTGGATGAAGGCAGAAGGGTCCGTGATGGTCAGCACGTCTGCCATCACCTTTCCAGCGGACACCTCGGTCTGGAAGCGCTGCAGAGTGGCCTCGCCTCCGGAGCGGAAGACCTCCACCTTGATACCGAACTTGGCCTC
>JAJZQR010000008.1 GCA_021806765.1 Chloroflexota bacterium | reverse complement strand
TCTCAGCCCCGATCCTTCTCCGTGATGAAGGAGCGGTTCAGCCCCAGCATGCCGGCGAAGACGATGGCGACCCAGAGCACGCCGGGGGCCACCGCCTCCCTGTTATCCATCTTCAACTCGAAGGCGAAGTTGAAGATCACGATCACCAGCAGGGCAAAGACGAACATGGAGCTGAGCACCTCGCGAGTGCGCAACTCCGAGGCGACGTCCTTGCCGACGATAGCCAGCACCTTGTCCAGGTAAGATCTCATCGTCCAGCACCTCCGTTCCTGGCCACCTTGGAGGCGTGGCGGGAGTAGAGTTGTCGCACGGTGGTGGGATCCAGCTCCGAGGACGCGGCCTGGAAGGCGAAGCGGCCGTCCACCAGGATGGCTACCCGGTCGCTGAGCGCCAGCCCCAGATCCAGGTGGTGGGTCACTATCAGGGCGGCCCTCCGGCGTTCTCCCCCGGGCTCTCTGAGCAGGTCGGTCAGAAGGTCCAGGGCATCCTGGTCGAGACCCGCCTCCGGTTCGTCCAACATCAGCACCTCGGGATCGTGGAGCACCGCCCTCGCCATGGCGATCCGCTGCTGCATGCCATGGGAGAAGGTGCCCACCCTGTCGTCCAGCCTGGCCGAAAGCCCGACCCGACGAACGGTCTCTACGATCTTGCGATCCAGGTCCGGCACGTCGTACATGCGTCCGTAGAAGCGCAGGTTCTCCCGGGCGGTGAGGTCATCGTACAGGTAGGGGTGGTGGGAGACCACGCCGATCCGGCGCCGGGCCTGCAGGGGCTCCTCCTCGGGGTCGATGCCGTCTACCAGCACCCTGCCTGCGGTCGGCGAGGCCACGGTGGCCAGGATTCGCATGAGGGTGGTCTTCCCCGCCCCATTGGGGCCGAAGATGGCTACCCTCTCGCCCTCGGCCAGGGAGAAGTTGATCCCCTTGAGTACCAGCCGGTGGCCGAATCGCTTGGTGATGCCGGTGGCTTTCAATGCCTCCGGCGCGGATTCGGCCACCTCGGGTTCCCGTGTCACTGATCGCTCCCGGCCGACGTCAGGGTCTTCTGACGGTCGACCACCTGCACCAGACGGCGCTTCTTCTCCGCTCTCAACCGACCGTACTCCTCCGCACCGATCCGCTGAGCCTCGAAGTCGTCGTCCAGCCGGGCGATGGCGGCCACCAGTTCCCTCTTCTGGGCATCCAGGATCTCCTCCTCGGCTTCCCTCTCGGCCTCGGAGAGGCCCTTCGCTTTCCTGGGTTGGTCCGCCGCGGCTTCTGTCGTGCCCTCGGCTGCCCCGGTTTCCACTGCAGGCCTGCCAGCTTTCCTGGCACCACCGCGCCTTCGGACCAGTACCGCCACGATCCCCGCGATCACCAGTACCACCACGACGACGATGCCTGCGATCAGCGGCAGCATCCCCTGCGCTCCCGCTCCCTGCTGACCCGAAGCCTGGGCCTTGGGCATGTGGTCCAACTTGAACTCAAGTTGGGTCCCGGCGGCCAGGTTGTCGCCGCTGAACAGCAGGTATTTCTCCTCCTGGATGTCCTGGCTGCTCTTGTGGGGCAGGTTGGACACGGTGATACCCACGCCGTTATCGGGGATCAGCACGTTGACCTTGGTGGTGTTCGCCGTGAGTTTGGAGATGAAGCTGGCAGTGTCTCCGTTGACCGGGATGACGTATCGGAAGATTCGCTGGGAGTCGCCGGGGTAGAGTGGCCAGGTATCCACCAGGTCTCCGTTATCCTGGAACACCCGAGTGCCCATCATCCCGCCGCCGTACTCCAGGTTTTGGGCTCCCTGCGGCAGGGAGAAACGCACGGTCTCACTGACGCCCTCGTGGACCTCTTTGGAACCAACGTAGGTCTTGTCCCCGCTGTTGCTGAAGATGGCGATCTCGGATACGTATACGCCGTCCGGTTCCGGATCCAGCAGGTAGTGCCTCGCCGACGCCTTCACGTTTTCGTCGGAGGAGGTGGAGTCAAAGACCTCCAGGTTCGCCGTTTGCTGGGTGGACCCAGAGGGGAAAGTCACGGGGTCCGAGGCGTAATCCGCCCCCTGATACAGGGCGTGGACCAGGTAGGTGAAGTCCGAGCCCGTGTCGACTCCATCGAAGCTGAACTTGCCATCCGGACCTGCTTTGGTCGTCAGCTTGTTGCTCTGGTTCTGGCCCTGGTAGACGTACAGGTTGACGTCGATGCCGGCGACGCTGCCGCCGCCCTTGGTGCTGTTGGTCACGGTACCCGTGATGCTTCCCTTGACGCCCGTAGCAGCCGGCGCAGCTGCCGGGGTGGCGGCGCTGGGCGCCGCGGCTGCCGGTGTTGCGGCCGGTGTGGTCGCCTGGGCCATGGCGCTGGTGGCGAGACCCAAAAGTAGGATCAGTGCTGCTGTCGGCGCGAGTAATCGGACTGCGACTGCCATCTTATTCATGTACAGTCTCCCTTGACTCCTTTTCTTCTCCGACGTTTCCCAACGTTTCATTTGACTCTTTACCGCTTCGAGGAGCGGCGGAGCGGCGCACCACAACTGCTGCAGAAGGCCGCCCCCGGATCCTTCACCCGTTTTCCACAGCTGGGACAGAGGGTCACGGCGGACGATCTGGCTGCCGAAGAGTCACCTCGCCCGTTCTGCTCCCTGCCCTTCTTGCGGAAGGACTGGATCTCCTCCTCCACGTCCAGTTCGGTGTCCTGGAAGTCGTGGCGGGCCCGGGGTCGCGTGATGTCCGCCAGGAACTCCTCCTGTGCTTCTGGGATCTCTACGTTGCGGAGTCTCCCGGCCTTGGCGTCATCGATCCGCTTCAGGATAGCTACGGCCTTTCTCTTGTACCGATCCTGAAGCTGCTGGAAATCCCCCTGGGAGAGGTTTCCCATCGCCAGGTCGAACTCCAGTTCCTTCATGGCTGCATAGACGGTGTCTCGCTGGAAGAGCAGCCGCTGCAGCACGGGCTCGCTGGGCTCGCTTCCCAGGAATTCGTCGGGACGGGTTCGCCCGAACAGGAGCGGCCACGCCACGTATAGGGCTGCGGCGAGGGTGATAGCGAGCATGGCCACCATGGTCCACTGCAAAGACATCTTAGTCCTATCCTCCCGTGCTACTCGAACTGCTCCAGTTCCCTATCCAGCTGGGCCTCATACCGCTGCAGGTCGCTCTCGTCGATCTCTCGGGCCATCTCGGCATTCAGGTAGGCGTCGTGCCACTTGCGCTCCCGCAGCCAGCTGCTGAGGACGTAGCCCACCAGCGCGGCGCCGCCGAGGATTGTGGCGAAGGGTGTTATCCAGGCGGCCAGGCTGAAGCCCTCCTTGGCCGGTGCCGGCAGGATGCCCTCTCCGTACTGGCGCACCAGGGTATCCACGATACGCTGTCTGGGCCATCCCTCGGCCACCTTCACGCGGATGAAGGCTCGCATCCAGGTGGCATCCTGACTGTTGGAGGTGGCCAGTGGCTGTGAGTAGGCTGCCCCAGGACACCTCAGTTCGCCGATCAATTCATCTGCTGGGTCGCCCGCGCTAATGGGATCGACCGCCCACAGGGTTGCCGCTCCCACCAGCAGCGCGGCCAGCATCACCATGCGCACGGCTCGCAAACGGCTGCCTCCTCGCCGGGGATCGTCATCCTGAGAGGAGCGAAAGGGCTGAGTTGACGGGGTGGCTTCGCTCCGCCCAGCATGGCCTCTAGGCATCGGCCGTTTGAAGGATCTCGACGGTCGGACGCTCCACGGCCAGTCGTGCTGCCTCCCGTCGCTTCTCCCGGGCGTCCGGCCAGAAGGCGATGAGCGCGCCCACCAGCAGTACATATCCTCCCACCCAGAGCCAGGAAATCAGCGGGTTAATCACCAGTTTGAAGGATGCGTTCTGGCCGGTCCAGGAGTCCAGGATCAGATAGAGATCCTCGGCGGGTGTACTGCGGATGGCTACTTCCGTGTTGGGCGAGTCGAAACCCTGATAGAACTCCTTGGAGGGGGTCATCGTGCCCAGCAGTTGATCGCCGGAGTACACGGTGAGGCTCGCCGCCACCACCTCTTTCCTGCCCTGCTGGTTGTTGGAGAGCCCTCCGTAGACCACGCGGTAGCTGCCTATGGTGGCCTCCTGACCAGCGGAAAGGGTCACGTCCTTCTGGGTCTGGAAACCCTGAGAGCCGACGACGCCCACGGCCAGGACGATGATCCCCAGGTGCACCAGGTAGCCACCGTAGCGGGGCTTGTTTCCCCACACCAGGGAGGGCAGGGCCAGCAGTGGGTTGCGCTTCAGGATTCGACCCTCGGCTCGGGCGCCTCGGAAGAACTCCATGCCAACGGTTCCCACCACGAAGCCACACGCGGCGAAGGCGACCAGGGCGTAGGGTTGGCGAGCGTTCCAGAAGAAGGCCGCGGCCAGAGCGATCAGGGCCACGAGAAGCGGGACGCGGAAGTTTCTGAGCAGGTTCTCCACGGAAGCCCTGCGCCATCCGATGACGGGGCATATGCCCATCAGGATGACAGCGGCCAGCAGGATCGGCCCTACCACCTGATTGAAGAAGGGTGCGTTTACGGTGACCTTCACGCCCCGGACGGCCTCCGAGATCAAGGGGAACATGGTGCCCCACAGAACCGCGAAGGCGCCGCCCACCAGCAGCAAGTTGTTCAGCAGGAAGCTGGACTCGCGGGAGACCAGGGAGTCCAACTCGTTCTCGCTCTCTAGCAGGGGCAGTCTGTCCCAGATGAGGGCGATCGAAACGGTGATGGTCAGAAGCATCATCGCCACGAACATCGGGCCGATGTTGGTTTCACCGAAGGTGTGCACGGAGGAGAGAATGTCGCTCCTGGTCAGGAAGGTCCCGAATATGGTCAGGAGGAAGGTAACGATGATCAGCACCAGGTTCCACACCTTGAGCATTCCTCGGCGCCGCTGGATCATGACGGAGTGAAGGAAGGCGGTGCCCGTCAGCCAGGGCATGAAGGAGGAGTTCTCCACCGGGTCCCACCCCCAGTATCCGCCCCACCCCAGTTCCACGTAGGCCCATTGGGCACCGAGGAGGTTTCCGATGCTGAGGAAGACCCAGGCGAAGAGGGTCCACCGTCGGGTGATCTGGAGCCATTCGTTCCCCAGTTGGCCGGTGATCAGGGCTGCCAGGGCGAAAGCGAAGGGTACGGTGAAGGCCACATAGCCCAGGTAGAGAGCCGGCGGATGGAATAGCATCCCCACGTTCTGGAGGAGGGGGTTCAGCCCCTGGCCGTCGGCGGGCACCACCGGGGTGCGGACGAAGGGATCGGAGAAGAAGACCAGCAAGGAGAGGAAGAAGGTGGCCACGAAGCCCATGACCGCGGTGACCCAGGGCATCAGGCTCTTGTGGCGGCCGCGGTTCTGGAGAGTCACCACCAGCATCATCAGCATCACTCCCCAGGCCCACATCAGGAGAGAGCCCTCCTGGCTGGCGTAGGCACCCGAGAGACTGTAGGCCAGGTCGGTGTCCCGGCTGTTGTAGTGGGCTACGCTCTGGATGGTGAAGTCGTGGGTTGCGAAGGCGTACAGCAGCGTACCCCATGCCAGGGAGACCAGCGCGGCAGCCGCGTAAACGCCGTTCCTGGCGCTGGCCAGCAGATCGACCTGGCGGCGAGCGATGCCGAAGGCCGAAGCCACCGTCAGGTAAGCGGTGACGACGAAGGCGACAACCAGGGATATCCGTCCGATTTCTGCCATGTGGTCCAGCTCTCCTCGCTTTCGGCCCCGCGCCTGCGCCGCGCGGGTTTCTAAGTCGTGAACGATGGCGAATCCGACAGGGCCGCGATGGTTTCATCCCGCCGCTCGCGGCCCCAGGAGGGAGGTGTGGTTAGGCTACTTGCTGCCCGCCGGTACATACTTGGAGGCGCACTTTGCCATGAGAGAGGTGGCCTGGAAGCCCCCATTGGCGCCCAGCTTGCCCTCGACGATGACGTCGACCCCTTCCTGGAAGCTGTCGGGCACCACGCCCTGATAGGTGACGGGCAGGGTCTGGGTACCGTCTGTCAGGGTGAAGGAGATGGCGTTGCTCCCTTTGTCCCTCTGCACAGAGCCCTCCACCACCCGTCCGCCCAGCTTGGTGGGCTGGCCAATGGCCTTCTCGCCCATGGACTTCAGTTCAGTCGTGGTGACGAAGTACTCGGAGCCGCTTTGCAGGGCGGCGAAAATCATGTAGCCGATGGCCGCCACGATCACCAGCCCCGCCACCAGGAAGCGGGTCTTGACCCTGGACCGTCGCCGGCCCGTGGTCCTATCGTTGGCCCGGACCCTCTGCGCCGGGCGGCTGGTTCCCATGGAGTCCTCAGTCAGCATCGACACTCCTCCCCTCGCGCTCGGGGCGTATTCATGCCCCTACAATCGATGGGTTACCAGGGCAACCACCGATGGTGGCGACGGATGGCCTCGACTATCAGCTTGCCCCGGTACATACCCATATCCGAGGTGAACAGGTACTCGCCAGAAGCCGGCGGGAGGAACTCCACCGCCGTGGTCCTGTAGGCAGGGAGCCGTCTGTCCACCCTGAAGTCGGAGAAGACCACTCGGCTGGAACAGTCGTTGTTCTCGAGCCGGGTGAACTTCAGCCTCACGGGTAGACCCTCGCGAACGATCGCCACGCTGGGGTTGTAGCCCTCTAACACCACGATCTCCATCTCCTGCACGCCATCGGAGCTGAGACGTGCCCGGTAGCGCTGACGGCCCTTCCGGCTGAGGAGCAGGAGCGCCACCACGGGAACCCCGATCAGAGTGGCCACAACGAAGAACTGGTCCATGCCGGTGTCCACCTCGCGCCTGACTTCACAATGATACCGGTCGAAGATTAGACGAAGCTGAGGGAAATATGAGACCAGGATAATAATTTCAGAGGGCGGGCAGCCGCACTGTGAAGGTGGTGCCTCTTCCCCCCTCGCTGTGAGCCTCGATCTCCCCACCGTGCTCCTCCACGATCCATCGGGCGATGGCGAGCCCCAGGCCCGTTCCGCCTTCATCGCGGGCCCGCGCCTTGTCGGCTCGGTAGAACCTATCGAAGATGTGAGGTAGGTCCTCGGCCGTGATCCCGATGCCGGTATCCTTCACCCGGATCACCGCCATCTCCCCCTCTCGAAGCAGAGAGAGGCTGATGCTTCCGCCCTGGGGAGTGTACTTGCAGGCGTTGTCCAGCAGGATCAGCAGCAACTGCTTGAGCCAGGTGGAGTTGCCCAGGACCGCTGCCGGCTGTACCGAACCCAGTTCCAGCAGCACGCCGTTGGCGCCAGCCTGACGCTGGCGATGGGTTTCCGTCAGTAGCTCCTCCAGGGCAACCCTATCCATCTCGATCTTGTGGCCGGCATCAGCTTTCGCCAACAGTAGGAGATCCGCGGTCAAGTGGCTCATCCGCTCCATCTCCGCCGCCACGTCGGCCAGGGCTTCGGCTCGGTCCTCTTTCGGGGCATCCAGGGCGCGCTGGAGAAACTCGATGTTGCTGCGGATGGAGGTGAGGGGAGATCGCAGCTCGTGGGAGGCATCGGAGACGAAGCGGCGCTGGGCGTCGTAGGCCTCGTCGAGGCTACCCAGCATCTCGTTGAAGGTCACGGCCAGCCGGCCCACCTCGTCCCGGGGTCTTCCCACCTTCAGCCGCCGGCCGAATCCCTTGGACAGGGCTATGGCCCGAGCCGTCTCGGTGATCTCCTCGATGGGGTGCAGGCTGTTCCCGACGATCAGCCAGGCCACTCCCACCGCCAGCAGCAGTCCCAGTCCGTTGCCGGCCAGCAGAAGGATCCTGATCCTGGCCAGGGCGGCGTCCATTTCCTGGAGGGAACTGATGACCAGGACGAAACCTCGAGGCTCGTTTCCTCCGGCAACCGGGGCCAGCAGGGCACGGTAACGCTGCCCCTGGACGGTGGCGGTGAAGCTAGCGGGAGTGCCCCACCAGGCCGAAGCGAAGGAGCCATCGGGTATCGAGATGGCCTCTCCCGCCAGGTTGGAGGAACTGGCGATGGCCCGGCCGTTGGGATCCAGCATCTCGACGAACACCCCGGGGGATGCGAAAGGCTCCAGGGTTCCTTCCGGCACCGACAGGGGGGCCGACGGGTCACTGCTCAGGGAATGGAGCACATGCTGGCTGAAGGGGGCGAGCCAGCGGTCCGTCTCCGACATCATCTCTCGCTCCAGAGTGAAGTACACCAGGGGGGAGAGGAAGATGAAGGTGAGGGCAAGGAAGCCCGCGTACCAGAGGGCGAGGCGGAGACGGATGGACACGAGTTACTCCCTCAGGACGTATCCAGCGCCCCGGACGGTGTGGATGAGGCGAGACTCGCCCGCGGCCTCGAGCTTGGTACGGAGGTAGCGGATGTAGACTTCCAGGACATTGGACTCGCCCTCGAAATCGTAGCCCCACACCTTCTCCAGGATGGTATGCCTGGAGACCACTTCGCCGGGCCTGTTGAGGAAGAACTCCAGCAGCTTGTACTCGGTGGTCGTCAGGTCGATCTTGCGGTCGTCCCGGCGGGCCGTTCTGGAGCGAGTATCCAGGCAGAGGTCCTGAAAACAAAGCTCCACGCCGCGCTTGGGCTCTCGCCTGCGCAGCAACGCCCGAATGCGGGCGAGCAGTTCTTCGAAGGCGAAGGGCTTCACCAGGTAGTCGTCAGCCCCAGCGTCCAGCCCCACCACCCGGTCGGCTACCTCGTCCTTGGCGGTCAGCATCAGGACAGGAACGTCGTCGGTCCTGCGAAGAAGACGGCATACTTCTATACCGTCGATGCCCGGCATCATGATGTCGAGCACCACCAGATGGGGACGGCTCTCTCTCACCATGGTCATGGCCTCGGCGCCGCTGTTCGCCACGTCGACGGCGTAGCCCTCGTAGGTGAGCCCACGGCGGAGGGCACCGGTGATTTTGCGATCATCGTCCACGATGAGAATGCGCGGCCGGTTGTCGGAGCGGGCGTCATCTTCCATACGGGGGATTATAACACTACCGATACTTGCCCCTGCCGGCGATGGTCCATACCACCTCCAGCCGGCCTCGCCTCGTGCTATCCCGCAACCACCTGGGTGCGGTTGTCCTGTCGGAGCAGCACGCGGCCGCGATGGAGGTCAACCGGCACTCCTCTGTCGACGGCGAATTCCCCACCGATCAGGACGTACTCGATTCCGGATGCCAGACGGGTGGGCTGCTCGTAGGTTGCCTCGTCGCGCACCGTCTCCGGGTCGAAGGCGACCAGATCCGCCACCATCCCTGGGGCCACACGGCCACGGTTTGACAGTCCCAGGATCTCCGCTGGCAATCCCGACATCTTCCGTACAGCCTCTTCCAACGGCATGATGCCGGCGTCACGTACTGCCCAGCCCAGCATGCGGGCAGAGGTGCCGTAGGCGCGGGGGTGGACCCGCTTCTCGGCGCTGGTAACCCCGAGCTGGTCGGAACCGATTGCAGTTCCCGGATCTCTCAGTACCGTCCGCACGTCAGCCTCATCCATCAGGAAAAGGATCATAACGGTGGCGCCCCGGTCCTGGGTCAGCAAGTCAAGGGCTAGATCCGCGGGATCCACTTCTCGCGCCAGAGCGAGTTCCGTGACTCGCCGTCCCTCGGCCCATCGCAGCTCCGGGTGTCCCACGTTGGCGATCATGACGTTATGCCAGCCACCGGCTGCCCTTAGCCGGCCGCTCCATCCGGGTACCCCTGACTCCATCTCAGTCCGGATGCGAGCCCTGGCTTCCGATGAGCGCAGCCGCGCGATCATCGCTTCGATCCCACCCTCCATCGCCCAGGCGGGCAACAGCTGGCTGAGGTAGGTGCTGCCAGCCGTGTAGGGATAGACATCGCACCAGACCCTCAGTCCGCGATCGCGCGCCATCCCGATTTGCCCCAGGGCCTCCGCAACCCTGCCGTGGTTCTGGATGCCCACGGCCTTCAAGTGCGAAATCTCCACCCGGACGTTCAGCCGTTCACCTACCGCCAGTGCCTCATCGATCCCTGGCAGGATGGCGTCGCCTTCGTCGCGCATGTGGGTCGCGTAGAGCCCGTCGACCGCTTGGAGAGCAGCGCCCACGTGGGCGATCTCGTCGACATCCGCGAAGATACCGGGCACGTAAGCGAGCCCGCTGCTCATGCCCCAGGCGCCGGCCTTCAGGGCGCCGGCCAGCTCGGCGCGCATCGCATCTTGCTCCGCCTGCGTGGCCTTGCGATCCTCCATGCCCATCACCGCGATCCGCAGCGCCCCATGCCCGACCAGGGGCACGACGTTTACGGCCGGCCGCGCGGCATCCAACCGGCTCAAGAAGGAGCCGAAGCTGTTCCAGCTCCAGTCGAGGTCCGGGCCGAACCCGCGCACGAAGCCGCGCAATTGTGCCGCCAGCGCAGGATCACTCGAGACCGGCGCGGGAGAGAAGCCGCAGTTCCCGACCACCTCGCTCGTAACACCTCGGGCCACAGAGTGGGCGGCAGCCGGAAAAGCGGGAAGGGTGAGGTCGGAGTGAGTGTGCATATCGATGAAGCCCGGCGCCAGGGCTAGACCCCCGGCATCCACCACTCGATTGGCCAGTTCGCCGGCCACTTGATCGCCTACAGCCGCGATCCGGCCGTTCTTCAGAGCGACGTCCATCTTCCTTCCGGGAGCACCGGTCCCGTCGTACACCATAGCTCCGCGGAATATGAGGTCTAAACTCACGGTTAACCCTCCGAGATTGTTCGTACACTACCATGGCGTCCCATCGCGGTGCCGTCTTCGTGGAGCAGGGGGCCAGGGGCGCATGGTTCAGTCGTAGGCTGCCCGATGGAAGGCCACTATGGCGTCGGCCACAGCCCGGCTGATAGCTTCCAGCAGTGTCTTGCCTGCCTCGGGTGAGGCTTTCATGGGTGCGTCGGTGTAGCCGCCGATCCGTTGCCACTCGCCGGTTTTCTGCACCACCAGTCCCTTAGCGACGCCCTGGGCAAATATCGCGGGTGGCTGGGGGTCCTTCACCGGTATCCTGTCCCGGCGTACCAGCTCCGGAGCCACCGCCATCATCATGGAAGTCTCGAAGCCGCCGGAGTGTCCGGGGAGCCGCCCGATTTCCTCACCTCCGGCCTTCAGGATGGCTGCCTCTGCCAGTTCCCAGTAGGCACCGACGGCTACGGCCACCTGGTGGCGAAGTACCAGCTCCTTCGCCATCAGCTTCACGCACTCGTCGTTGCCTCCATGGGAGTTGAGAACGAAGATGCGCTTGAAACCGCTGGCTACCAGACTGTCGGCCACATCGTTCAAGACAGCCAGGTAGGTAGTACTCCTCAGGGAGAGGGCACAGGAAAAGAGGTGGTGGCCGGAGTTGCCAAGGGTCAGCACCGGTGCCACTACCACCGGTACCTCGGCCGCGGCCATCTCTGCTGCCCTCAGGGCCACGGCTTCCCCCAGAGCGGTGTCGGTGTTCAACGGCAGATGAGGCCCGTGCTGCTCGGTGGAGGCGGTCGGAAGAATGACCGTGGTACGGGGCGCTAGCTCCCGCACATCCTCGCGGGTGAGCTTGCCGAGGTGCAATCCATGAGCCATGTCGGCGTCCTCTTTCATCTTCGAAGCTGCAGAAATCTGGTGTTCGACCACAGTGATTGTGACAGGTGTAGGGGCGGACGTCTCTGTCCACCCTGGCCGCGGGCCGGTAGCGTGACGCGAGCGAGCGCAGCGTCACGGCCGGCCCCTACATATCGAAACTACTGTGGCTGCTTAGCGCGACTTGCCGCGACCGGCGATGTTCCAGACGGCCTCGAGCCGGTCGTCGCGCACGACGTGATAGCAGTCGAAGAGGTTTATCGTCGTGCACCCGTGGCTGGGGATGAACTCCACTTTGTCGCCCGGCCGCAGATCGCGGTTCGGTGCCTCAAACTCCACCTTGCCGTGCTCCTCCGAGAGTCGGGTCAGAGAGGCACCCTCGACCCCTATCAGCTCCGGCAGACCGAATTCACTGGTCAGTACCTTGTGCCCGGCGTCCGTGACCGCCACAGTCGGGGTGGGACGGCTGATTACCGTGGCCAATACCGTCAGTGCGCAGTCGAAGTGAGCACCTACGGACCGATACCTGACGTCGTTGAAGACGTAGGAGCCTGCCTGGACTTCGTCCACGCCCTCTATCGTGCCGGTGATGTCGTAGGTACCCGTGCCCCCGCCGCTGACGATCGTTACCTCCAGACCTGCCCCCTCGATGAGGTGCCGGGTATCCACCAGGGACTTCATGGCGGCCAGCGTCCTCTGGCGGCGTTCATCCAGGTTCGGGTGCATCACCAGGTGACCCTCGTAGCCCTGTAGACCCATGAATCGCAGGCCCTTGGCCTCGGCGACCTTGCGGGCAAGTTCCAGGGCCGGCTCTCCCGGCTCTACGCCGCAGCGGTTCATGCCTATGTTGACCTCCACCAGCACCCGGAGTCGCACCCCGGCATCCACCGCTGCGGCCGAGAGTTGCTCCACGTTGACGGGGTCGTCCACGGCTACCATAACGTCGGCCTGGTGGGCCAGACCCATCAGACGGGCTATCTTCTGCGGTCCCACGATCTGGTTGGCGATCAAGATATCTTTGATGCCTGCCGCCGCAAGCGCTTCGGCCTCACCGAGCTTGGCGCATGTAATCCCCACCGCGTGACCGGCCGCGAGCTGCTTGTGCGATATGGTCGGACACTTGTGCGTCTTGGCGTGAGGGCGCAGCTTCGCCTTCTTGTCGGCAAAGAACGCGTCCATGCGGGCGATATTGCGCTCCATCGCCGGCACGTCTATTACCAGCGCCGGGGTATCCAAGTCCCACTTGGATTGCCCGATGTTGCCAGCGTGACTGTTCATACGTTGTCTCCCATTTCGAATGCATAGTGATAAGGGCGGAAACGGTCAGCGCTCCTGAATGCGAGGGTCCAGGGAGTCCCTCAGACCGTCACCCAGTTGGTTCAAGCCGAGCACAGTGACGGCAATGGCGATGCCCGGGAAGACCGACATCCACCAGGCCGCTCCCATCAACGGCACCCCCTCGTGCAGCATGTTGCCCCAGGTCGGTAGCTCGGGCGGCACACCGGTTCCGAGGTAGGACAGCGAGGCCTCGCTGATTACGGCGAAGGCGAAGGTGAAGCTTCCCTGAACGATGAGGGGTGAGACGCAGTTGGGCAGAGTGTGCAGCAGGAGGATGCGCCAACTACCTGCTCCCAGGGCGTGCGCTGCCTCAACATACAGTAGCTGCCGCACCACCAGCACCTGGCCTCGCACCAGTCTGGCAATACGCGGCAGGTAGACTACCGTGAGGGCAGCAATCACATTCTCCGTACGCGGTCCCAGGCTGGCCATGATGGCGATGGCCAGCAGGATGCTGGGAAAGGCCATGAAGCCGTCCATCACCCGCATGATGAAGCCATCGATGCTCTTGAAGTAGCCTGCGATGAGGCCGACCGCGGTTCCCAGCACCGTCGAGCCGATCATCGTCGCCAGACCCACCAGGAGCGAGATGCGCGCCCCATAGAGCACACGGGTGAGCATGTCCCTTCCGAAGCCGTCGGTCCCCAGCCAATGGCTGCCCGACGGTGCGAGCAGACGGTTCATGGGGTCCACTTTGAGGACGTCCCAACCTGTCAGGTAGGGGCCGACGATGCCCAGGATGGTCATCGCCACCAGAATGACGCTACCGAGCACCGCTCCCGAATCCCGAGACAAGAGCCAGACCCAATGCCAGTGCGAGGAGCGGGACGAAGCCGATGGAGAGAGACGAAGGACCAGACCATCTACCAGCATTATCGGTTTCTCTCTCGAATCCGAGGATCGGCAAAGGCGTAGGCGATATCTACAGCGAGGTTAACCAGCACGTATACCACGGCTATGGCGAGCACCGCTCCCTGTATCACTGGAAAGTCCCGCCGGAGTACGCTCACCACCACCAGGCGGCCTACCCCCGGTGTGTTGAATACCTGTTCCGTTATCACCGCCCCTCCCAGGAGCGTCCCGAGGGAGTTGCCGATGACCGTCAGCGCCGGAATCATGGCGTTGGGCAGGGCGTGGCGCACCAGCACGATCCGGTCGCGCAGCCCCTTTGCCCTGGCTGTACGCACGTAGTCCTCTTGCAGCACCTCCAGCATGCTGGAACGTACCACGCGGGCGAGGAGCGCTGCCGATTGCAGGCCTAGAGAAAAGGCCGGCATCAGCAGGTAGCGGAAGTTCTCAAGAGGGTCCTCCATGAAGGAGACGTAGCCCGCGGCCGGCAGCACCCGCAGCCAGACGGCAAAGGTCAGGATGAGCAGGATGCCGAGCCAGAAAGAGGGGATGCAGACCCCTCCCAGCGCGGTCACCATGGTCAGCCGATCGATCCAGGAGTTGCGCTTCAAAGCAGCGACGATGCCCGCCGGCAGACCGATGATGATGGAGAACAGCAGCGCATACAGGGTGAGGAGACCTGTGGGCTCCATCCGCTGCGCCAGCGACTCCGAGACCGGCTGGTTCAGGAAGAAGGAGTCCCCCAGGTCTCCACGAGCTACGTCGGATACCCATGACACGAACTGTTCCCACACCGGCCGGTCGAGGCCCATATCGCGGCGCAGTTGCGCTATCCGCTCAGGGGTTGCCTCGTTGCCGGCCATTACGGCGGCGGGGTCGCCAGGCGCCACATGCACCAGCAGGAAGACGACGATGCCGACCACTGCCAGTACCGGTACCAGAGCCAGCAGACGACGAAGTATCTGAGTGCCCACCGCGACTCCTTATGGCCGGTTTACTTGGTGAAGTAGGCGTTCCAGAAGTAGGGGGTCGGATAGGTCCCGATGCCCTTCAACTTGGGGCTGGTAAGCCACAGATCTCGCACGTCGCCCAACTTCAGAATGGGTATCTGCTCGTAGAAGAGGCGCTGGACATCCTCGAAGATGCTGAAGCGTTCCTTCGGATCTGTGGTCTGCAACAGCTTGTTGCGCAGCGCGTCGATCTCAGGGTTGGTCCACCAGCCGGGGTAGTCCGGGTTCATCCAGTCCATGAGGGATGGGTCGGTGTAGTAACCATTCCAGGTCACGAACAGTTCCCATTCCTCAGGCTTGCCCCTGCGGGAAATCAAGGAGGCCCAGTCCAATACCTCGAGCTTCGTGTTGAGCCCGAGGGTCTGGAAGCTCTGGTTCAACACCACCGCTTCCTGGTACATGTTGGGGTACTCCTGGGTGGTCAGGTAGCGGATGGTCTCTCCCTTGTACTTGGATTGACCGAGCAGCTGCTTGGCCTTGTCCAGGCTCTTCACGTTGAACTTGTCGGTGGCTACCTCGGAATACCAGGGCCCCTCTTTCGGCATCAGCGCCCCGCTGACCCGGTAGAAGTCGGACGAGCCCCAACCTGCCTTCAGAGCTGCTCCCGGGTCGATGACGGCCATCATGGCCTGGCGCAGCTTGACGTCTGCCATAATGGGCGACTTCTTGTTGATGTAGTGGGTGGGGCACTTGGTAGGGATGCCGACTATTGTGGTTACCGTCTTGGAGTCTTTCAGGAGCGCGAACTGGTCAGGGTTGATGCCTTCGGCGTAGTCGTAGTCACCCGATTGGATGCCGGCTACGCGCACCGACTGGTCCGGTACCGGTATGAAGTCGATCTGGTCCAGGTAGACGGAACGCTTGCCGCCGGCCCCGTTCGGCTTGTCCCCGATGCCGCCGTGGTAATTCTCGAAGCGAGCCACGCGGGTAAACCGGTCCTTCTGCTGCTCCACGAACTTGTAGGGGCCGGTGCCGACGGGCTTGGTGATCTGCGTTTTCTCCGTTGCCGCCTCAACTTCCTCCTTCGGCATGATCACCGCTCCCTGGGAGCGGAAACTGAGTACCGAGTCGAAGACGGCGTAGGGGGTCTTCATCTTGAAGACCATGGTGTATGGATCGGGTTTGTTGATGCCGTCCAGCCGCTGGTACAGGATCTTCCCCTGGCCAGATAGCTTGCTCCAACGGAGCAGCGAGGCCTCAACGTCCTCGGCGGTCATCTCCTTACCGTTGTGGAACTTGATGCCCTTGCGCAGCTTGACGGTGTTGGTCAGGCCATCCTTGGAGGTCTCCAGGGACTCGGCCAGCAGCGGAGTGTTACCCAGCTTTTCGTCGAGGGTGAACAGGGTTTCACAGATGTGACAGGTGATCTCGGTGTTCACGTTCGCAGTGGTCCACTGGGGGTCCAGGGAAGGGGGTTCGCCGATGATTGCCGCCCGAAGAGTGCCGCCCTTTTGACCAGCAGCTGCCGGCGATGCCGCAGCCGCTGGCGACGCTCCGGCAGCGGGCGTGCTAGCAGCGCTGGGAGACGGCGTGCTGGGAGCACCGCAGGCGGTCAAGGCAACGCCGCCCGAGGCAAGGGCGGCTACTCTCAGGAAATCTCGGCGGGAAATGCGCCACTTCTCATTCTCCAATGACACTGTCCGACCTCCACAAGATGGTGTCTCGTATCGCGTGCGAAAACCCTTCTGGATACCGTCGGGCTGTCTTTACCCGGGCTGTTTACCATACCGAAGCGGCCGGCTATTCGCGGCGACCTGGATGGCGTCGTCACCTCCTCATCCACGATACCTATCACGCTCCGAGCTGCCCCGGGGCCAACCTGTGTGGTGGCACTCGGACAGGTGGTGAGCTGTGGCTTCAGGAGATCAGCGTTTCTCCCGTTGGCAAGATCGGTCGTGATCCCATGGCCACCCCACGCACCGTAAGAGGGCGAATGCACGCCAGCTCGCGGTCTGAATCTCGCTGCGCAATGGTGGTCATTCCCGGGGGATTGGGCTCGAAGAGCAGTCGATGGGCGACGCACCGGACGTGTTCCCGCATGTCCGGGCGCGCCGGATGGGCGTCGTGTCTCAGCGCACAGGACGGAACACAGATGGGAGTGTCCGCCACGGGGATGGCATCACGGCAAAGCGGCACAAGCCAACCTCGGAGATGGATGAGGCGAGCGGCAATCTGGGGCCGTTATATCACCGGCCGGAGGGAGGCGTCAAGCGGTTGTTCCTCCATGCCAAATGTGTCAAGCGTTTACCTGTTGACAGCTTCCAGGAACCTCCGTATACTGCCTGGTAACCTAAGCGGGGTCAGCGCGGAAGTCTGACCCATCGAAGGATCGATGAAACCGACCACCTGGTCTTCCTGGTATTACTTTAGAGGCCGGCATGACGGGACTCCTTAGTCGATAGGAACCCCGAAACCCCGTCATGCCGAAGAAGCAGAGGAGAAATCCTCTGCTTCTTCTTTTTGTATTCGACACCGGTGCAGGAAAGGAGAGGGTAGCTGCCATGATCGTAATCATGTCGAGCCAAGCGAGTGAGACGCAGATCCAGGGAGTCCTGTCTCGTCTGGAGAGTAGGGGGCTGCAAGGCCACCGGTCGGGAGGAGAGGAGCGAACCGTGATAGGTGTCATCGGGACACGCTTCGAGCCGCAATTGGGCGAACAGTTGGAGATGCTGCCGGGGGTTGAGAGGGTAACCCCAATCAGCAAGCCTTACAAGCTGGCCAGCCGGGAGTTCAAGCCCTTCGATAGTGTGATTCGGGTCGGTGACCTGGAGGTAGGAGGGCCGGAACTGATGGTGATGGCTGGGCCCTGCTCCGTGGAGAGCCTCGACCAGATGATGGAGACGGCCCTGGCCGTGAAGGCGGCGGGCGCCAGGGTGCTGCGCGGCGGAGCCTTCAAGCCACGCAGTTCGCCCTACTCCTTCCAGGGTATGGGGGAAGACGGTCTGCGCATCCTGGCGGAGGTGCGGGAGCGCACCGGGCTGAAGATCATCACCGAGGTGATGGAACCCGATCAGGTGCAGGCCGTGGCAGAGCACTCGGACATCCTCCAGATCGGCGCCCGCAGCATGCAGAACTTTCCTCTCCTTCGCGAGGCGGGCAAGACCGACAAGCCAGTCCTGTTGAAGCGGGGCCTGGCAGCTACCATTGAGGAGTGGCTGATGGCCGCTGAGTACGTCATGGCCTCGGGCAACTTCAACGTGATCCTGTGCGAGCGGGGGATTAGAACCTTCGAGACGGCCGTTCGGAACACGCTGGACCTGAGCGCCGTCCCTGTGGTCAAGCGGCTGAGCCACCTGCCGGTGATCGTCGATCCCAGCCACGGCACCGGGAAATGGTACCTGGTGAAGCCCATGGCCCTCGCGGCCGTGGCAGCGGGGGCCGACGGCCTGCTGGTCGAGGCTCACCCCTCGCCGGATACTGCCCTTTCGGACGGCCCCCAGTCGTTGAACCTGCCCAACTTCGCCGATCTGATGGACTCCCTGCGGGTGGTGAGTTCTGCTGTGGGCCGGAGGGTCACCAGCGGGATCGACAGCGCGGTGGTGGTGGCGTGAGCGGGCGGGTCGTTAGACCCCCTGAGCGGCTGCGTGGAGCCCTTCGGGTCCCGGGCGACAAGTCCATCTCCCATCGGGCGTTGATGCTGAACGCCATTGCCGAGGGCGAGGCTACCATATCGAATCTGGGTCCGGGGGCGGACTGCCTCTCAACCCTTCGCTGTCTTCAGGCCCTTGGCGTCCAGATCGAGAGGTTGGAGGACGATGGTGCTTTCCGCGTGGCAGGCGTCGGCCTCCACGGCCTGAGGGAGGCGGAGGACGTTCTGGACGCTGGGAACTCGGGTACCGCCATGCGGTTGTTATCGGGCCTGTTGGCCGGACAGCCCTTCCTCTCCATCCTGACGGGGGATAGCTCGCTGCGCTCTCGTCCCATGAAGAGGGTGATCGAGCCTCTCAGGATGATGGGGGCGCAGCTTTGGGCCCGAAAGGGGGATTCGCTGCCGCCTCTCGTGGTGCGCGGCGGCTCTCTCGCGGGGATCGACTATACCCTTCCCGTGGCCAGCGCTCAGTTGAAATCGGCCCTCCTTCTGGCAGGGCTCTACGCAGCCGGACCTACTGTGATACGGGAACCCAGGCCCTCCCGCGACCACACGGAGCGGATGCTGTCGGCCATGGGGGTGCGCATATCTGCCTCCGAGGGCGTCATCACTCTTGCCCCCGGGCCTGCCCTCACTGCGATGGACGTCGAGGTGCCCGGTGACATCTCCTCGGCCGCCTTTTGGCTGGTGGCCGCGGCCATCCACCCCGACGCGGAGATCACAGTCAGAGACGTGGGGATCAACCCGGGTCGAACGGGAGTGCTGGAGGTCCTTCGGGAGATGGGAGCCGACCTGGAGGTGGTCCCCAGGGGGGAGCGGGGCGGCGAGCCCACGGCCGACCTGGTGGCCAGGTCCAGCAAGCTGAGGGGGGTGAAGGTTGGCGGAGCGCTGATCCCTCGGTTGATCGACGAGATACCGGTGCTGGCGGTGGCTGCCGCCTTTGCCGAGGGGGAGACCCGGTTTGTCGACGCCGCCGAGTTGAGGGTCAAGGAGACCGACCGCGTGCGGGCCATGGCGACGGAGCTGTCCAGGATGGGAAGCGAAGTGGAGGAGTTGCCCGACGGGCTGGTGGTCCGCGGCGGACGCAGGCTCCGCGGAGATCACTGTCTCAGCTATGGCGACCACCGGATGGCCATGGCGATGGCAGTGGCCGGGCTGGTGGTCGAGGGCGAAACGATCGTCGAGGGCGCCGAGGTGGCGGAAGTCTCGTACCCCAGCTTCTGGACCGACCTGGAGCGTGTCTCCTCGGGAGGGCGAGGGTGAAGAGACTGGCAGTCATCGGTTACCCCATCGCCCACAGTATATCCCCTGCCCTCCACGGGGCTGCGCTGGAGAGCTGCGGGATCGACGCCAGCTACGTCCGCCAGGAGGTGAAGCCGGCCGATCTGCCAGCCTTCATAGCCGCGTTAAGAGACGGGAGTTGGCTGGGCATCAACGTGACGGTTCCCCACAAGGAGTCGGTGATCCCCTTCCTGGAGGAGTTGACTCCCGAAGCAAGGGCTATCGGGGCAGTCAATACCGTGACCGTCTCCGGGGGGAGGCTGATCGGGTACAATACCGACGGAGTGGGCTTCCTGCGATCCCTGGAGGAGCACGGGCGGTTCGACCTCGAGGGTCAGAAGGTGGTGGTGCTGGGCTCCGGAGGCGCCGCCCGAGCCGTGGCATGGTCCCTCTGCCGAGGGGGGGCTGCTCAGGTGAGTCTCTGCAACCGGCATCTGGAGCGGGCGCAACGGCTGGCGGCTGTTGCCGCTGGCTGGCAGACCCGAACGACGGTGATGGCGGAGCCCTGGGATCTGGCTTCCATGGGGGAGCGAATAGCTGAAGCCGGGTTGCTGGTGAATGCCACTTCTGTCGGGTTGGCAGCTCATGAAACCCCGCTTCCCGCCGATTTAGTCGCTGAGGGCATACTGGTGGTAGACCTGATCTACAATCCTCGACCCACCCGCCTGCTTCGAGAGGCCAGGGCGCGGGGAGCCCGCACCCTGGACGGCCTGCCGATGCTGGTCTACCAGGGTGCTGCCGCTTTCGAGCTGTGGACCGGCCAGAAGGCGCCGGTGGAAGCGATGTTCGCTGCGGCCGAGACGGCGCTGGGCGCGAGCCATCAGCCGTCAGCTGTCAGCCATCAGCCTTCTCATCACCTTGATCCCCTGCCAGAGAAAGAGGGAAGGAGGCAACGCGATGTTTAGGGTGTTGCGTTTCCTCACCGCCGGGGAGTCCCATGGACAGGCACTGGTGGGGATTCTGGAGGGGATGCCGGCAGGGCTGCCCCTGGTGCCCGAGGATATCGACCTCCACCTTCGGCGCAGGCAGGGGGGCCACGGCCGGGGTGGCCGGATGAAGATCGAGAAGGATCAGGCCCAGCTGCTGTCCGGAGTTCGTCATGGGCTAACCCTGGGGAGCCCCATCGGCCTTCAGATATCGAACCGAGATTGGGCCAACTGGACGGGGCGTATGGGGGTGGAGCCATCCGACCAGCCGGTCGAGGGGGTGACCAGGCTGCGCCCAGGCCACGCCGACCTCCCCGGCGCCTTGAAGTACGGCCACCGGGACGTCCGGAACGTTCTGGAACGGGCCAGCGCCCGGGAGACGGCCATGCGGGTCGCGCTGGGGGCAGTCGCCAGGAAGCTGCTGTCCCACTTCGATATCGAGGTGCGGAGCGAGACCCTCGCCGTCGGGGACGTGCGGGCGGAGGTGCCGGACTGGGTCCTCACCGAGCGTCGGGGTGCCCGGGGGGAGAGGGCCGAGGGGTACTGGGAAGCGGTGGAAGCGTCGCCGGTGCGGTGCGGCGACGTGGCTGCCGGTGAGGCGATGGTCCGGGCCATCGACGAGGCCCGCCGGGCAGGCGACACCCTGGGTGGAGTTTTCCAGGTAGCAGTCTACGGCCTGCCGGCCGGCCTGGGAAGTCACGTTCAGTGGGACCGGAAGCTGAACGCCCGTCTGGCCGAGGCCCTCATGAGCGTCAACTCGATCAAGGGTGTCGAGGTGGGGGCTGGCTTCAGAGGTGCTGCCCTGCGGGGGAGCAGCTACCACGACGTGATCGAGTACGATCCCGAGCGGGGGTGGGTGCGGCGGCAGAATAGCGCGGGTGGCGTAGAGGGGGGCATGAGCAACGGAGAGCCCCTGGTGGTGCGGTGCGCCGCCAAGCCGATACCGACCCTGATGAAGCCGCTGCCTTCGGTAGACCTGGCGACCAGACAGCCGGTGGCGGCGGCCATAGAGCGGAGCGACGTGTGCGTGGTGCCCGCTGCCGGGGTCGTGGGCGAGGCCATGGTGGCCCTGGTGCTGGCCGATGCCTTCCTGGAGAAGTTCGGTGGCGACTCCGTCGCGGAGATCGAGCGCAACTACCGTGGATACCTGGCCACGCTGTCGTAGGATCCGGCTCCTGCCGGCGATATGGTCGTGGCTCGATTGAGCGAGTACCGCAGGGATAGAAGACCGTAAGACGATGCCGGGCTCTCGGTGGCAGGGGATAAACTCCTGCCCTACTCCATTGGCAAGGAGTTGGCACGTGAACATCGTGCTGATCGGTTTCAGCGGCAGCGGCAAGTCCACCGTGGGGCGGCTGCTGGCGCAACGGCTGGGCTGGGAGTTCGTTGATACAGACGGCGAGGTGGAGCGGGTGTCCGGCAAACGGATCCACCGTATCTTCGCCGAGGAGGGTGAGACCCTCTTCCGCCGGCTGGAGTCGGAGGCCGTGAGGCGGGCGCTCCAGGGGACTTCCCGAGTGGTGGCAGTGGGCGGCGGCGCGGTTATGGACCCGGCCAACCGCCTGGTGATGAGGGACGGCAATCTGGTCGTGCTGCTGGAGGCCGAGGTGGACACCCTGCACCGGCGGCTGGCCCAGGCCACGGGGGAGGAACCCAGGCCGATGCTGAGGATGGGGGTCCCGGACGGGGCGACGGGCGGACGGGGCGACGGGGCGACACGGAGACTCAGAACCCAGAACTCAGAACCCAGAACTCAGAACAGCCACTCAGCACCCGGCACTCAGCACCCAGCACTCGCCCGGATCGAGGCACTGAAGGCCGTCCGTGACCCGATCTACCGAGAAACCGCTCACCTGATCGTGTCCACGGAAGATGTCGATCTGGAGACTGCCGTGGTACGGGTGGCCGCGGCCCTAAAGAAGCTGGCAGGCGAAGAGCCGATGGAAGTCGTGAGGAAGCCATGATCTCTATCCCCATTGATGCCGCGGCCGGCCGCTATCAGGTGCTGGTTGGCCGGGGTTTGTTGCCCTCTGCCGGGCGGCTATTGAAGGATGCCGGTCTGGACGGGGCTATCCGCCTGATAGCGGACGAGGCGGTATACCGTCTCTACGGTCAGGGGCTGGAGGAGAGGCTCCGCGCCGACGGCTTCGGCGTCGCCTCCTTCCTGGTGCCGTCCGGTGAGACCAGTAAGTCACTGGAGATGGCGACCAGCCTGTACGATTGGCTTGTCGAGCAGGGGACCGAGCGGCGGGATCTGGTGCTGGCCCTGGGCGGGGGAGTGATAGGCGACCTGGCCGGCTTCGTCGCCGCGACCTTTCTCCGGGGTTTGCGTTTCGTGCAGCTACCCACCAGCCTCCTGGCTCAGGTGGACTCCAGCGTGGGCGGCAAGGTGGCTGTCAACCACCAGCGCGGCAAGAACCTCATCGGTTCCTTCTATCCTCCCTCTCTAGTCATCGCGGATCCCGATACCCTCGCGACCCTGCCTGGCCGCGAGTTGTCGGCGGCCCTGGCTGAGGTAGTGAAGATGGCTGCCAGCATGGACGCTCCCTTCTTCGAGGAGTTGGAGTCCCAGGGGGAGGGGTTGCTGCGGGCAGAAACCGAGGCCATGGAGAGGATCATCGCTCGGTCTATCGGACTGAAGGCCCAGGTGGTTGAGGCGGACGAGAGAGAGTCTGGCCTTCGCGCCATCCTCAACTACGGTCACACCATAGGTCATGGGGTGGAGGCCGCCTCTGGCTACGCTCGCTATCGCCACGGCGAGGCGGTGGCCATCGGCATGGCTGGCGCAGCGCGCATCGCCGTGGCTATGGGCTTGAGCGATGCGGCCACCGGCGAACGGCAGGAGAGACTGCTGGCCTGTCTGGGACTTCCAACGGGCTGCCCGGATGTCAGCGTGGACCGAGTATGGGAGGCCATGCTGCGAGATAAGAAGGCGAGCCAGGGCCGGCTGGTGTGGATTCTTCCCGAACGGATCGGGCGGGTGGCGGTTCGGCGGGACGTGCCCGTTGAGTTGGTGAAGCAGGTACTGGAAAGGTTGACGACACGGTGACACAGGGACACGGTGACGCGGGGAAGATCCTCTCGGCGTCTCCATTGGGAACATCGGAGGGATAAATGAAGATAGCGGTGGTGAACGGTCCCAATCTGGATATCCTGGGGAAGAGAGAGCCGGGGATCTATGGGACGGTGACCCTGGCCGACATCGAGGCCCGGGTGATGGAGCGGGCTCGATCACTGGGTGTCGAGTTGCAGTTCTTCCAGAGCAACAGCGAAGGAGCTATAATAGATCACCTTCACGAACTTGAAGGCACCGTCGACGGCCTTATCATCAATCCTGCAGCGTTCAGCCACTACAGCGTTGCGGTTCGAGACGCCCTGTCGTTCTTGTCGATTCCCGTCATCGAAGTGCATCTCTCCAACATCTACACACGGGAGCCCTTCCGGCACCACTCGATCACGGCGGAGGTAGTAACCGGACAGATATCAGGGCTGGGATATCATGGCTACTTGCTCGCACTTCAGGGACTAATAGCCCTTGTCGAATCGAGGTCCTAGTGCTACTTTCTATTTGAGGGGTGATTGCACCTCAGTAGGAGTGGAAGTTGGGAGAAGGACCAGAGGGGGTCTTTGAGGCGATCTGGGCGCAGGCGGCGAAGGTTCTCCCCGTCGAGTCCTTCTCGATCGCTCTCTGTGGCCCCGGCCCCAATCAGATCACCTACGAGATGGTGGTCGAGCGGGGAGTAAAGCAGGTGCCCCAGACCCGCGAACTCGGCGATGGGCTCAGCGACGTGATCATCCGAACGGGGAAGCCGTTGCTGGTGCGAAACTTCGAGTTGGAGCGGGGTAGTCTCCCCCTGTCCTGGATGGGAGCACCCATGCTTGTCGGTGGTAAGGTGCTGGGGTTCCTCTCCGCCCAGAGCTACCGACAGGGCGCCTTCGATCAGAAAGACCTCTCCATCCTCAGCATGCTGGCCAACTGGGCCACTTCCTCCATCGAGTCAGCTCAGCGGTATCGGACGCAGAAACAGGAGGCCGAGGCTTCGGCCGCGCTGCTGCGGGTGGCCAGAGCGCTGGTCAGGGAGACCGATGAGTCGGGTCTCTTCCGCTCGCTGGTCGAGGTTATCCCCACCGTTGTGGAGTGTGACCGCTGCTCGGTCTGGTCGTGGGCAGCCGACCGGCGGGAGTTCCAGCCCGCGTGGCGGGGCAACCCCGCGAGCCGCAAGCCGGAACAGTTCACCTCAGCCCCCCTGAATCCTGAGGAGATCCCTGCCGTGGCGAGCGTGCTGCGCAGCCTGGACGTGGTGGTGGTGGATGATGTGGACCATGGGCAGTTGGGGGTGGTGGCGGATCTGGTGCCGCTGGAGATGCGATCGGTGGCCCTGGTTCCCCTGGCCATCGATGGAGAGATCGTGGCTCAGATAGCGGTGGTGAGGTCTCGGTCGGGCGAGGATTTCACCGTCAAGGAGCGGGAGTTGCTGCGGGGCCTGGCCGACATCGTCGGATTGGCCTTGCGGAACCAGCGCCACCACCGCCAGGCCAGCGAAGCTGCGGCCCTCCGAGAGTTGAGTGAACTCAAGTCGAGGGTGATTTCCACCATATCCCATGAGCTACGGACTCCGCTCAGTTTCGTCCAGGCGGGGAGTGAGCTGCTGATGCAGCGGCTGTTCGAGCCCGACCAACTGCGGCAGGTGGCCGGCCTGGTAAACCAGGGCTCTCTTCGGCTGGCCGAGGTGGTGGACGACATCATCGAGTTTGCCGACCTGCAGTCTGGCTCGGTGTTGCTTTCTCCTCAGGCCACCAATCCCGTCGCCACCATCCGGGATGCCATCGCCGACGCGTCGGGCCCCTCCAACGGACATCGGGTGCTGCTGGAGGCTGCGGAACCGCTGCCGGCGATGAGGCTGGACGGAGACAAACTGAAGTCTGTGGCGGTCAAGCTGATCAGGAATGCCCTGAACTTCTCCCAGGACCCGGCCCCGGTGTTGGTGCGGCTGTCGATGGCGGAAGACAGGCTGAAGGTCGAGGTCAACGATGCCGGAGTCGGCATCCCGCCGGAGGAGTTGGAGAGGACGTTCGATCCTTTCTTCCGAGGCGAGGTGAGCCAGGCTCGATGCATCCCGGGTACCGGCCTCGGGTTGTCCATCGTGAAGCAGTTGGTGGATGCCATGGGCGGTGAGGTGGTGGTGTCCAGCCAGGTGGACAAGGGCACCGTCGTGGTGGTGTCGATCCCCGTGGAGATCGTCGAGCCGGCGAGCAAGCCCGGCGGCGTAGCTCCTCACGCCGAGCCCCTGTCCGGCGACGGCCGCTCCTGACAACAGCGCAATCCGGGCAGTCTTTGCCGCCCCCGTCTTCTCTCGGTGGGGCATAGTTCACCCTGCTGCTTCTTGACGGGTCCTGCATGCCCGTATACAATCCCGCCAAACAGCCATCAAGAGAAGAAGGGAGGAAGTGGTAACTCCTCACCCCGGGACGAAGGAGTCTCTTCCGGGCAACCACGGGGTGACAACCGAATCCGGGTTCTGTGGCGCTTCACTGTCTTGGGATCCATGGCGTGTCTTGACGACTGAGACTTCCCCTCGCGCGTCGTTTTCCGGAGCAAAGAAGGGAGTATAGACCATGGTTCGTGCCTTCAGGACGGTTCTCTCAGCCACATCCCTGCTGCTCGTCATCTTCGTCTCTGCCGCCTGTTCCTCCGCCGCGCCGGCGCCGGCCGCCAAGGCCCCGGAGCCGACTAAGGCTGCTGCCCCTGCTGGTCAGCAGGCCGCTGCGCCCACCGCTGCTCCTGCTCAGCAGGCTGCCGCTCCCACCGCTGCTGCCGCCGTTCAGCCCGCCACCGATTGGCCCAAGCAACCCATCACCCTCGTCGTCCCCTGGGCCGCGGGCGGCGACACCGACGTTCCGATGCGGGTCGTGGCCGAGTTCGTGGGCAAGGAGCTGGGCCAGCCCGTCGTGGTTCAGAACGTGTCTGGCGCCAGCGGGGTCACCGGCACCCGCCAGGCTAAGGGGGCCAAGCCTGACGGTTACACCCTCCTCTCCATCCACGATCACGTACAGATCGCCCGCTGGACCGGCATGGCCGACTTCGATTGGGATGCCTTCGAGCCTATCGCTCACATCGTTAGCTCGCCCGAGTTCATGATGACCGAGGCGAGCCAGCCGTGGAACAACATGAAGGATCTGATCGCCGACGCCAAGAAGCGTCCCGGCCAGATCTCGGCGGGGGTCACCTTTGGCTCCACGGCCCAGATGTTCGTCTGGATGATCATGTACAACGGCGGCGTCCAGTTCAAGCCGGTGGGCTACGACGGGACCGCCCAGCGGGTTACCGCGCTGCTGGGCAAGCAGATCGACATCGGCGCTTCCCCTCTCTCCTCGGCTCTGGAGCAGTACAAGGCCAAGAAGGTGAAGTTGCTGGGCTACGCCAACGAACAGCGCGATCCCAGGGCACCCGACATCGCGACCTTCAAGGAGCAGGGGTTGAACTTCAACTGGGGCACCAACCGAGGTTGGGTAGCACCTAAAGGCACCCCTCCCGCGATCATCGCCAAGGTTGAAGCGGCACTGAAGAAGGTGACCCAGAACCCGGAGTTCAAGAAGAAGATCGAAGACGAGATGGGCAGCAAGATCAACTTCATGGACCACGTGCAGTACGCCCAGTACCTGGCGAAGACGGACGACGAAATGAAGAAGGTGATCCAGGAAACCGGTATGAAGCCGAAGGCCCAGTAGGGGAGGCTGAACATGTCGGATCGGCTGATCGGTTTGGTGCTGCTGGTGATTTCGGGTCTGTTCTACTGGCAGACCTACTTCTTCAAGAAACCGCCCTTCGCTCAGTTCGAGCAGATGGGGTCGGAGTTCTTCCCCCGTGGCATCCTGATCGGCCTGGCGATCTTCAGCCTGATCCTCCTGGTTAGGGGACAGGGCTCGCTGCTGCCCAGTTGGAGGCTGGGCAGCGTGCGGGCCCTGTTCACCCGCTACCGGGAGGTTCTGATCAGCCTACTGCTGTTCCCTGCTTATGCCCTGGCCATCAACCTGGTGGGGTTCCTGTACTCTACCGTGGTCTACCTGATCGTGATGCAGTTAGTGCTGAAGCCGCGCTGGGGTCGCGGGCTGGTCTACACGGTGGTCGGCTCCGTAGCTTTCGCCTGGGCCCTGGTCACCGTTTTCGAGGGATACCTTCATGTGGTCCTTCCCTCTGGCACTCTCTTCTAAGCGAGGCGCAGTATGCTCGACTACCTATTGATGGGGTTTCAGACGGCTTTCGAGCCTGGCATGCTGATGTTCACCGCCCTGGGAGTGCTGGCGGGGATCATCATCGGGCTGATACCGGGCCTGACCATCACCATGGGGGTTATCCTGGTTCTTCCCTTCACCTATGGGATGCAGCCTGCTGAGGGCCTTACCACCATGATGGGCGTCTGGGTGGGTGGGGCCTCGGGAGGGTTGATCTCTTCCTGCCTCCTGGGCATTCCGGGTAAGCCCTCGGCCGTGGCTACCACCTTCGATGGCTTCCCCATGGCCCAAAAGGGCGAGCCGGGGCGGGCGCTGGGGTTGGGGACCTGGGCTTCCCTCTTCGGGGGGATCATAGGCTGGTTCTTCCTGGCCACCCTGACCCCCCTGCTAGCCGACATCGGGCTGAAGTTCGGCCCCTGGGAGTTCTTTTCTCTCATTGCCTTCTCTCTCACCATCATCGCCAGTCTGTCGGGCGAATCCCTCGTCAAGGGGTTGATAGCGGGACTTCTGGGGATGCTGCTGGCGACGGCTGGCATGGATCCCATGCTGGCGACCCCCCGCTTCACCTTTGGCATCGATGACGTAGAGGCCGGCTTCGATTTCCTGACCGTCCTGATCGGCCTCTTTGCCTTTTCGCAACTAATGACCGATCTGGAGAAGCTGCGCGATCCAGAGAAGGTGGAGCGGATCGAGAATCCTGATACTCATATCCCAACGATTCAGGTGCTGAAGGACATCTGGAACAACAAGCTGGGGATGATCTGGGCTTCGCTGGTCGGGCTGTGGATCGGCATCGTGCCCGCGGCCGGAGGCGCGGTGGCCAACGTGCTGGCCTACGACCAGGCCAAGAAGGTGTCCAAGCATCCGGAGAAGTTCGGGACCGGCTACCACGAGGGGATCATCGCTTCGGAGGCAGGAAACAACTCGGTTTCGGCAGGCGACCTGGTGCCTACTATGGCGCTGGGTATCCCGGGTGATGCGGTCACGGCCGTCATGCTGGGAGCCCTGCTGATCCACGGGTTGAACCCGGGTCCTCTACTGATGAGCACCCAGCCTAAGCTGGCCTACGGGCTGATCTGCGCCTATCTGATCGCCACGGTGCTGACCCTGGTCATCCAGTTGGGGCTGATGAGGGTCCTCGTCAAGCTGGTGCTGGTGCCGAAGGACATCCTGATTCCGGGGATCCTGGTAATGTCGGCCCTGGGCGCCTTCGTTCTGAACAACCGGATATTCGACATCTGGGTGCTGTTCTTCTTCGGGCTGATCGGCTACTTCCTGACCAAGCACGACTTCGATTTGCCCCCCTTCGTGCTGGGTTTCCTGCTGGAACCGATAGCCGAGATCAACATCAAGCGCGCCCTGCAGACCAGTTCCGACCTATCGCTGTTCCTGACCCGCCCTGCTTCGGGGTTCTTCCTCGTGGTGGCAGTGGTCTCGGTACTGTACTACTTCTACACGGGGTGGAAGCGGGCGCAACAGGGATCGCCCGACCTGGCCGAGGCCTCGGCCGGAGCGGGGAAGTAACTGACCGCAGTGATTTCGACACGTAGGGCAGGGACGAGCCCCTGCCCTACTACGTCGAGGGTGTCGGCCGGGCGGCTTCTGTCCCATTCCACGGATCTCCCCCCGCCGGTGGCCGGCCCATCGCGGTGTAGTGTGATTCGCCTTGTCGCGATGAGCCAGCCGGCCGTCTGGTTTGCGCGGAGGCCCCTTCTGCCTCTATCATGAGCGCCACCAGGAGCCTCGGAGGTCATTGGTGCTGTCCCGCCCCGCCAACAACCGCTTCACCAACCTCTTCTTCGTCGCCACTTTCTTCTACTGGACCTCGATGTACGTCTACGTGCCCATACTGTCCGTGCATGCGGGGCAACTGGGTGCCTCTATGGGGTTGGTGGGGACCATCGTTGGCGCCTACGGTCTGTCTCAACTCCTTCTCCGCATCCCCCTCGGTGTCTGGTCCGACCGGATCGGTATGCGGAAGCCCTTTATTCTGGCGGGACTGGCTGCAGCCGGCCTGGGAGCCTTAGGTCTGGCCCTGTCCAGCGATCCCGTCTGGCTGGTGGCCTGGAGGGCCCTGACCGGCGTGGGGGCTGCCGCCTGGGTGGTTTTCACGGTGCTCTTCTCCAGCTACTTCCCTCCGGAGAAGGCAACTCGCGCCATGAGCCAGGTAACCTTCATCGCAGGGGTGGGCCAGATGGTGTCTACCTACGCCGGCGGGTTGATAGCCCAAGCCTGGGGATGGACGGCCCCTTTCTATGCGGCCGTCTTTCTGGCTCTGCTGGGCGTAGGGGCCGCGGTTCTTCTCGATGAGAAGCCGATGGCAGCCAGGCCCGGGGTGACAGTCCAGGAGTTGTGGCGCATCGGAACCGTGCCCCTGCTGGTGGCGGTGTCGATCATCGCCATGCTCGGGAGTTGGACCCAATGGGCCACGGTGAACGGTTTCACCCCGGTCTACGCTGCTCAACTGGGAGCCAGCCGGGCTGAGTTGGGGATGCTGACGACGGTGATGCAGGTGGCCTACACCCTGGCGACTCTGGTGAGCGCCTACGCGGCCGACAGGGTGGGCCTGCGGGTGACGGCTATGGCCGGAATGGGTATCCAGGCTGCCGGGGCCTTCATGGTGCCACTGGTACACACCATTCCGATGGTAGCAGTGACGCAGGCCCTCGGCGGGGGTGGTCGTGGTCTCGCTTACCCGCTGCTGATGGGGCTGAGCATCCGTTCCGTTCGACCCGCGGACCGGGCTACGGCCATGGGGGTCTTCCAAGCGGTCTATGCCATGGGGATGTTCGCCGGACCGGCCTCGACCGGGGTGATCGGCGACGGCATGGGCCTCTCCGCCATTTTCGTAGTGGCCGGTACGATCGCTCTGGTGGGCACGGTCGTGGTGGCAGCTACGGTCCCCGCCAGGATCCGCTGAGACGGCTGCAGGGGTCTTCTTCCGCCGTCACTTCTCCTGAGGAGCTGCCTTGGTCTTCGCCATCCGCCGGATGGCCAGGGTGCACACACCGGCGGCGGCCAGCGAGGCGCAGCTGGCTTGCAGGCCGAGGGCGCTGTACCCTCCGGTGGAGATGAGGATGCCACCGACGGAGGCCCCGATCATCAGACCAACCTGATTGGTGGTGGCGGTGAACCCCATGGTGGCGCCCCTGCGGTTCTCCGGAACCTGACTGATCACCCACATCCAGGCGGGTCTGGCCATAGAGTTGGCCAGACCGAAGGTGGCAGCCAGCAGCGCGGTGGGGATGACGCCCGGGGTGGTGGCAAACATGGGGAGAACGGTGGCTGCCGCCATGATCTGGAAGCCGGCGTACACCAGGCCGGGGCGACGGCCGGTGTCGGCCAGCCGTCCGCCCAGAGTGCTGCCCAGGAGAGTGCCTACAGCCGTGGCGGATAGGGCCGGGGCGATCTGATCCAGGCGGAGGGAGTAGGACTGCATCAAGAAGGCCGCCAGGTAGGTCGCTGCTGTGGTGAATGCCGCTCTCTCCAGACCGTTGGCCAGCAACAATAGGCGGGTCGATCCCTCGGCCAGGGCTGCGGTAAAGTCGAGCAGGTGACCCTTGCGGAAGGCCGGAGGCTTCACCCGCGGGAAGGTCACGTAGACGGTGGTTCCCAGGCCGAGGAGGACGAGGCCGAGACCGGCGAAGGACAAACGCCACCCGATGTGGGCGGCTGCCATGGCCAGCAGCGGGACCCCGACCACGGTGGCGAGAGAGACGGCGGCGAGCACCATGCCCAGGGCGCGGCCCCGGCGGTTGACGGGGAAGTAGTCGGCTGCGCTGGACATAATGTTGGGGCCGGTAGAGGCTCCACCTATCCCTCCGATCACTCGAATGACCAGCAGGGAAGGGTAGCTCCAGGCCAGGGCCGACAGCAGGGTGGTCAATCCCAGGATGGCAATGCCGGTAGCCAGGAGAGGGCGCCGCCCGAAGCGATCCGACAGCGCCCCCATGAAGGGAGCCAGGAGGGCCCAGGGCACGGCGGCCGCTGCCGCCAACTCCCCCATAGAGCCGACCGAGGTGTGGAAGTCGGCGGCAAGGTCCACCAGCAGCGGGGCCATCATGTTGATATTGGTTACCACCAGGAACATGCTGGCCACCAGCATCGTCAACAACCGGCCTTCGTTGACCCTGGTGGGGAGGAAGCTGGTCTGGCGAGAGGGACTGCCGGTGGATCTGGTGAGGGGATTCGATGCTGCCGTGGTTTCCCCGATGCCCTCTGGGCGAGATGCCATGAAACCGGTGACCTTCCTTCCGAGTTAACCTGGTGGGCTTGGATGCAAATAGAAGGGCACGGTCGACCCCTGGGGGCTCCAAGGATCAACCGGGCCCAAGGTCGCCATAGAGTGCGCTACGGACGCGGCGTGGAGTATACCACAGCGGCCAGCTACAAGCACTCGGCTTCCCGGTGGCGGCCTCGGTGGCTGCGGATGGTAGAATGATCCGCAGAACCCCCAACTCTCGGAGGCTATCGAATGAACGTCGAGGTAGTGTTCCTACCCCCCATCGCGACCGATCTCTCCTCCAAGCTGTGCGTCGTCATCGACGTGCTGCGGGCGACCTCGACCCTGGTGTCGATGGTGGAGGCCGGGGCCGGTGTGGTCACCCTGGCGGAAAGCATTCCTGCCGCTCTCGAGGACGCCGATCGGTGCGGCGAGCGGCCCCTGGTGTGTGGAGAATCCGGCGGGCTACCTCCGGCCGGGTTCGATCTGGGGAACTCCCCCAGGGAGTTCCGCGAGGAGACGGTGAAGGGCCGGAACCTCTGCTTCTGCACCTCCAATGGGACCAGGGCGATGCAACAGGTGGTGCAGGCCCCCGTGGTCCTTGCGGGCAGCCTGCTGAATGCCTCGGCGGTGGCGAGGACCGCCTTGTCGGAGGCCGGAGAGAGAGGATTGGACATCGCCTTCATCTGCTCCGGGGACTATATGGGGACGAAGTTCGCCATCGACGATGCCTTCTGCGCCGGCTACCTGGTGACGCAGGTAGAGAGGGAGTCGGCCAGCCATGCGTCTGGGAGCCCGCTGACCCTGGATGAATCGGCAGTGGCGGCGGTCAGGCTGTGCCGTTCCTATCTGTGGGAGGCCGGCGTGCGCGATCCGTCGACGCCCCCTCCACGAGAGGCGATCCTGCGGGCCTTCTGGGAGTCCCACAATGCCCAGATCCTCCGGCAGGTGGGGCTGGCAGCGGACGTGGAGTACTGTGCCCAGATCGACGTCAGCAGCAGGGTGCCGCGCCTCAGAGTGGAGGATGGCGTGCTGATGGTTGAGTAGTACTTAGACAGGAGAGAACGACGTGGCAGAGCTGAAGGAGCGTCTGGGAGAGGGGTTGACGGGCCGAGTGCGGGAAGTCGGCCGGCTGTTGGAGGAGGAATACGGTCGCCCGGCGCCTCGCCGGAAGCTGAGGCCGCTGGACGAGTTGATCCTGACCATCCTATCCCAGCACACCAGCGACGCCAACTCGGACCGCGCCTTCGAGAGTCTGAAGGCACGCTTCAACTCCTGGGAGGAAGTGCGAGACGCGGACCCGGAGGCCATCGCCGATGCCATCAGACCGGGGGGTCTGGCCCGCATAAAGGCTCCCAGGATCAAGGAGTTGCTGCAGAGACTATCGGCCGAGAGGGGCAGCCTGGACTTGGACTTCCTGATCCAGCGCCCTCTGGAGGAGTCCAGGGAGTTCCTGCTGGGGTTGAACGGGGTTGGGCCGAAGACGGCGGCCTGCGTTCTGCTTTTCTCCTGCGACCTGCCCGCCTTTCCTGTGGACACCCACATCCACCGGGTGTCTCGCCGGCTGGGGTTGATAGCCCCGGACACCTCCGCTGAGGAGGCCCACAGGATCCTGGAGAGTGTGGTCCCTCCCGAGGAGGTTTTCCCCTTCCACGTGAAGCTGATCACCCACGGCCGGCGGGTCTGCAAGGCCCAGCGGCCCCGCTGTGACGCGTGCGTCCTGGCGGCCAGGTGCGAGTACTTCAGAGGAGCAGCTAGCGATCAGCGTCCCAAAGAGTAGTAACGACTTTAGTCGTTCGTGCCCTCTGGCGTCACCGGATACGAACGACTGAAGTCGTTACTACCTCCTGACGGCTATACCGAGAAGCCGATAGTGCTGATGGAGGTCAGGTGACCGGTGCCGGCAGTCTCCAGCAGGGCGACCTGGCCGTCCCTGAACTCGATCAGGTTGATGGCGCAGTTGGGTTGTCGGGCACCTTCCCACAGTTGGGACAGGGGCCAGCCCTGCAGGCGGCAGAGAATGGCCCTGACCACGGTGTTGTGGGTCACCGCAAACACGGCCTGGCCCGGGTGGCGTTTCCGGACCTCCTCCAGAAACCGAAGCCCCCGTTGCTGCACGGCGACCACACTCTCCCCACCCGGCATTCGATGGAGGTGGGGATGGGATCTCCAGTTGGCGAACTCCTCGGGCCAGCGGTTCCGAACCTCCTGGTATGTCTCACCTGTCCATTCGCCGCAGTCGATCTCCCTCAGTTCGGCCCGTGGCACCACCGGGAGGCTCAGTTGGGCGGCAACGACCCGGGCGGTCTCCACGGCGCGACCCTGATCCGATGAGTAGACGGCATCGATCCTCTCGGGGACCAGCCTGGAGGCTAGCTGAGCCGCCTGCTGTAGCCCTTTGGCCGTAAGGGGGGAATCCAGATGCCCCTGGAAGATCTGAGCGGCATTCCACTCCGTCTCGGCGTGGCGGACCAGGAAGAGGCGGGTAGGCTCGTGGTTCAATGGACACTCCTCAGGGCATAGTTGTAGGGGCGGTTCGCGAACCGCCCCTACAGTCGGCTACATCAGGACTCGCTCGTCACCTACCCGCCGGGTCACCCGCTTCTCGTCCAGGTGCTCCATGATAGCCAGGGCGTACTTGCGGCTGGTGTTGAACTGATCCCGCACTGCAGCCACCGTGATGGAACCCTCCGCCTGAATCGCGCGGATAATGGTCTCCACCATCTGAGCGTAGACCTGCTTATCCAGCACGATCCCAGCGGCTATCTCCACGACCCGACCCTGGTCCATCAGCGCTGCCAGTGCTTCAGAACTCAGGTTGAATCGAGCCAGCATCTCCTGGGTCGAGGGAGGGGAAGTGCCTGCCTCCTGAAGGGCTTCCAGGAAGCCGACGATGCGCCGTTGGAGGTCTTCATCGAACCGCACCTGGTGGCTGCTTCGTGCCATCAGCGGTCCCTCCTCGATGATCGCTCCCTCGCTCAGCAACCGGGACTCGACTCTGCTGAAGGCTCGGGCATCCAGCCCGCTCCTGCTGCGCACCTCCTCCCGGGGCATCCCCCGGCGCAGGGGGTACTCGGCGTGGAAGGTGGCGAGGATCCCTTCCAGTTTCTCTCGCAGGGCTGCCCAGGCGGTCGATGCAATCAACAGGCTCTGAGCGTTGAGGGCCATGGACCCTGCGTCGGCCTTCGATCCCTCCAGCAGCAGCAACTCGCCTTCGGCCAGCAGGGTGGCTACCGCCCGTCGTGCCTGTTCCATAGGGAGGCCCGTTCGCTGTACCACCGACTGCAGCACCAGGGGCGCAGCAGGCGGCATCTGCTGGAGCAGGATCTCCTCAGGAGTGCCCTGCTCCAGGGTGCTCAAGTTCTCGACCAGCTGCTGCTGGAAGCGGCGGTGACGCTTGGGATGGGGGTCCACGACCACACCGCCCCCTACGGTGAAGCTGGGAGAGGGAACCCGGACTATGAACTGGTCTCCCCTGGCCACGGCCACCGGGTCGGCCAGCCGCAGCTGGGCCCATCCACTCTGCCCGGGCTCCAGCTTTTCGGTATCCAGAAGGGAGAGCTTGGCCACGGCCTCGGCAGCGCCCGTGTGGAAGGTAAGCTCGTCGCCGTGCTCCAGCGGCTTCGGGGCGGCTTTGATGACCCTCAACTTCACGTCTACAGCTCGAGTTGGCCGGAGCCAGCCCAGCAAGGTGACCACGTCGCCCCGCTGGATCTCTTCAGTGGCCAGGGAAGCCAGGTTCACGGCGACTCGACTGCCCGGTGGGGCCACATCCACCTTCCGCTTGTGGGATTGGATGCCGCGGACTCGCGATTTCTTGCCGGATGGGAGGATTTCCACCTCCTGGCCCACTCGCAGTTCCCCGTCGATCAGGGTTCCGGTGATGACGGTGCCGAACCCGGCCACGGTGAATACCCTATCCACCGGTACCCTTGCCTTCCCCACGTCTCGCTTTCCCGGGACGGCGGCCAGCAGCCGGTCCAGAGTCGATATCAGTTCCGGCAGGCCCTGGCGTGTCATGGCGGAAACGGGCACCAGGGGGGCTCCGGCCAGGGATGTGGGCGCCAGTCGCTCCTCTACCTCGGCCTTCACCAGTTCCATCCATTCCTCGTCCACCAGGTCGGCCTTGGTGATGGCGACGGCACCTCGGGAGACGCCCAGCAGGTCCAGGATCGCCAGGTGCTCGTCGGTCTGGGGCATAGGTCCCTCGTCGGCGGCCACCACCAGCAGCGCCACGTCGATGCCGCCGACGCCTGCGAGCATGTTCTTGATGAAGCGCTCGTGGCCCGGGACGTCGACGATGCTGACTTCCATCCCGCTGGGCAGCTTGAGCCAGGCGAAGCCCAGGTCGATGGTCATGCCCCGCTCCTTCTCCTCTCGGAGACGGTCCGGGTCGATCCCGGTGAGGGCCTGGACCAGGGTGGACTTGCCGTGGTCCACGTGTCCGGCGGTTCCGATGACGTACACAGCGATCTCCCGAGGTAGTGAATGTCCTATCAGTAATTATATCCGCCTGCGCGGCAGAAGGTGTAGGGCGAAGCATTCCACTGCGGCGGAATGCTTCGCCCCTACTGCAGTCCCACGGCACCGGGCCCGCGGTGCCCCGCCGGCTCCTACGGTCGGGCTGCTGCCATGAGTTGATCGGCCACCACGCGGTCCTCTTCGGGACGCACCGTGCGCAGGTCCAGCAGCAGCAGGTCGTGCTCAATGCGGGCCACCAGCGGCGGGTCCATTCGCCGCAGGCGGGCCGCCATCTCCATGGCAGGCAACTGGTCGGAAGGGGGCGCCACGGCTACCAGGCGGGTGGGCAGGGTTTCTCCCGGGAGAGAGCCTCCCCCCACCGTGGAGAAACCGTCGATCAATTCGACGTCGAGGCCCCCCTGGCGCAGCCGTCGGGCCACCCGGGACGCTCGGGCTTCGATCTCCTTCACCGGCATGGCGATCATCTGCCAGACGGGCACCTTCTGGACGGCCTCTCCCATCAGATAGTGGCTGAGGGTCGCCACCAGGGCGGCGATGGTCATCTTGTCCACCCGGATGGCGCGGGCCAGGGGGTGCCGCCGCAGCACCTCGATTAGCCTTGCCTTGCCGGCGATCAGCCCCGCCTGGGGGCCTCCCAACAGCTTGTCACCACTGAAGCTCACCAGATCGACCCCGGCGGCGATCCGTTCCTGCACCGTCGGCTCGTGGGCCAGGCCGTACTGAGCCGTGTCCAAGAAGGAGCCACTGCCCAGGTCGTCTACCACGGGGATGCCTCGCCGTCTTCCCAGATCGACCAGTTCCTCGATGGGGGTGGAGTGGACGAAACCCTCCACCCGGAAGTTGCTCGGGTGTACGTGGAGCAGCAGCGCAGTCTCGGGGGTGATGGCCTCCTCGTAGTCTCGCAGGTAGGTGCGGTTGGTGGTGCCCACCTCCACCAGTTTAGCCCCACTCTGGCGCAGCACGTCCGGGATCCGGAAGCCACCCCCTATCTCCACCGCCTGCCCCCTGGAGACGATGACTTCCTTCCCCTGGGCGAAGGCCGAGAGGATCAGCAGGACCGCGCTGGCGTTGTTGTTGACGGCGACAGCGTCCTCGGCGCCGGAGATGCGGCGAAGCAGATCGGAGACGTGCTCGTGGCGGGAGCCACGCACCCCCTCCGCGAGCCGGTACTCCAGGTTGCTGTAGCCGCCCGCCACCTGCAAGACGGCCCGCAGCGCCTCGTCGCTGAGGGGAGCGCGACCCAGGTTGGTGTGGATGATCACCCCGGTGGCGTTGATGACGGGGCGCAGGGAGGGGCGAAAAGCCTTCTCCAGCCGCCATCGGGCCGCCTCCAGCAGTTGATCGGTCTCAGGCGCCTCCTTGCCGCCGCGGATCTGGGCCCGGGTCTCCTCCAGCAAGTCCCGGAAGGTTTGGACCACCAGGTCTCGGGGGAAGTGCTCGGAGAGTTGCTCGCCCGCTTTCTCCCGGAGGAGTCGGTCCACGCTGGGCAGGCGGCGAAGGGAGGTGGCGGTATCGGTCATTGCTTCCTCTCCCGCTGTCGTATCAGGCCGAAGGTCAGGGCGCGGCTCAGGGCCGCCAGGTCCTCGGTGGGAAGGTAGCGGGGTGCCACGGCATCGAAGAGCAGGTTGGCCTCGGCGGCCTGCTCCTCGTCGGCCAGCCAGAGAACGCAGGCCATGGGCAGATGGGGCAACGCCTGGAAGACGAAGGACAGGTCGCCCATGGTGCCTCGCACCCCCTCCAGGACCTCGGCGGCGGCCGTCAGCGCGTCGGGATTCCTGCCGAAGCTGGCCACCAAGGGATCGAGGCTCTGCTGGCGGAAGGCCTTTTCGTAGACGTTCCCGCCCGAAAGGCTCCGGAAGGGGATCCACTGGCGGCTGACGCGACTGCCATCGGCGCCGGCCAGGTAGTGCAGGATCACCAGGGTGGTGGAGGCTCCGGCCTCGGTGCCGGTCGCAACGTCGTAGACCAGGGTTTCCGAGATGGGAACACGGTACTGACGGCCGAGCATTTTCAGCCGAAATTCTGCGCCGCCCTCTCCCTGGATCAGTTCCGCTCCGCTTCGTTCCGCGACGGTCGCCGGGTCCAGCGCAAGCAGGGCCTTCTGGGCCAATTCCAGGGCCGGGCGGTAGTTCGTTTGCACAGGTACGCCTCCGAAAGCCTCGGCTTTCCTCTCTGAATGGGAGAGGCGTGAACATATCCGGGACGTTCACGGGGCCGGTGCAAGAGCACCTTCCGATTCGGATTGTATCTTTCGATGGGACAGGGTGTAAAGGATGGGCTGACAGCGGGGTGCCTGCAGCCGTACCATAGAGGCGGAAAGAAGATCTATGAAGAGAGGAACGGCCGAGAATGGGAGGGATCTGACTGTATCCTTCGCCTGTCCAACGTGATCTAGCAACTGTCCGAATCCGAGGAGTATTGCCAATGATGGTAATCGACAGTGAGGAAACGAGAATGAGTCAGCTATCCATCAGGCTTGGCTTCTGGTCGGCCTTCTCGATCGCCGTTAGCTTCGTCGTTTTCACGGTTTGTTTTGTCACCATTCCGTTGACGTCCCCGCTGTTCATCTGGACGAACATGCCGGATTATCTGGCCTACGTTGGCAGGTACAATCAGTTCTTTCAGAACCTGGCCCGTTTCGCGATGCTCCTGTTCGGACCGCTGTTCGTCCTGTTGCTCAGCAGCGTCTACGAACTGGCGGACGGTGAAAGGCGCCTCCTGGCGCGGATCAGCCTTTCTTTCGGGGTGATATTCGCCGCGCTGACCAGCCTCAACTATTTCGTTCAGCTCAGTTCGGTCCGGCTGAGCATTTCGAGGGGTGAGACTCAGGGTCTCGAGCAGATCGTGCAGGCCAACCCGCTTTCGGCCATGTCGGCGATAAACGTTCTCGGATGGTCGCTCTTCTTCGGGCTGTCGTCCCTGTTCGTTGCCCCGCTGTTCTCCGGGGGCAGATTGGGTAAGACCATAAGGATAGCGTTCCTGCTGAACGGGATCTTCTGTATCCTGGGCGGCGTGGGCTACCTGCTCGATAACGCGGTGCTGGTTTTCCTGACCCTCAACTTCGGCATGGGGGGTGCAGTGCTGGTGGCGGCGATTTCCCTGTGCCTTTTCTTCAGGAGGATGGGGAGCAGTCCGTTTTCTGGTAGACTAACGCCGTCGATCCGCTGAGAGTGCCTTCGAGGGTGTTGGTGACGGATTCCTCCTCCCCCCTGGTTAGCGTCGTCATAGTCAACTGGAACGGTCGCTCCCACCTGGAGCGTTGCCTGCCTGCCCTGGTGAGCCAGACCCTGGGGCCCTTCGAGGTGATCCTGGTGGACAACGGCTCCACCGACGGATCTGCGGAGATGGTCCGGCAGCGGTTCCCATGGGTGCGGGTGATCGCGAATCCCCGCAACCTGGGCTTCGCCGCGGCGAACAACGTGGGGATTCGGGCGAGCATCGCCCCCTTCGTGGCGACCCTGAACAACGACACTGAGGCCCGGTCCGACTGGTTGGAGCAGTTGCTGGCCCCGGCTCTGGCCGACGACGCGGTGGGGATGATAGCCTCGAAGATGGTCTTCGCCCACCGGCCGGACATGATCAACTCCGCGGGCATCGCTCTAGACCCGGTGGGCATCGCCTGGGACCGGCTGGGCGGGCAGCCGGACCGGGAGGGTGGCACGGTGGTGGAGGTCTTCGGCCCCTGCGCGGGGGCGGCCCTCTATCGCCGGGCCATGCTGGACGAGGTCGGGCTGTTCGACGAGGAGTTCTTTGCTTACCTGGAGGACCTGGACCTGGCCTGGCGGGCGAGACTGGCCGGGTGGAAGGCCCTCTACGCGCCCGGGGCGGTGGTCTCCCACGTCCACTCGGCCACCGGGGTCGAGGGGTCGCCTTTCAAGAGCTACCACCTGGGGCGCAACAAGCTGTGGACCATCGCCAAGAACTATCCGGCGCCCCAGCTGTACCTGACGCTTCCCCTGATCGTGGCCTACGATTTGACCGCCACCCTCTACGGGTTGGTGACCCGACGGGACCTGGCCTCGTTGAAGGGACGGCTGGCCGGGTTGGCGGGGTTGCCCCGCCAGTGGCCGAAGCGCCGGAAGGTGCAGCGGATGCGCCGGGTGTCTTTCTCGACCTTAGCCGGACAGATGGCACCCCTGGCGACGCCTTTTGGGGTGCTGGATAGATACCGGCACCTGCGCTGGGAGGAAGCATGCTGAGCAATCAGGAGATCCAGGCTATCATTCCCCACCGGTACCCCTTCCTGCTGGTCGATCGGATCGTGGAGCTGGAGGAGGGAGTCAGAGCGGTGGGGATCAAGGCGGTCACCGCCAACGAACCCTTCTTCCAGGGCCACTTCCCGGGCTTCCCGGTGATGCCGGGGGTGCTGATCGTCGAGGCGCTGGCCCAGGTGGGGGCCGTGGTCCTCTTGAAAATGCCCGAGAATCACGGGAAGATCGTCCTCTTCGCCGGCATCGACGGCTTCCGTTTCCGGAAGCAGGTTTTTCCGGGCGACGTCCTCCGGCTCGAGGTCCAACTGACCAGGATGCGGGGACCGGTGGGGAAGGGGGCGGCCCGTGCCACGGTGGACGGCGACGTGGCGGCCGAAGGGGAATTGATGTTCGCCCTGGGTCCCTCCTCGACGGCCCCCGGCCCCAAGCCCGTCGATCGGGGGCATCTGGAAGAAGGAGGCCAGCCGTAGAGCCCTGTCAGTCCTGTCTCTGCTCCCCTGCCGGTGTCTCCGGTTACTCGAGTCGGGCGGCGCTACGCCGGGCCATGCTCAGGCTGGGCGGCGCGATGGCGAACGTTTCGGGTCGCGCTGCCAGAGGGCCGCGGTCGGACCGCCCCCGAGTGCTGCTGATCCGGCCGGACCATTTGGGCGATGTGGTGATGACCTCGCCCGCCGTGGAACTGCTGCGGAAGGCGCTGCCCCAGGCCCGTCTGACGATGATGGTGGGGCCGTGGTCCGCCGAGGTGGCCCGCCGCGACCCGTTGCTGGACGAGGTGCTCCTCTGCTTCTTTCCGGGCTTCAGCCGGGAGCCGAAGGGGTCGCCTCTGGCTCCGTATAGCCTTCTGTGGCGGATGGCTGGGGAACTGAGGCGGGGCAACTACGATGCAGTCCTGCTGCTGCGCTTCGACCACTGGTGGGGGGCGTGGCTGGCGGCCCTCGCCGGGACACCGGTGAGGGTAGGCCACACCGTCCCGGAGTGCCGCCCTTTCCTCACCCACTTCGT
>JAJZQR010000243.1 GCA_021806765.1 Chloroflexota bacterium | reverse complement strand
TGGGGCAGGCCGCCGCGCAGGCGCCGCAGCCCTGGCACAGCGCCTCGTTCACCACCGCCACGCGTCGAACCGGATCCAGAGAGCGGGCGTCGTAGGGGCAGGCCTCCACGCAGAGGCCGCAGCCCTTGCACAGGTCCTCCTGCACCGCCGCCACCAGCGGGTCCAGCACCATCTCCGGTGACGAGAACAGGGCCAGCACCTTGGTCGCCGCGCCGCTGGCCTGGGCCACCGTCTCCGGGACGTCCTTGGGCCCCTGGGCGCTGCCGGCCAGGTAGATCCCCTGGGTGAGACTCTCCACCGGCCGCAGCTTGGGGTGCGCCTCGTTGTAGAAGCCGTAGGGGTCGGTGGCGATCCTCAGCTTCTGAGCCACATCCAGGGCGTCCATCGAGGGCATTGTGGCCATGGCCAGCACCACCAGATCCGCCCGTATCTCCACCTTCTTGCCACTCAGGGTGTCGGCCCCCCACACGACCACCTTCCCGTTCTCCTCGAACAGCTTGGAGACCCGTCCCCGCAGGTAGAGCAGCCCATGCTCCTCTATGGAGCGCTGGACGAATTCCTCGTACCCCTTGCCTCCAGAACGGATGTCCATGTAGAAGATGTAGGCCTGGGCGTCCGGCACCTTCCGTTTCAGCATGGTGGCGTGCTTAGCCGTGTACATGCAGCAGATCTTGGAGCAGTAGGGTACGCCCCTCTCGGGGTCCCTGGACCCCACGCACTGGATGAACACCACCTCCCTGGGCACCTGCCCGTCGGAGGGTCTCCGCACCTGTCCGGCGGTGGGCCCCGAGGCGGAAAGGATCCTCTCGAACTGGAGTCCGTCGACGACGTCCGGGTACTGCCCTGCTCCGTACTCCGGGACCAGCGCCTTGTCGTACAGCTCGTAACCCGTCGCCGCCACGATGCCGCCCACCCGTTCCTCGATCACGGTCTCCTGTTGCTCGAAGTCGATGGCCCCCACCGGACAGAGCTTCTCGCAGGCCCGGCACTTGCCCGTCTCGAAGTAGATGCAGCTCCCTTCGTCGATCACCGGCTTGTTTGGCACCGCCTGGGGGGAAAGGGTGTAGATGGCCTTCCGCTGACCCAACCCCCGCTCGAAGCTGGAGGTGGTCTTAGCTGGACACTTCTCCTGGCAGAGGCCGCAGCCGTTGCACTTCTCCCAGTCCACGAAGGAGCGCTTCCGCCGGATCTTCACGTCGAAGTTGCCGACGTAGCCGGACACCGACTCCAACTCGCAGTAGGTGAGCAGATGGATGCGGGGATGCCGGCCCACCTCCACCGTCTTCGGGGTGAGGGTGCACTGGGCGCAGTCCAGGGTAGGGAAGGTCTCCGAAAGCTGAGCCATGTGGCCGCCGATGGAAGGCAGACGGTCCAGCAGCAGCACCTCGTGGCCGCCGTTGGCTATGTCCAGCGCCGCCTGCATCCCGGCGATCCCAGCCCCTACCACCAGTGCCTTCTTGGTGACCGGAATGTTGATGGGTGCCAACGGCTCATCACCTCGCACTTTCTCCACTGCCGCTCTCGCAATGCTGAGGGCCTTAGGGGTGGCCACCTCTTTCTCCTTGTGCACCCAGCTGCACTGCTCGCGGATGTTGGCGATCTCGCACCGGTAGCCGTTCAGCCCTGCCCCCTCGCAGGCGTTGCGGAAGGTGGTCTCGTGCATCCGGGGCGAGCAGGAAGCCACCACCACGCCTTCCAGACGATGATCGCGGATGGCATCCTGGATCAGCCTCTGGCCCGGCAGCGAGCACATGTACTTGTAGTCCTGGCTGTAGACCACCCCCGGCGTCTCGCCGGCCCCGTCGGCCACCCTCGCCACGTCCACGGTTCCCGCGATATTCAATCCGCAGTGGCAGACGAAAACCCCGATCCTTCTCACAACAGTCCCTTGCCGCGCAGCACCGGCCGGGGATCCACGAAATGCTGGTCCATCCCGATGCTGCCCTCCTCCAAACCCAGCCCCAACGCCAGCAGCTGCGTGAAATAGAACACCGGTATCTGCCGGAACCCCTTGTACCTGCCCGCCATCTCCCTCTGCCGGTTGTCCAGGTTGAACTGGCACAGGGGGCAGCTGCCCACGACTGCCTCCGCACCATACCCAACCGCAGCCTCTAAGATCCGGTGGGACATGTCGGTGGCCACCTCCTCGGCGCTGACCGCCAGGAAGGAGCCGCAGCACTCGGTCTTGAAGGGGAAGTCCACTACCTGGCACCCCAGCGACTCCAGGAAGTTCTCCAGGATCTGGGGCCGGTCGGGGTCGTCCAGCAGCATCTCCTTTTGGGGTCGCAGCAGCAGGCAGCCGTAATAGGGGGCGACCTTCAAGCCCCTCATCGTGGTGACCAGCCGATCCCGCATCCGGTCCAGCCCCACCTCGTCTCGCAGCAACTCCAGCAGGTGCACCACTCGGGTCTGCCCTGAGTAGTCCTCGTCGGTGAACATGGCCAGCTTCTTCTGGCTCTCCACGTCGTTGGACACCAGGTGGTTGGTTCTCTTGAGGACGTTGTAGCAGATGGCGCAGAGGGTGATCAGGTTGCCGCCCTCCCGAGACGCCTGCGCCAGGGCGCGATGAGGGCTCGCGAGGGTCATCAGGTTACCCCCGGCAGTGGGAAAACTGGCCCCGCAGCAACTCCACTTGGACAGCTCCACGAACCGGATGCCCAGCATCTCGGCGGCCGCCCGAGCGGATCGATCCAGGTCCGTCGCCCTGGCGTGGAGGGTACAACCCGGGAAGTAGGCTATCTGCATCCTCGAACTCCACGAGCCATCAGCTGTCAGCCCTCAGCCGTCAGTCAGTGGCTGATAGCTGACCGCTGATAGCTGACCGCTCCTACGGCATGTACTTCCGCATCGCGCTGATGAAGGCCAGTTGCGGTGCCTGGAGGAGGTCCTCTCTCTCGAGGTCGGCCATGGCCAGCGCCGCCTTGCCCGAGCGCAGCACTATCAACCGCATGGCGTCCATCACCCTGGAGAGATCGACGCCTTTAGGACATCGGGAGGCGCAGGTGAGACAGGAGGCGCACAGCCAGATGGTTCGGGATTCCAGCGCCTCCTCCTGGCCCAGTTGCGCCAGCCGGATCACCTGATTGGGCAGCAAGTCCATGGCAAAGGCCACCGGGCAGCCGGCCGAGCACTTGCCGCACTGGTTGCAGGCCATCAGGTTTTGACCGCTGATGTCCCTCACCTTCGCGACGAAGTCGCCCCCCACCACCCGACGTGACAGGGAGATGCTGGCCGCTCGTTCGCCGGTTCCCTCTGGTAGTGGCATCACCCGCCTCCTGTCCTCGAACCTCTCCCCCGCCCCTCCCCGTGTCGGGGAGGGAAGAGACTCCCCCTTCCCTCGTGGGGAAGGGGGCCGGGGGGTTAGGTCGGTCCCCTACGGCTCGATCTCCCGCGCCGCGTACATCTTCTTCAACTCGGCCACGTCGCTGTGCATCAACTCCTGGATCCGCGGCTCGTACTCGCTCGAGAGGATCTCATCGACCCGCCTGGCCAGCTGCTGATCCCGGGGCACCACGTACCGTCCGTAGATCCTCTGTCCCAGCATGCCCGCCTGGAATTGGGTCAGCTCTGCGGGGCAGCGGGAGGCACAGAGTCCACACATGACGCACTCGAAGGACAGCTCTGCCGCCTTCTCGTAGTCCCCTTTCACCAGGGCCGTCACGTACTCCAGGGTCGGTATCTCGATGTAACAGCTCTTGGTGCAGGTGTTGCAGCCGAGGCACTTGTACAGTTCCGGGTAGATCTTCAGTACCTGATCCGGCGCTGCCGACAGCTCCTCCAGGTTGTACAGCTTCTTGTTGCTCGGGAAGAAGGGCAGTTGGACCAGGTACATGCCCGGCTCCACCACCTTCTGGCAGGCCAGGGCCGTCCTCAGCTTGACGTCGCCGGGCAGCCGGTAGAAGGTGGCGCACGCCCCGCAGTATCCACCACGGCAACCGCAGCCCCGGATGTACCGGTAGCCCGCGTGCTCCAGCGCCTGCATGATGGTGGCTGTTTCGGGCACCTCGTACTTCTTGTTCATGATGAAGACGGGAACGAACCGCATCTCCTCGTTGTTGTCGTTCTCGCTCATCGGATCACCCCCTCCAACTCCACTTCGAACGGGGTGTAGTTCTGCAGGAGGGCAGCCGCCAGGGGCGGTATGTGGTCCTTAATCTCCGGTCGGGTGTAGTTGGGCAACAGGATGGGCGCCACCCGAGCCAGACCGACGTCGCTCTCCACCAACTCGCGATGGAAGGCCTCCACGTGGCTCAGGGTCAACTTCCTGGGGGTAGGGGTCTCCTTGGCCCGCCTCGCAGCCGATATCCCGGACCTGCGACCGAACACCATGATGTCAGCCCAGGAGTTGCCCATCAGCCGGTTGCGGCCGTGCACACCGCCCTCCACCTCGCCCCCGGCGAACAGGTTGGGGACCCCGGTCTCGGCCTGGTCGTTGATCAGGATGCCGCCGTTCTGGTAGTGGTGGACCGGAGTGACCAGGATCGGCTCCCTGGTGGGGTCGAAACCGTAGCGCCAGTATCGCTTGCACTGAACGGGCATCACCCCGAAGAGGGCCCCCTCTCCGTTCTTTATGTCCACCATCGGGGTGTCCAGCCAGACGCCGATGATGCCACCGGGGGTGGAGACCCCTCGCCCTCTCTCGGCCCACTGGCGGATCATGACCGAGGATGTGACATCTCTGGGCTCCAGGGAATTTACGAACTGGTTGCCCTCGGAGTCCACAATCTGGGCCCCCATGGCCCGGGCGGTCTCTGCCACCAGCAACCCCACCGTCTGCTCGGGGAAGGCGCCACCGGTAGGGTGGTACTGCACCGTATCCAGAAACACCGCCCTGGCGCCGGCCCGATAGGCCATCACCAGACCATCACCCGTGGCGCCGTAGTGGTTGGTGGTGGGAAATCCCTGGAAGTGGAGGCGGCCGGAGCCGCCCGTGTTCAGCACCACGACCTTGGAGCGCACGACGTAGTACTGCTCGGTCTCCATGTTGAACAGTACGGCGCCTGCCGCCTTTCCGTTCTCGTCCAGCAGGATCTCCAGGGCTGCCGTGAACTCCAGCACCTGAGTCTTGCGGTTCCACACTTCGTCTCGAAGGACCCGGGTTATTCCGGCGCCAGTGATGTCGCGGGTGGAGATCAATCGCTTCTTGGAGGTCCCGCCGCCGTGCTTCACCTTGATACGGCCGTCAGGCTCCTTGTCGAACATGACGCCCAGCCCCTCCAGCCACTTGATGACCTGGGGGGCATCGGTAACCAGGGCCCGAACCAGTTCCGGGACGTTGGCGAACTGGCCGCCGCCCATGGCGTCGAGGTAGTGGTTCACCGGGGAGTCGGTAGGGGAGATGGCGGCCTGGATCCCGCCCTGGGACATCATAGAGTTGGCATCGCCCAGCCGCAGCTTGGTAACGAGTAGAGGGGAAACACCAGCGTCGTGGCACATCAGGGTCGCGGACATACCGGCGGCCCCGCCCCCGATGATCAGCACATCGACGTCGAAGTCGACGTGGGAGAGGTCGATCTGGGCGGGTTCGACCGGGCTGCGAGACTCCAGAATGTTGACGAACTCCTTGAGGAAGTGCTCCCCTCGGTTCGGCCCCACCCTGATCTGCCGGAAAGCCCCCTCCTGGTTGGCAGGGTAGAAGCGCTTCAGCACCTCTTCCCGCTCGACCAGAGTCATAAGGGGGATCGTCTCGTTCAGCCGTTGCTCACGGGTCGCCTCGACCTTGGCAATGGACGCCGCCATGAAGTCCGGGTAACCCATCCGTGCCTCCTTCCGGAGGGCTGAGCCCATGGCGACTCTGTAGCCGCAGGCTTTAGCCTGCGCGGACCTCGTCGTGTAGCCGCGCTGTCGTCAGAGGCTGCGCGCACCCTAAAAGGGTGCGGCTACAGGATTTGCCCTGAACTAGCCTCGGGAACTGCCACACCATAAAACAGGCCCGTGAATCGGGGTAAGAGGGGGCCGGCGCCGCCGGCCCCCTTTCGGTCTCTACTTCATTTTGCCCAGGTACGCCATCTTGAGGGTGTCGCCCCTCATGCCGTTGCGGAGGGCCTCCAGCACCAGCACCTCTTCGGGGGGCACGTTGCCCAGGTTAACGTTGATGCCGAACTTCTTGATGAGGAAGATGTGCTGGTTCTTGAGCGGGGCCTCCCAGATCAGGTCCGAGGGATCGTCGACGCCCGCGATGATGTTCTCCACCTCCTGGGCATCGGGCTCGCCGGCCGAGTTGAAGATGCCGACGCCCTTACCGGACTCCCGGGCCTCCACGATCACCTTGTAGGCGCCCAGCTCCAGATCCATCTTGATGTCGGCGTGCATCTTGGGGATGCCCACCTTGTCGTTGGGGTCCTTTTTGCCCACCTCGGTGATTACCAGGAAGCCCATGTCCACTGCCCGCTTGATGGCATCGTGCCGCTGGGCATCGGACATCTCGATGGTCCCATCCGACACCTCGACGCCGGTGAAACCCAGTTCCTTGACCCGGTTCAGGTACTCCTGCACCCGCTCCTGCCAGACGGCGATCTCCAGGAAGGTGCCGCCCGGGTAGACGTTCACGCCCGCAGCCTTGACAACCTCCACCTTCTCCCGCATCAACCGATCGTTGAAGAAAGCCGAGGTGCCAAAGGTCTGCTTGAGCGAGTCGATGTAGTCTGCGGCTGTGTCCATCAGATCCTTGGTCCCGTTGACGCCCAGCCCCTTGTCGATGACCATGGTGTAGCCGGTCTTCCGCGGCTTCGCGCTCCGGTTCGCTAAAGGACTTCGGAAAACGCCCTCGAACGACTTCACTAGATACCCTCCATGCAGTTGTGAGTTCCCGCCAAGATGCTCTTGGCGCGAAGGATCTCGACCTCGCCCGAAACCAGTCTCTCCATGGCCCTGAGCCTCCGCTCCATCAGCTCGGGCGTGTCCATGGTGTCGACCATGACGGCTTCGTAGAACAGGTTGGTGCCACCGATCTTCTCAGTGGCGTTGTTGAAAAGCATCCACTTCAGCTTTGAGCGATTGGTGATATCGTTGATGATCGCCGGATCGCGTCCAGCCTCGATGCGTGGGAAGAGAAGGGTGAGCTTCGGGTTGACGATGACGTCGCTCTCGGGGGCCATCGGCTGGAAGTCGACGGCGATCTTGGTCCCCCACACGTCCTTCACTTCGGGGATCTCGATCTGCAGCCGCTCCGCCGCCCTGGGGAAGTCGTACACCAGATTGCCCACCCGAATGTTGTCCATCAGGGCCCCCTTGAAGAACACCAGCCCCTCGTCCCGGAAGGCGAAGTGGAGCATCTCCACGGTGAAAATCTGGTAGCCGCGACTGAGGCCCTCCAGGATCAGCACCGTCTTGCCGGCGCCCGCACCGCCGATCACTGCGATCAGCTCGTTCCGCTCCGGAACGTACATGGCCGAGGCGTGGAAGCTGTAAATGCCGTGGCGCCGCTCCAGGGTAGCCATGGAGTACTTGAAGAAGAGCCCCAGGTTGCCGAAGACGCTGTAGCGGCGGTCGGCCATCCTGGCATCCAGCTCCGTGAAGGGACCGGCGCACCACATCTCGCGATCGGTGACCCGGATGCTGGGGGGAACGTTGGGCATATCGATGAGGTAAAGGTAGGCATCCAGGTTGGGGCCAAAAGGGATGTCATCCACCCGGTAGACGTCGGTCAGCAGGCACTGCATCTTGTACTCGCTGAAGAACTCCGGGTTGTGCAGCAGCCACCGGTTGTTGGAAACGAGACCGAAGGTGGCCTCCACCACCGAGACCGCTCGGGTGTGGAGCTGCAGAGGGGAGCTGTCATCCGGTACCAAGGGGAGCCTCCTCTTTTCGGGTGCTGGGGCGACACCATGCTAACAGGTAGTAGTTGATATGTCAATATATCAAACTCCCTCTCCCTCTGGGAGAGGCGCGAACATGCCCTCTGGCATGTTCGCGGGGTGAGGGCACGGCCAGCCTCCCTTCAGGGCGCCCTCACTCACGGCCTCATCACCTCCACCACGTACTTGCACCGGTGGCCGGGGACCAACATCTTGCGGAACTCCACCGGCTTCTTGCCCTGGCTGAAGGCAATCCTCTCCACCAGCAACCCCAGCGCGCCCTTCTTCACCCGAAGGAGGCTTGAGA
>JAJZQR010000242.1 GCA_021806765.1 Chloroflexota bacterium | reverse complement strand
CCAGTACCATATCGGCATACTTGCCCGGAGATAGGTCGCCGACCTCCCTGTCGACGCCAAGCGCTCGTGCCCCGGCAGCGGTGGCAAGGTAGAGGAGGTGAGTTGGGGTAAGAGGATAGCCGTTGGGACTGAGCATCTGGACTTCATAGGCCATGAGACCCTCTTTCAAGAGGCTGAAGCCCGTGCCTGCACCCACGTCGGAACCGAGGGCCACGTTGACCCCCTGCTCACAGTGCACCTTCATTGGAAAGAGCCCACTGCCGAGGAATGCGTTGCTCGTGGGACAATGAGCCACCGATGCGTGGGCCGCGGCCAATCGCTGTAGCTCGGACTCCGTGGGGCAGACATCATGAGCGAACACCGACCGTGGGCCGACGAGATCGAAGGCCTCATATACTGCCAGGGAATCCTTCGCCCAGGGAAACGATTCCCTGACTGCACTCACTTCATCCACTGTTTCGTTGATGTGGGTCTGGAGGATTATCCCCGGCTTCATCCGCAGGAGTTCCCTGGCTACTTCAAGCAGCACCGGTGATGTACTCAAGGCAAAGCGGGGTGTCACAGCGTACGAGATGCGGCCCTTCCCATGCCACCGCTCTATTAGAGAGATGCCTGATTCGTAGACATCGGACGGGGACTGCAGTAGCTCTTGGTGAAGGTACCTATCGGCCATGGCCATGCCGCTGGTGAGTTGTATGCCTAGAGTGGAAGCCTCGTCAAAAAGGATATCTTGAGCCTCGCGGAAGTGGGCTCCGAATACCAGGGCGCAGGTAGTGCCGTTGCGCAGCATCAACTTCAGGGAGTCTTGCGCCACTCGACGGGCATGGGTAGGGTCGACCAGGAGAGTCTCGGCGGAAGCCATGTGCTCCTTGAGCCAGTCCAGGAGGTGCAAGCCCATGGAGCCTACTACGTATACCTGCGGGTAATGAATGTGCGTATCCACAAAGCCCGGCAGTAGAATACCGGGCCGCAAGTCTCTAGTCTCGAAGTCTGGGTATTGCCTGCACAACCACGTAAACTCGCCCGTGGCCACTACACGGCCTTCCTGAATCGCCACTCCACCATCGAAGAAGGATTCCAGAGCCGAGCCTGTGGCAAATGGATCTCGTGGCGTGTGGAAGACTTGCGCTCGTAGCAGTGTTCTCACTTGTAAGTCGATCGGCTAACAGATGGCCCTGCCTTGAAGTGACGTCCCTCATGGACCCAGCACAGCGAAGACTCCTCGGTCACCCAGCGGATTATCCCCTTGCCGGCACCCTCTTCGGGAGATAGGTGAACCTTTCGTCCGGCGCGATGCCGGCCCGACGGTAGACCTCCGCCAGCCTGGGGGCCATGCCGGCGCGCATCCGGTCGAAGAGGCTGTCGCCCGTGGAGTCGATCCCCACCACCAGGGGGCCCATGTCGCGGGCCCGCACCACCCAGGCGGCCTCGGGCTCCCCCAGGTCCAGCCAGTGGACGGTCACCACCTCCTCCACCTGGTGCGCGTACAGGACGGCGCAGCCGCCGGTGGCGTTGAGGAAGCAGCCGCCTACCTCCTTCATCGCCTCGACGGCCGGGGGACCCATGGTCCCCTTCCCCACCACCACCCGGATCCCAAGGCGGCGGATCAACTCCGCACCGAGAGGGGTGAAGCGGGAGCTGGTGGTGGGACCGGCCGAGACCAGGTGCCAGCGGCCGTCCCCCCGTCGAGTGATGGGGCCGGAGTGCCAGAGGGCGCTGCCCGCCAGGTCGAAGGGGAGGTCTTCCCCTCTGGCCAGGGCGTCCACTGCCCTGCGATGGCCCATGTCCCGCAGGGTGCACAGCGTCCCGGAGAGGTAGACGATGTCGCCCACCCGCAGCTCTCGGATCGCCTGCTCCCCGGCAGGCAGCTGGATCTTGAACTCCCTGGCCACCTCACACCTCCTCCGGATGGGTAAGATACTCCACCCGTCCGTCGTCGTAGACCCGCGCCGTCGAGTACCGGTGGGCCCAGCACTGGAAGATGACCGCGATCGGCACCAGCGCCGTGTGGGTGCCGCACAGCTCCACGTGGACGGCCAGCGCGTAACTGCTGCCACCGAACCCCATCGGACCGAGCCCCAGGGCGTTCACCGCCGCCAGGATCTCCCGCTCCAGGGAGGCGACGTCGGGGTCGGGATGGGGACCCCCGAGGGGAGTCCTGAAGAGGGCCCGCTTGGCGTTCAGCATGCACTGCTCGGCGGTGCCGCCGATGCCGAGCCCGACGATAACCGGCGGGCAGGGCTCCCCCATGGCGTCCTCCACCGTGTCCAGCACCGTGCGGATGGCCGCCTTGCGAGGGTCCTCGCTGGTGAGGATCCAGACCAGGGCCGAGCGCATCTCGGCACCGAACCCCTTGGTGGTGGCGGTGATCTCCAGGTAGGGCGCTCCGGGGAGCAGGTCGTAGTGGATGACCGGGGCACCCCAGCCGGTGTTGGTGCCGGGGTTGCCGAAATCGAGGGGATGGATCACCGTCTGGCGGAGCGGAACCTCTCGGGTCGCCCTCTCCGTGGCCTCGGCCATCGCTTGCGCGGGATCCCCCTCGATTCGGCAGGCGGTCCCCAGCCTCACGAAGAACAGTGGAACCCCGGTGTCCTGGCAGATGCTGGTGTTGGTCCTTTCTGCGAGCCGCACGTTGGCGAGGATGGCGTCCAACTGAGCCTGAGCCGTCGGGCTCGACTCGGCGGCGCGGGCACGCTCCAGGGCATCCTTCACGTCCCTGGGAAGGCTGACGGCGGCGCGCCCCAGGAGAGCGCGGGCCACGGTCGCGAGGGTCGCCTGTGAAATGGACATAGCCGACCTCCATGCGAAGCAGGCTGATGGTTGAACATTCTGACTCCTCGCAGCCACTTGTCAAGCCCCGACTGGTGCTGGTAGTAGCCGAAGCGCGGCCTGCCATACTATGATGCGCACCGCAGACCGCTGGCCGCCCATGGGCAGCCCATCGCCCCGGGGGCGATGGCCGCGGACACCGGCCGCAATCTGTCGATACTGACCTCGAAGAGGATCGCAGGAGGTAGTGGTGGGTCTTCGCTCAGGGATCTCCCGGCCAACGGGCGCTCGGCTACTCGTACAGGGAGAGGATGGCAGCGGCCCGTCCTCCCATATCGAGGCGGCGGGCAGGCGCATGATGCGCCTGCGCTGGTGGATCTGGTCGATCCTCGCCCTCTGCTACCTCATAGTCTACTTTCAGCGGATCGCCCCCGGCGTGGTGGCCGACAGGCTGATGGCCGATTTCGCAGTCGGCGGCGCGTCGGTCGGACTGCTGACGTCCATCTACTTCTACCTGTACGCGGCGATGCAGATCCCCTCCGGGGTGCTGGCCGATACCCTCGGCGTGCGCTATACGGTCGCCGTCGGGATCTGCCTTGCAGGCCTTGGCTCGCTCCTTTTCGGAATGGCACCGGGCCTTGAGCTGGCCTACTTCGGCCGCTTCCTGGTGGGACTCGGCGTGTCTGTCGTCTTCGTCACCGCGTTGAAGTTCCAGGCCAGCTGGTTTCGCGCAAGCGAGTTCGGCACGGTGTCCGGCCTGCTGATGCTGGTTGGGAACCTGGGTGCGGTCACTGCGACGACCCCGGTGGCGCTGATGGCCCAGATGCTGGGCTGGCGGCTCTCCTTCGTCGTGATCGGGGTGGTTACCTGCGCCGTCGGTGTCGCGGCCTGGTTGTGGGTGCGCGACCGCCCCGCCGAACTCGGACTGCCCTCCCTGAGCGAAATCGAGGGGACCCCCGGGGACCCCGGCGTGCCGGACGGGGCGGCATCGAAGAAGCCGTCCTTCCTGGCAGGCGCCGGGATCGTATGGCGGTCCCGCCAGACCTGGGCCGGCTCCCTGACCCATTTCGGACTCCTCGGCAGCTACCTGACCTTCAACGGCCTGTGGGCGGTGCCCTACCTGATGCACGTCTATGGGATGGACCGGCTGGAGGCTGCCAACTACCTGCTGGTCGCGTCGCTGGGAATGGTCGTCTCGGCCCCTTTGCTCGGGCACGTCTCGGATCGCCTGCTCCGGCGTCGCAAACTGCCGATCGTTGCCATGGCGGTCGTCACCTGCGCGGTCTGGCTTGCGCTGACCCTCTGGGATGGCGGGCGGCCGCCGGTTTGGGCGCTCTACCCGCTGTTCGGGGCCCTGGGCTTCTCTGGAGGCACGGTTGCACTCATCCTCACCTCTGTGAAGGAATCCAACCCTGCGTCCCTATCCGGACTGGCCATGGGCACGGCGAACAGCGGTTTCCTGTGCGCCGCCCTCCTTCAGCCGGCCATCGGTTACCTGCTCGACAGCTACTGGCAGGGACAGCTGCTGGCCGGCGCCCGCGTCTACCCCCTCGCGGGCTATCACGTCGTCCTGGCCATATTGACCGGCTTCGCCCTCCTGGGCTTGGCCGGAGCCTGGTCGATGAAAGAGACCCACTGCCGCAATGCGGAAAATGGTGGCGTTGCCTGATGTTCGCCTGCCACATTTCCATCTCTGCCCCCGGGCATCAGCAACACTGCAGTTAGGCGCAGAACCTGCGCGAGTCAGGGTCTATGTGGGGACGTAGAGGATTCCAGGATGCGCCGCACGGGGCAGCGACCTAGATGCGGCGGAAAGGATCGCGGGATGAAGGGGGTAGACATCGTCAAAGAGTTCGTGAAGGCGCTGGAGTCGCGGGACCTGGAGAAGGCGGCCGCTTGTCTCTCCATCGATTTCGAAATGAGTGGGCTGACTCCGCTGCCCATCAGCCGAGAGAGCTATCTGGAGATCCAGCGAGGGATCCAGTCGGCGTTCAAGAACTGGCGATTGAATCTCAGCGACATTCACGAGCGGGCAGGGATGGTCGAGGCAATGGCCCACATAACCGGAACCCACAGTGGCGACCTGGTGCTGCCGGTTCCAGACTTACCCGCAGTTCCTGCCACCGGCAAGACGATTTCCTTGCCCGGCGAGACCCACCAGTACAGAGTCAGGGGCACCAAGATAGCCTCTCTACGGGTCATCGTGACTCCCGGGGGAGGTTTCCAGGGGCTGTACGGACAGCTAGGCGCCAGGCTGCCGCTGCCGTCGGTCATCAATGGCTGATCGGGGGCGTTGCCGTTGTTGTCTCGATGCGGCGGGATTTCGAATCCAGGGAGGAAGACACCATGGCGGTGCACGAGAGAAGGCCGGCTTACAAGAGGGGCTGGAAGACCGGGTTCAGCAACCGCAGATCCATGAATGCTCGGGCCGAGGAGCGCCATCTGGCCCGACCGCGGCGTGACGCCTTCGGCCAGACCATAAGAGAGAGCCGCTTCGGGGGAGAAGGGATGCGGGGCGCCGGCCGGTAGAGAAACAGGCAACACCAACAATCTTCACCCTTTCCAGGGAGGGGATAACGTGCTATAAGAGTGCCCGGTGACCGAGAGATCGATTGGGTGAGGATTATGACCCCAACATGGTTAGACGTGGCAATCCTGCTCCTGATTGTCGTCGGGGCCTTCCGTGGCTACAAACGCGGGTTGATCCGCGAGGGTATGGCTTTCGGCGGGCTGGCCGTTGGCCTGATCCTGGCCGCCGAGTGGAACCCCGAGGTGGCGGAAATGCTGCGGCCCTTCATCGGGGGTGGCCGCCTGTTGAACGCGCTGGCCTATCTGCTGGTCGTGCTGGGAGTCCTCGGCCTGGCCACTCTTCTCACTGTGATAATCCAACGGTTGATGAGGGTGTTGCTGGTCGGATGGCTGGATCGCCTGGGGGGAGCGGTTTTCGGTGCCGGACAGGGAGCTATCCTGGCGGCCCTGCTGATGGTCTTGATGATCCGCTTCCCCATCATGGGAGCGGACAGGGCGGTAAAAGGCTCCGAGGTCGCCATCGACCTCCTGGAGACCGTCCCGGCAGCGCTCTCCTTCCTCCCGCCGCAACTGGCTTCTGTGGCCGACTTCTTCGACCTGGGCACGCATCCCTGAGCGGGACAGGGCGGAGATGACGATGCGGTGGGAGGCTCTCGCTCCCCACGGGGGCGGTTCCTGGAGGTGGATGAGGTGAGCGAACCGGCCGACAGAATAGCTGAGATGCTGGAGGCGGCCGCGACGGGGGGCGAGGGGTTCGACCCGGCTGGCCTTCTGCACGACCTGACGCAACTCCCCGACAAGGAAGCTCGCGGGGCCCTACAACGGCTGGCCAAAGAGAAGGGGCCAGGAGCTGTCACCCTCCTGCTGAGACTGGCGTCAGCGGGCACAGGAGCACCGGCCGTTGCCTCCACCGAGGCTCTGGGCACCATCCGGGACACCGCCGCGGCTTCAGCTCTTCAGGTCCTGGCCTCGAGTGCCGGTAGCGGTGACGTTCGTAAGGCCGCCCGTCGGGCTCTCCACAGGCTGGCGAGCCAGGGGATTGTCCCCTCGCCGGCAGCGCCCAGCGGCGAGGAGCAGCGGAGGGTGGCGTGGCCGCTGCGGACGAGCCTGGCGAGCCCTATCGACGGCGACGGCAACCGGGCGACGTGGTTGGGGTTCGACCGGGGTGGAGAGATAGCGATGCTCGGGTTGGTCCTCAACGATGAGAAGGGGATCATCGACCTGGTCAGTGCAGACATGGCCCGGTCCCGCTTCGATCGCGAGGCCTCGAGGCTCCTCCACGATGAGGAGTTGCCCTGGATCGAGTTGCCCGCCGATTACTGCCGGCACCTGGTGGAGCAGGCCCACAGCCGGAACGCCGCCAGCGGCACCCCTCTTCCTCTGGAGTATCTAACTTGGAGGGATCGGATCGGCAAGCCGGAGAAAGGGTACGAGCAGCCGCTCGTGTACAGCGTCATCAACTCGGCGGAGGTTCGCTGGGATCCCCGATATCTGGACAGATCCGGCGAGCTGTTCGAGCTGGAGATGTTCCAGATGTGGCTGTTGCCCCGGGAAGAGCTGAAGGAGTTTGTCAGGGAGCGGGTGGCGGCTCAGCAGACCGGTCTCGTGCTGCCCGGCATGAGCGCGGAAGCGCGGGACCGGATGGTCGTGGACCGGGCGATCTCGAAGCTATTCGACCTTCGGCGGCGGGCTCTGTACAAGCGACGGCTGGAGGAGATGGCCTATCTGCTGTGGAAGTTGCAGTGGATCGACCGCGCTCGGATGGCGCTGGCGGCGGCTCTAGCCCTGGAACCGCCGGATCGTTCCCTGCAGGACCATCCCTTCGTCCGGGGGATGGTCGAATGGAGCCTGGGCGTAGAGGCAGCCACCGAGGAAGAAGAACGCGCCAGGACCATCAGGCCGGGGGTGCAACTGCATCTGCCCTACTGAGAGGGTTTTCGCCCCGGCTCGATCAGGGCATAGCTATCGGTCGGATGGACAAGAACGGCTCGATGCGGGATCGATGGGACGGAAACGGGATCGCTAGAAGTCCCTGGTCTTGTACTTGGCCAGACTCGCCTTGGTGATGTGGTAGTTGAGCAGCAGCCGGAAGCGGTTGTTAACCCTCACGGACTCGGCTATCCGGAACAGAATGGTCCTCTGGGTCTCGTCGGCCGTCAGGGTGTAGGCGGCATCCTCGGATCCCTGGCCGTTGCTCACGATGCCGGTGCGAGCCAGACTCTTGAGCGCCTCGGAGATCTGTCGTGCGTCCTTGTTGAGCCGGCGGGCGAAACTCCTGGCCGTCTCCGCCGCCGTCGGGTTCTCCGCGAAGTACTTGAGCATTTCCCACTTTGTGTAGGAGGTGAGGTACTTCTGGATGAACTCCAGAGTCTCTGCATCAACGCCCCGGTTCACGGAACTGTCATCGCTGCGGGGCAAGCCGGCCTCCCTTCGGTATGTGCTGCGGCGTGAAAGCACTTTACACTCCTCTTCTTACGATTGTCGCGACGTTGTCTGGACTTCAGGGCTGGTCGTGACCAGATGGGGCTTCGCCCTGCCGGCTAGAACTTGGAGGGGAGCCTTGGCAACCGCGACAGGTACCGGCCTGGCACCTACATCACTCTGCAATTGTCGGACCAGCCCGGGGCAGATCAGAACCGGCGTGGCGGAGCGCTCCGCCTGCCTGCCACCAATACAGAGAGAACCGCATATCCCCTTTGCCAATCGATAGGAAAGGGCGATACGAACAGCTGCACCGTCTGCGATTCCTGAGCTAACTTCTGAAAGCGATGCGGGAAATGGCCGGAACCTGCGAGGTCGGTATGG
>JAJZQR010000241.1 GCA_021806765.1 Chloroflexota bacterium | reverse complement strand
CGGGGATCGGATAGCCCATCCCCAGCTTGAGAAAGGAGGCCTCGGGCATCACTTCTCGAGCATACTGATAGGCGACGCTGGTGGTAAGGATGCCGACGCGCCTGTCCCGCAACTCCATCCTGTTGTGGGGGAAGCTCTCGGCGTACTCGGCCAGCTTAGCTATCCGCTCCTCCACCAGGGGATGGCGGCGACGGGCGTTGGCAGGGATCATCACGAGCTTCTCCGGCTGGCGGGCGAAGGAGGCCTTGCCCCTGGAGGCCACGACGCTCTCGTCGTATTCCACCAGGGACTTCGAATGGGCCACCCTGGTGGTGATGCGCAGCATCACCGGCGTATCGAACTGCTCGCTCAGGGAAAAGGCCAGCAGGGAGAACTGGTAGCACTCCTGGCTATCGGAGGGCTCCAGGACCGGCAGCTTGGCGAAGCGCGCGTAGTGCCGGTTGTCCTGCTCGTTCTGGGAGCTGTGCATGCCGGGATCATCGGCACTGACCACCACGAGTCCCCCCCTCACCCCCGTGATAGAGGCAGCGAAGAGGGGGTCGGCCGCCACGTTCAGCCCCACATGCTTCATGGAGACCATGGCCCGGACGCCGGCGTAGCAGGCGCCCTGCGCCACCTCCATGGCCACCTTCTCGTTGGGGGCCCACTCGGCGTGGATATCGGTGTGTCCGGCCAGCGCCTCCAGGATCTCGGTGCTGGGCGTGCCGGGGTAGGCCGCAGCGACGGTGATCCCCGCGTGGTAAGCACCCAGGGCGATGGCCTCGTTGCCCGAGAGCAGAGCTTTCACGGAACTCCTAACGAAGTTAACGAGTAGTGGGGGAATGGGCGACATTATAGAGGGGTAGTTTAGAAAGGACAAGCATCAGAAACCAACCCCCGCCTACTGCAGCTTTCCCCGCTTTCGCACTTCCTCGCGATGATCCCTCACCAGGTCAATCTTGACTTGTGTCAAATGTTCGACAATAATGGCGTCGCCCGTGGACTGGTGGCAGTGAAGCCTCTAGACTTCGCTGCCTTTCTGTTTTCTCTCCCAAGCCTCCTACCCAGCGTTCCGCCACCCCTTGCGTCCCAAGGGGTCCGGCGAGATGGTCTCGTACTGTACTCCGTCTTGTCGAAAGGAGAGTTCCCATGCCCCGTTGGTTCCTGGTTAGGTCGGCACTGGCCCTGTTCCTCGGCGTCGCCTTCACCTCGGTCCTCGGTTGCGGCACCGCCGCGAATGAGAGCTACAAGGTTGGAGCGCTCTTCGCGGTCACTGGCTTCAACTCGCCCCTTGGGACCCCGGAGAAGGAAACGGCGAAGATGCTGGAGGAGCAGATCAACGCCAAGGGCGGTATCAACGGCCACAAGCTGGAGGTTATCGTCTACGATACCGAGAGCGACGAAACCAAGGCCGTGACCCTGGCCAAGAAGCTCATCGAGCAGGACAAGGTGCTGGCCATCATCGGTCCCAGCTCCACCGGTGAGAGCCTCGCCCTGGTCGATACCGTCGAGAAGGCGCAGATACCCCTCATCTCTGCAGCCGCCAGCGCCCAGATAGTCCAGCCGGTGAAGAAGTGGGTGTTCAAGACGCCCCAGAGCGACTCGTTGGCCGCCTCGGAGCTGTTCGACTACCTGAAGGCAAAGGGGCTCACACGGGTGGCTCTCCTAACCTCCTCGGGAGGGTTCGGGACAACCGGAAAGTCCGCTCTGGACGCGGGGGCGCCCGGCGCCGGCATCAAGATCGTCGCCTCGGAGAGCTTTGGCGATAAAGACACCGACATGTCGGTGCAGCTCACCAAGATCAAGGGAACGGATGCCCAGGCCCTGATCGTGTGGGGCACCAACCCCGGCCCGGCCCTGATCTCCAAGAACGCCAAGCAGTTGGGCATGACTATTCCCATCTTCGACAGCCACGGCATCGCCAACGAGAAGTTCATCGAACTGGCGGGCGACGCGGCCAACGGCGTCGTCTTCCCTGCCGGCAAGCTGCTGGTAGCCGGCGGGCTTCCCGACAGCGACCCGCAGAAGAACGTTCTGGTCAACTACGCCAAGGAGTTCAAGGCCAAGTACAACAAGTCGGCCGACACCTTCGGCGGCCACGCTTACGATGCCCTGACCATGGTCACCACTGCGCTGCAGAAAGCCGGACCGGACAAGGCAAAGATCCGGGACGAACTGGAGAGCTTGAAGGGTTTCGTGGGCACCGGCGGCATCTTCAACATGTCGGCTCAAGACCACAACGGTCTCGGCAAGGGTGCCTTCGTCATGATCAAGATCGTCAACGGCAAGTGGACCTTAGACAAGTAGAGTGCAGTGGCACCGATAGAGCAGTTGACTCAATACGTGGTCTCCGGGGTCACCCTTGGCAGCGTCTACGCCCTGGTAGCCATCGGTTTCACCATAATCTTCAACGTCACCGGGATCATCAACTTCGCCCAGGGGGAGTTCGTGATGCTGGGCGGGATGGTGACTTTCTGGCTTCTTCGGGTAGCGGCGCTCCCCGCGCCTCTGGCGTTCCTGCTCGCCATCGCCGCCACCGCGGGCATTGGCTTCTTGCTGGAGAGGTGGGCCATCCGGCCGGCCAGAAACTCCCCCGTCATCAGCCTGATCATCATCACCATCGGGGCATCGATCCTGATCCGGGGACTGGCAGCCCAGTTCTGGGGTAAGGATGCCGCCCAGATCCCGGCCTTTTCCGGAGAGACACCCCTGCGACTCGGAGGCGCTGCCATCACCCCTCAAAGCGTCTGGGTAGTGGGCACCATGGTGGTGACGATGGCAGCCCTGAAGCTGTTGCTGGACTACACCCTGCTGGGCAAAGCCCTGAGGGCCTGCTCGGTTAATCGCAAAGCCGCCGGCCTTCTAGGCATAGACACTCAGGCTATGTCGCTGATCAGCTTCTCCCTCAGCGCGGCACTGGGGGCGCTGGCCGGCATCGTGATCACCCCCGTCACCCTGACCTCCTACGACGTCGGCACCATGCTGGGTCTGAAGGGGTTCGCCGCCGCCGCCCTGGGGGGCTTCGGGAGCCAGCTGGGAGCGGTGGCCGGAGGGCTGTTCCTGGGGCTCGCCGAGTCGCTCGGTGCCGCCTTCGTAAGCTCTTCATACAAGGATGCCATCGCCCTGCTGGTGCTGTTCCTCGTCCTGCTGGTGCGCAGCGGGTCTTCATCGGAGGGAGAATGAAGATCCTGCAATCGAGGAGCAGACGCCAACTATTGCTGCCTCTGGGACTTCTGGTCGTGCTGGCGGCACTGCCCCTGGCCGGCAACTCCTACTACACCAGCCTCATGATAGTCATCGGGATCCACACCATCGTGACGGTGGGGCTCTGCCTCTTGATGGGCTACGCCGGCCAGGTCTCTCTGGGTCACGCGGCATTCTACGGACTTGGGGCCTTCCTCTCGGGCATCCTCAGCGCGACCTATGGGGTACAGCCATGGATCGCCCTGGTGATGGCGGGTGCAATCACGGCGGCAATTGCCTACGCCACTGCCTTCCCCATCTTCCGGTTGCGCGGCCACTACCTGGCCATGGCCACCCTGGGTTTCGGCATCATCGTCTACATACTCTTCACAGAGTTGAAGCAGTTCACCGGAGGTCCTTCGGGGCTCTCAGGCATCCCGCCGCTGGCCCTGGGCCCGCTGGTTTTCGACAGCGATCTCAAGTTCTACTACCTGGCCTGGGTCTCCTGCATCGGAGTGTTGCTGATATCCAGGAACCTGGTGAACTCCAGAGTTGGGCGCGCCCTCAGGGCAGTCCACGGGAACGAGGAGGCTGCCCGTTCCCTCGGCATCGACATCGGCCAGTTCAAGATGAAGGTCTTCGTGCTGAGCGCTGTCTACGCCTCCCTGGCCGGCAGTCTCTACGCCCACTACACCACCTTCGTGAGCCCCCAGCCTTTCAGCTTCCTCTTCTCGGTCCGGCTGGTGGTAATGGTGGTGATAGGCGGCATGGCCAGCATTTGGGGCGCCATCTTCGGGACGGCCACCGTTACCCTTCTGGGCGATCTCCTTCAAGGCTTTGGCGAAATGGACACCGTGGTCTTTGGCCTGATCCTGATCCTGGTCATGGTCTTCATGCCCCAGGGACTGTTCCGAGGAGTGTTGGAGATGTGGGAGAGGGAGTCTTCAAATCCCCTCTCCCTCTGGGAGAGGGTTAGGGTGAGGGCTCATTCGGTAGCAGTGCGAGAGCCCTCACCCCGCCCATCTCCTAGAGGGAGAGGGGGAATCGGGGGGCAGGTGTAACGTGGGCGTCGCCCTGGAGGTGCAGGATATCCGAAAGGAGTTCGGGGGGATCGTAGCCCTGGACGGGGTGAGCCTCGAAGCCCACTTCAGCCAGGTGACCGCCGTCATCGGACCCAACGGCGCCGGCAAGACCACCCTGTTCAACATCATAGCCGGAGTCCACCGGCCCAACCGGGGAGAGGTAAGGGTACTCGGAACCCGGCTGGGCAACCTGCCCCCCCAGGAACGGGTTCAGCGGGGTATCGCCCGCACCTTCCAGAGCGCCCTCCTCTTCGGCAACATGAGCGTTCTGGAGAACGTGATGGTGGGTCGTCACACCCGCAGCCGCAGCGGATTGATCCAGGCCGCCCTTCGCACCCCCGGGTTTCGTCGGGAAGAGGAGGAGATCTTCCTCCAGGCGATGCGCTACCTGAACCTGGTCGGCCTGGGGGCCAAGGCCAGGGAGAGCGCCGCGTCCCTGCCCTTCGGTCAGCAACGGTTGCTGGCCATCGCCAGGGCCCTGGCCACCGAGCCCCACGTCCTGCTGCTGGACGAGCCTGGAGCAGGTCTGAACGCCCTGGAAAAGGCCGAACTGGCGGAGTTGATCCTCCGGGTGCGCGACATGGGGCTGGCGATCCTGCTGGTAGAACACGACATGGAGCTGGTGATGCACACTGCCGACCGGGTGGTGGTCCTGGACTACGGCCAGAAGATCGCCGAAGGGACACCAGCAGAGGTGCAGAGGGACAAGCGGGTGATAACCGCCTATCTCGGCGAGGAGACCGACTGATGCTGTCAGTGGAGGGGCTCAGCGTCCACTACGGGCGCATCCAGGCCTTGCGGGAGGTTTCCTTCCACGTCAAGCCCGGCGAGGTCGTGACCCTGGTCGGCGCCAACGGGGCTGGCAAGAGCACCCTGCTGAACAGCATCGCCGGGGTGGTGTCGCCCAGCGCCGGCCGGGTGTGCTGGAACGACCAGATGGTCTCGGGGCGATCCTCCCATCTCGTGGCCAGGATGGGCGTCGCCCTCGTGCCCGAGGGCCGCCAGCTTCTCCACTCCATGACCGTCCTGGACAACCTGCTCCTGGGCAGCTACGTCCACCAGCGAAGTAGCTGGCGGCGATTGCTGGGTCTCTCGCGGACCCTGCTCCGCGACGAGCATCTCCAGGGGTCGCTGGATCGGGTATTCGAGCTGTTCCCAGTGTTGAAGGATCGCCTGGGCCAGAGGGCGGGCACCATGAGCGGCGGCCAACAGCAGATGGTCGCTATCGCCCGAGCCCTCATGTCCTCCCCTCAGATCCTCCTGATGGACGAGCCCTCCATAGGACTGGCGCCGAACCTGGTTAGAGAGATCTTCACCCTGGTCGGAAGGCTGAAGGAGCAGGGGCTGACCATCCTGCTGGCAGAGCAGGACGCTCTGGGTGCCATGCGCGTGGCCGATCGAGGTTACGTGCTGGAGCGAGGACGGGTGGTGGCCGAGGGCCCTGCCCGAGAGCTGGTGAACGACGATCGGGTGCGCCGGGCCTATCTGGGCAAGGCGAAAGTGCGAGTGCCGAGTGATGAGTAATGAGTGCTCATCACTCATCACTCATCACTCGTCACTCATTACTTATTACTGGCCGTCGAGGGGGTGAAGCGCATGCAGAAGATGTGGGACCCACAGCACGAGGGTATGGGACGCTCGGAGCTGCAACGGCTTCAGCTGCAGCGTCTCCAGGAGAAGGTCAGACAGCTGTACAATAATGTACCGTTCTATCGCAGTGCGTTACGCGAGCTGGACCTCACCCCGGACAGCATCAGGTCGCTGAGCGATCTGACGAAGCTCCCCTTCACCACCAAGGCCGATCTTCGGGATAACTACCCTTACGGTCTCCTGGCCGTGCCGGAAGAGCAGGTTGCGCGGATCCACGTCTCCGGCGGCACCACCGGCAAGCCGATCGTGGCTCTCTACACCCCCGCCGATCTGGAACTGTGGACCGAGATGATGGCCCGAACGCTGACCTCCGGCGGAGCAAACGGCTCCGACGTGGTGCACGTCGCCTTCACCTACGGGCTCTTCACGGGCGGCCTCGGGTTCCACAACGGGGCGGAGCGGATCGGCGCGACGCTGATACCGGCTTCCAGCGGCCACACCAAGCGTCAGATCCTGCTGATCCAGGATCTGGGCAGCACGGTGCTGTGCTGCACCCCCTCCTACGCCCTCTACCTGGCCGAGACGGCGCTGGAGATGGGGATAGACCTCCGGGAGTCTCGCCTGCGGGTCGGCTTCTTTGGGGCGGAGCCTTGGTCGGAGAGAATGAGGGACGAGATCGAGTCCAAGCTGGGGATCCTGGCGCTGGACACCTACGGTCTCAGCGAGGTGATCGGCCCGGGAGTCTCCGCGGAATGCACCTGCCGATGCGGCATGCACATCTACGAGGACCACTTCCTTCCGGAGGTGGTGGATCCCGCGTCGGGCGAGCCCCTCCCCTACGGCGAGAAGGGTGAGCTGGTGTTCACCACCCTCACCAAGGAGGCCCTGCCGCTGATCCGCTACCGTACCGGCGACATCACCAGTCTGAACCCCGAGCCGTGCGCCTGCGGTCGGACTCTGGTGCGGATGGACAGGGTGACGGGCCGCACCGACGACATGCTGATCGTTCGCGGGATCAACGTGTTCCCCTCTCAGATCGAGGCCGTGCTGCTGCGCTTCGAGGGGATCGAGCCCCAGTACCAGATCATCGTAGATCGCGAGCGAGCCCTGGACGATATGGAGATCCGAGTCGAGGTCTCCAAGTCCATTTTCTCCGATCTGTCGGACGAGATGCGGCGGCTCGAGTCCTTCGAGCGTACCATCCGCGCGGAGATAGAGAGCGTGCTGGGGGTGAGAGCGCGGGTGCGATTGATGGAGCCGGGCTCTTTGGATCGAAGCGAGCAGAAGGCCAGGCGGGTGATCGACCGGCGAGAGCCGTGAGGGACGGCGGGAACAGATTCTTCAGGGGGTCCAGTCCTTCGCCACCATGACAGTGATGGGTACTGTCATGCTGAGCGGCAGCGAAGCATCTCCCCGTAACTGGAGATCCTTCGCTGCCGCCCAGGATGACAGCCATCGGGGTCCATGCGGCGAAGGACTGAGCGCTTCGGCCGGTAGCTTCTCAGGAACTTGCCGGCGTCGTGGTAGCCGTCTGTCCCGGGGCCTGTTCGGCCGCGGCCTGCCCTTCCGGCGTCGCCGGCTGTTCGATCACCGCCATGGCAACACCTGCCGCCGTCGCCCCCGCCGCCACCCCGACAACCCAGGACGGCAGCCGGATGCCCAAGAGCCGATCGAGTGAGAGCCTGCCCGGGCCCGCCAGCAATAGCGATGTGGCCACGGCCAGGTTGGTCACCGGCAGTTCCGCTCCCCCCTCCGTCACCCATATCGGCTTTCCCCAGTGGGCCCGCCTCACGGCCGTGACCATGGGCGCCATCATGATGATCGGGCCCAGGGGATGGAACAGGCCCAGAGCCGTCAGCATTCCACCCCCGAACTCCCCGCCCCCGGCCGCCCTCGCCCAGAGGCGCCCGGGTCGAAGGCCCAGGGACTCCAGCCACCCGGCCGTACCCGCCAGCCCATACCCACCGAACCACCCGAACAGTTTCTGGCTACCGTGCCCGGCCAGCAGTCCCCCCGTAACCAGTCGCAAGACCAACAAGCCCAGATCCCTCAGCATCGTGGCCCTCCCCTTCATCCTGCCTGCAACACTCCGCCAGGGAATCACAGCATCAAAGATGCCATCGCACCGGGGGCTGAATAAGGGGTGGTGTATTCGGGATTGCGCAAACTTCGCTAGTAGAGTCTCAGGCGGCGAGGAGGGCGGCTTCGAGCCGACGTGCCCAGTGTTCTGTGGATTGATCGGCCAGGTGGCGATGGCTGATAACCAGTT
>JAJZQR010000240.1 GCA_021806765.1 Chloroflexota bacterium | reverse complement strand
TCGGGGGGACGAACCGCCAGGTAGTTCTCTGGGGTGTAGCGGCCCTCCGCCTGGTACTTGTCCTCGAGGTAGTCGATGATGTCGCCGTTCTCGGCGTGGCAGCAGAACATGCCTCCCCGCTGGCCGATGTAGTCCAGCGCCTCGTAGAGGCTATAGTCGTCCCACATGATGCCCCGCTTGCGGTAGGCCATGAACATCTTGAAGCTGGTGACCCCAAGGTCGAACGCATCGGCGAACTGTCTGGTCACACCTCGCTCGGGGGCCTGGAGCCGGCAGTGCATGGCGAAGTCCACTAGCGACTCGGCCTCACCCTCGTCACGCAAAATGGTGAGGAACTCCTTCACCGGCATCCCCACCTTACCCTGCTGATAAGGGATAATGGTAGTCACCCCACCGAAGGCCGCGGCAGTGCTCACGCTCGTATGGGTGTCGGCCTGGAGATTGAAATTGCGCATGTGCACGTGGGCGTCTACCACACCGGGCATGACAATCATGCCAGTGGCGTCGACCCGCCGGGCCTGAGCCGCCTCGGGAGGAAGCATGCCCGGGGCCAGCAAGGCAGCGATCCTCCCATCGCTTATCGCCACCGTGGCCGCGCCGACGGAGCCGCCGGCCGCCACCAGGCCGCCCTTGATTACCGTATCGATACTCTTGACCATGGTTCTGCACTCCAACACAATAATGGTTGAGTCTGTGACGGGGATACCCGAGCTATCCCTGCGCTTCGACTCCGGGCCTGCGGCTTTCGGCTCGCTTTAGCAGCTCCTCCGCGGCCTCCTCCACCGACATAGCCGGCCGGGAGAAACCCAGCTCCAGGGTGAGCCGAGAGACTTGAGGCGGGGTCAGGAAGGTCCTGCGCAGCTCCTCGGTGTGTTTGAACACTTCCGCCGGTGGCCCATCCAGGATCACCCGCCCGCCACGGACGACAATAGCCCGACGCGTCGACTCCGCCAGAAGCTCCATGTCATGGGTGATCAGTATGATGGTGTGGCCGGCATCGTTAAGCTGCTGAAGCACCTCTCGTAGCCGCAGCACCTGCTCGCGATCCTGACCACCGGTAGGCTCATCCAGCATGAAGATCTCGGGTCTCATCGCCAGGACACCGGCGATGGCCAACCGCTGTCGCTGCCCTCGGCTGAGCCGGAAGGGATGGATGTCCACGACATCCCTCAGATTGAGTACGTCGATGGCCTCCTCAACGTTCTTCTCGATCACGGCCCGATCCATCCCAATATTCTTTGGGCCGAAGGAGATCTCCTCTCGCACCTTACTGGCGAAGATCTGGTGGTCGGGGTTCTGGAACACGTAGCCCACATGGCGAGCCAGCCTGGAAACCTGCGCGTCCCTGGTGTCTATACCCTTGACCACCACCACACCTGCGGTTGGCTTGAGTAAGCCGTTGAAGTGCTTCACCAACGTCGTTTTGCCGGCCCCATTCTGGCCGATAATCCCCAGGAACTCCCCCCTTCGGATCTGCAAATCGATCCCGTTCAGCGCCTTCGCGCCGTTGGGATAGGTGTGACCCAACCGCTGAACTTCGATGATCACGTCGTTATTAGGCACGGGAAAACAGTTCCACTCCTTCCTCCAGGGTCAAGGGGACCTTCGGACCCAGATCCATCTTGTCTTCCAGCCGGAAGTACAGTTGGGTCACCTGGGGAAACCGTATCTTCTTGTCATCCTTGATCCTTCGGTAGAACTCTCGGGGCTCCGCGACCATCTCCAGACGGCCATCCCGCAACAGCACCATCTTATCGGCCAACGGGGCCAAGTGCTCGGGATCGTTCTCGACAATAACGGTCGTCTTGCCCTGCTGCTTCAGGCGACTCAACACATCGAACACCTCCTCGGTGCCCATCGGGTCGAGTTCACGGGTCGGCTCGTCCATCACCAGGATCTTCGACTCCATGGCCAGCACCGAGGCGATGGCGACGCGCTGTTTCTGACCACCGGACAGCTCGTGCGACATCCGCCGTCGGAAGTCGCTCATCCGAACCGTCTGGAGCGCCTCCAGCATCCTTGCCTCCATATCCTCCGAAGGGACCTGAAGGTTCTCCATCCCGAACACCACATCCCCCTCGACGGTGAGGTTAAACAGCTGGTTCTCGGGATCCTGCAGCACCACCCCGACCTTTCGGGAGATCTCGGCAATCCTGTGAGTCTCGGTGTCCATCCCATCGACCCGAACGTGCCCGGAGAACTTGCCGGGGAGCAGATGCGGAATTGCCCCGCACAGGCACATCAACAGGGTGCTCTTGCCCTCTCCGAAGACGGCGACAGACTCCCCCTCCTCTATGGAAAAGCTCACATCCTCAAGGATCATCCGGCTCGTTCCGGAGTAGCGGAAGCTGACGTTTTCGAATTCAATTAGCGACATGGTTACAGTATCCCCTGGAAAGTGACTACGACGAAGAACACCATCGCCAGGACGCTGACGGCCCGAACCGTTGTGTCGGCGCTGCCCTTCTGCAGGCCGATAAAGAAGGTCCGCTTGGGATAGGCGTTGAACGCCTTCAGGTCCATGGCCAGGGCGATGGTGTCGGCCCGCTTCAGGGCGCTCAGGATGAGCGGGATGGTAAGCGGGAACATCTTCAGCACCTTGATGGCCGGGTTGACCCTATCGATGTCGTAGCCTCGAGACTTCTGAGCGTTGTTGATCGTGGCCAGCTCATCCAGGATCAACGGCAGGAAGCGAAGCGCCAGGACGAAGGTGTAGGCAAACTTGAAGGGCATCCCCATGTCGTAGAGTGCTCTGGTCAGCTTGACCGGGTGCACCACGGTGAAGAAGATGGTCATGATCAGCGCCATCAGCGCCACGCGAAGGGTGATGGATAGCCCCAGGACGATGCCCTGCAGAGAAACCAGGATCCCCATCCCAAACAGGTACAGATGGGCGACGATCTCGTTGGGATTGGTCAGCGCCTGGATCATGGTGATGAAGAAACAGAGCGGGATCACCACCAGCAGCACGGTGAAGGTGCTTTGCCTCGGCATACCGTCGAGGAGCACGATGAGGAAGAGGAAGGCCATGAGCCCCACCAGGGCCAGGAAGTTCAGGGTCGAGAAGATGATCACCACCATGCAGCCCAGGGCTATCAACATGGTAGTGGGATGGAGCCTGGAGAAGAAGGTGACCCCGTCCTCCTCCAGCGCTGAAGCGAACAGGAACTTGGGCATCGTTACCTCCCGGTGATGGGGGAAGGCCAGCGGGGACGCGGTCCCCGCTGGCGCGTCAGACAGTTGACTCTGACTGGAGGGCTTGGTGTCTCCCTCTACTCCTCCACGAATCCCGCGTCCCTAACCACCTTCAGCAGGATTCGAAGGAGGACGGCGGGAACTGTGAGGGAGAACAGACTCTGCATGGCGTACAGGGACATCATCTTCTCGACCGGCATGTGGAAGTAAAGGATGTGCAGCGGGATGTACAGCGCGACGAGAAAGACAGTGGCCAGAACGCCATTCGTTATGGTCGCCTTCCAGGTTATGACGTCGTCGAAGATCTTACCGGTGATATAGGCGGACAGCACCTGGACGGCGTTGGTCAGGAAGAAGAAGGGAGCAATGGGGCTGGTGCCCGTGGCGGTGGCGATCAGGGGATTGATCTCCGAGACGATGAGACCACCGACGACGCCATACAGCATCGTTCCGAGGCCGATCATGGTGATGGAGATGACCCGGCCCGACACGGGGAATAGCCCGCCGGTGAGGATGGTATCCAGCCTCTCTCCGAACTGCAGGATGCCAATCATCACCAGCGAGAGCATGAGCGAACTGACGATGCCTTTGGTGTCCGTGCGGCCAGGCCACGCCTTGAGAGACATCTTCGCCAGAGGGATCGTAAACCTCGGCCTTTCCTTCGCGACGGCAGCATTTGCCATTCCAGTCCTCCTTGTTTGCTGTGGCAATCTCACGGATTGGACAACCGACACGATGGGGCTGCGCGATAGAGACAGCATTGGATCCGACTCTTCCCGGTTGGCAGTTCACCACCTCCCCTCTGATGCGAATAGGATTAAGCGCGGCCATTCCGCGACAGCGCAGCAAACGAAAGCTGAGGACCTCTCCGGGCCGCGAGACCACGCCCCTGGGCAGGGGTTCTAAACGACGTGGCGCGGACGCTGGAAGGTGCAGACCTTGCTCTGGGCCAGCTTCAGGTCTACCAGCAGTTCGGCGATCTTGAGTCCTGCGGCGTTGGGGTTAATGACCGGAACACCCATCTGCTGCTGCAGGTCATGGGCCCAATCCCCGAGGCCGGCGCATCCCAGGATCAGCACCTCGGCCCCTTTCTCCAGGGCCTCCCGGGACCTGGCCAGAGCCGTTTCCTTCATCCGGGTCAGACTGCCGACGGTTTCGGCCACGGGGATGTTCAACACGGGCGTGGCCACCAACTTCTCACCCAGCCCGAGGCTGGCCGCGTACTGCCTGCGCACCGGCACCCGCCGTTCCAGAGTGGTCAGGACGCCGAAGGAGGACCCCAGCATGGCGGCCAGGTACATGGAGGCCTCCTGGATGCCCACCACCGGGATCTCCACCAACTCCCGGGCGGCGTCCAGACCGGGATCGGAGAAGCAGGCGATGACCACGGCATCGAACCCCTGCTCGGGGGCCTTCTGGACCAACTTGAGCATCTCTGGGACGGCCCGACTCTCGTCGTAGGCGCACTCGATGGCCTCGGGCCCCTCCTCGGGGTTCACCACCTCCAGTTCGGTGTCCGGCCTCTTCACCGCCAGCAACTCCCGGGCGATGGCCCGGGTCATGGCAACGGAGGTGTTCGGGTTAATGACCAAGATCCGCATAGATGTGGGCAACCTCTCTACCGAGATCGGCCTCGTCGTCGGGCCAGATGGAGGACAGGGCTTCGCCCGAGTCGATACAGTGGGCCTCGATGGCCCGCTGGGCCGCAACCGCATCCCTGTTCCCGATGGCCTCCACGATGGGCTTGTGCATGGCGACGACCACATGGGGGGTGCTGAGCCTGTTGCGGAAGGAGAGGATCCGCCGGATCAGGTTGGCGTTGATCTTCCAGGTTCTCAACAGATGCTGGTGATCGGAGAGAACGCACAGCTGAGTGTGAAACTCCAGATCGGCTACGTTGATGGCCTGATAGTCGGCTGCGTCCGCGGCCTCCGACATGCGGGCGACGATAGCCTCCAACTGGGCGATGTCCTGCTCGTTGCAGCGAGAGATGGCCAGCCGCGCCGCCATGGACTCCAGAGCCCCCCGGAGGCTGTACAGTTCGAGGATGTCGCGTTGCGTCACCCTGGATACGAAGGTACCCCGATAGGGAATACTCTCGACGAGCCCCTCTTCTTCCAACTGCCGCAAGGCCTCACGGATAGGGGCACGGCTGACGTTCATCTGAGCCGCGATCTCCGCCTGAACCAACTGTTGCCCCGGCCGGAGCGCCCCGCTGAGGATGTTGTCCCGAATGACGCTGAGGGCGGACATCCGCAGGGTGCTCTGCTGGAGGGAGGGGAAGACGGCCTGATCCATCTGCCGAACACCACCTTGCAGTATTGGCGACAGGATCCCGACTACTGTCGACAGTCGGCAGTGTAGTACGATCCCCCCTTCTCGTCAACTGGGAAATCGCGGGCGCTTCGGTGGGGTAGGCATTCGCGCCGCAAGCTGCTATTATCAGGCCTCCGAGACCTTCATCCGGTCGATCATCGTCCGTCCTCCCGGCGACACCGTCGCCGATGCACGGGCGTTCGCAGATTACCGCAGACCCCCGTCGGTCCAAGAAGGGGGCTTGCGAGCCAAGGGAGGGGATCAAGTGGGTCATTGGGTTCCCCTGACTGGACGCCAGGGTGGCACCATTCCAGCGATAGTCCTATCTCCGGATTTCCGGAAGGACCAACTGGCCTTTGCAGCCACCAATGCCGGCATCTTCCGCTCGGAGGATGGCGGCAAGAGTTGGAAGATCAGCGGCGATCCGCTCAGCAGCTTCGCTGCCCAGTCCATCGTCTGCTCTCCGTTCTTCCCGAAGGATCGCACCCTGTTCGCGGGAGCAGCGGATGGAGGCGTGCATCGTTCCACCGACGGAGGGGATAGCTGGACCCTCCTGGGCCGGGTGGGCGATGGATCCGGCGTGGTTGCCCTGGCCGCTGTCCCCACTGCCGGCGGCATCGCCGTCATGGCCGGCACCCTGGCCGACGGCGTGTTCTTCTCGGGAAACGGGGGCGATGAGTGGAAACCGTGCAATTCCGGGTTGCCGGACCTCTCCGTCATCGGCCTGGCCATGTCACCCGCCTTCGAAAAGGACCGAACCGCCTTCGTCGCTACGGAGGGCGGGCTTCAGCAGACCACCAACGGTGGCAACTCCTGGAAGCAGGTCTGGGCATCTCAACCCGACAACAGCATCCAGTGTCTGGTGATCTCACCGAACTTTGCCACCGACCGCAGGATCTTTGCGGGAACGGAGAAGGAGGGCATACTCGGCTCCGCCGACGGCGGGGCCAGCTGGCACTCCCTCAACTCCGGTCTGCCGGACCTGTCCATCAACGCCCTCGCCCTCTCTCCCGAGTTCCCCCAGGACCCGGTGATAGCCGCAGCCGTCGGTCAGGGCATCAGCCTGTCCCCCGATGGGGGGCAATCGTGGAGCCTCGTTGCCGCTGAGCCTGAGATGGTGCTGAGCCTCGCCGTCTCCGACAGGGGTGCCGAAGCAGAGCCCGCCGGCCGGGTCATCCTGGCAGGGCTGGTCGGTGGAGGCGTGATCGAGTCCCGGGACGGCGGGAGGAGCTGGGAGAGAGCCAACCAGGGGTTGGACGCCACCTATCTGGTCAACCTCGCCCTGTCACCAGAGTTCGACTCCGATTCCACCCTCTTCACCTGGGGACTCACCGAGGGGGTGTTCCGCTCCGAGAACAGCGGCCAGAGCTGGCAACCGGCTTCAGCCGGAATTCAGGGGATCACCATCAGCGCCCTGGCCCTTTCCCCCTCCTTCGCCACCGACGGACGGCTCTACGCCACCACCTCCAATGGCCTTTACCAGAGCCTCGACCGGGGAGCCAGCTGGCACGGGTTGGGCTTGAGCGGCCAGGGGTTGAACCTGCTGGCCCTGTCCCCGACCTTCTCCGAGGATAGCGTCATGGCTGCAGCAGCGGCCAATGCGGTTTACTGGTCTGCAGATGGAGGAGCCAATTGGAGCCCGCTGGAGGCTCCCGCCGACGACGAGACTCTGGTGGCGGCCACCCTCGCCCTCGACGCCGATGGGAAGCACGTCCTGCTGGTAGCCACCTGGCGGGTGCCCCTGTACTACCGGCGAGGCCGGCTGCGGGTTTGGAGCCGCACCCTGCCCGATGCGCCCTGGTCGCTCCTCTTCTCCAGGGACAGCGACACCAGGACGGCGATTCTGGCAGTGCCGGACACCTTCAGCCAGGACCAGAAGTTCTTCATAGGTAACGCCGAGGCCGTCTATCACATCGTTCCCGATGCCACGGAGCGAACGCGCGAGGGGATAAGGCCCATCTGGCTGCCGGCCTGGGTCGGAACCCATGGCCTCCCGGTGGTTTCCCTGGTCGCTGTCCCCGACTTCGCTCGAAGCCACACGCTGCTGGCGGCCGGCGGCGACGGTGTCTTCGTTTCTCAGGACGAAGGCGCCAGGTGGCAGAGGCTGGGAGAAACCCTGGGTGATCGCTCCCCGGTGGCCGTAGCGCCTTCGCCCCGATTCCTCGAGAACGGGGTCGTCTACGCCCTGACGCTGGGCGGCCAGCTGTGGAGGTGGGACCCGACCGATCAATCATGAGACTCACGCGGTCGAGTCGTTGGGAGCTTCAAGTAGTGCTGAGTGCTGGGTGCTGGGTGCTGAGGACTCAGGAGCTAGCACTCAGCACTCAGCACCCATCGGTCGAACACCTACCTCGCAACTGCCGCAAATTGCAGCAAGTCACGGGATAGGGATCGTTCAGGGGGGTCAGCGACGCCGGAGCAGACGGCGGGGCAGCAGCAGCGCCACCAGCGCAGCGAGGCCGAGAACGGTCAAACCGAGACCGAGCTTGAGGGAGAGAGGCTCGTAGGAGAAGCGGACCCTATGGCTGCCGGCAGGTAGCTGCACCGCCCGGACGGCATAGTCCGCCCGAAGGAGCGTAGTCTCCCGTCCATC
>JAJZQR010000239.1 GCA_021806765.1 Chloroflexota bacterium | reverse complement strand
GGGCGAGAAACTGGCAGAGCTGGGCACCGAAGAGCGCCGCGGTCTCGCCGTCGCTGCCGCCCTGGCAGGAGCGGCCGCCGTCGATGCTCCTTACCGGAAGCCGGGGGATCGGGAGTGGCTCATAGAGGAGGCCCGGCGGGCCAGGGAGATGGGCTACGCCGGCAAGGCTGCGATCCACCCGCGACAGGTGGCCGCGATTCGGCAGGTGTTCTCGTAGGGGCTGAGTCTGTAGTAACGACCCATGAAGGTTGACAGCCTGATCGGATAATGGTGGGCTGGGCTCCCTCAGCCCGCCCCTTTAGTGGCGGGCGTCGAAGGACAGCATTACCCGATTCAGTTGCTAACCATCATAAGCCGTTACTACAAGACTGGCGGCCCGCCCTCACCCTGACCCTCTCCCAGAGGGAGAGGGAATCCCCCCGTCTCCCCGTCTCCCCGTCTCCCGTCAGGCGGCCTTCTTTTCCCGCTGCCGCAGCGTCTCCCGCCGTTCCGCTGGACCGCCGAACTCCTTGAGCCGCTGGGCGTACTCCCTCAGCCTGGCGTCCACCAGCTGGTGCACCGTCCCTTTGGGGTAACGACCGTCCGCCTTCTGCTCCCCGGCCGCAACCCCGGTGAGCAGTTCGATCCCCTCATCGACGGTGCGCACCGCCCAGAGATGGAACTTGCCATCGCGGACGGCCTGCACCACCTCGTCCTTCAACATCAGGTTCTTCACGTTGGACTCGGGCAGGATCACCCCCTGTTCGCCGGTGAGCCCCTTGGCCTTGCACACCTCGTAGAAGCCCTCGACCTTTCGGGTGACCCCACCGACGGCCTGGACCTGGCCGATCTGATTCACCGAGCCGGTAACCGCGATGCCCTGCTTCAGGGGCAGCCCCGAGAGGGCCGAGAGCAGGACGTACAATTCCGTGGAGGAGGCGCTGTCACCGTCCACCTCCTCGTAGACCTGCTCGAAGGTCAGGGTGGCGGAGAGGGCCAGCGGGTAGTCCTGGGCATACTTGCCGGCCAGGTACCCCGCCAGGATCAAGACCCCCTTGGAGTGGATGGGGCCGGACAGCTCGATCTCCCGCTCGATGTTGACGACGCCCTCGGCCCCCAGGGAGGTTCGGGCAGTGATGCGGGAGGGACGGCCGAAAGAGTAGTCCCCAAGGTCGATGACGGAGAGACCGTTGACCTGAGCGGGCCGCAGCCCCTCGGTGTCGATCATTATGGTTCCGTCTTCGATGAACTCCTGGATTCGCTCCTCGATCAGGTTGGATCGATACTCCTTGTGGACGATGGCCTGATCCACATCCTCCGCGGTCACCAGAGATCGACCGTTCTTGCTCGCCCAATAGCTGGCTTCGACCACCATGTCCGCCACGTCGGCCAGCCGGGTGGAGAGCTTCAGCTGATCCTCCACCAGCCGCGAGCCGTACTCCACTATCCTCGCGACGCCGGTTCGGTCGAAGTGGAGGAGACCCCGCTCTCGCACCTGCCGGCTGATGAAGCCGGCATACCTGAGGATGTGATCCTCCGACCTGTCCATGTCCGGGCCGAAGTCGGCCTTCACCTTGAACAGCTTCCGGAAGTCCTCGTCCAGGTGGTAGAGCAGGTAATAGATGTAGGGGTTCCCCACCATCACTACCTTGACGTTCAGAGGGATCGGCTCGGGCCGGAGCGTGGCCGCCGGAATGGGGCTGAACTGCTCACCGATGTTCTCGATCCGGGACTCTCGGGTCTGAAGGGCTTTCTTCAGGGCGTCCCAGGCCAGGGGGCTGAGGAGCACCTCCAGGGCATCCAGCACCAGGTAGCCCCCGTTGGCCCTCTGGAGGGCGCCCGCCTTGATCTGGCGAAAGTCGGTGGTCATGGCACCGAAGCGAGCCTGGTACTCCAGGCGACCCATCAGGTTATAGTAGGTGGGGTAGTGCTCCTGTACCATCGGGGCGCCCTTCGTCTCGCTGTTGTCCACGAAGACGTTCACCTTGTAGCGAGACAGGTGCTCCTCCCGCGCGCTGCCCTGAAGCTCGGCCAGCGCCGCGGGGAGCCCTTCCGGCTGTGGCGGCTGCCCGGTACGGAAGTCGTCCAGATGCTCCGGGATGTCTTCCTGGACCTGCCTCAGATACTCTAGAACGTCGGGGTGATCCCGGTAGCGGTCTCTCAGCTCATCGAAGAGATGGCCGACGGCGAAGAGAGCCACCTCCCGTTCCAGATCCCGCAGCCGCTCCGTCGCCTCCTTCTCCTGCTGCCGCCCCTCGTGAAGGGCCTGCTCCAGACGACCCCGCAGCTCATCGCCGCGTCGCTCCAGATCCTCCTTGGTCTCCGGGGGAAGCTTATCGTACTCCTCGGTAGAGAGGGGATGGTCGTCCACCAGGGGCACCGTCAGGATGCCCGCCGGTGTCAGCTCGATGGCAAACCCCTGGGCCTTGGCGCTCTCCTGGATCTGGCTGTAGAGGGCCTGCTGCCGCTGATGGAGCTGGGTCAGGATGTCGTTTCGGCGCCGCTCGTAGTCCTCGCTTTCGAAGGCCCGGGGGATCTCCCTGCGGGCGGACTCCACCAGTTCGTCCATCCGCCTGGCCAGCTCGGAACCCTCCCCCGCCGGGAGCCGAATCGCCTGGGGATGGTAGGGGTCATCGAAGTTGTGCACGTACAGCCAGTCGTCCGGGACCGGCTGTGTGCGGGCCACCTGTTCCACATAGGTGCAGGCGGTGGTGTTCCGGCCGGAACCTGGCGGGCCGGCAACGAAGATGTTGAATCCGCTGGAGACCACGTCTACGCCAAACTCGATGGCGCTTACCGCCCTCTCCTGACCGACGGTACCCAGTAGAGGCTCCACCTCCTCCGTGGTCTTGAAGGGCAGCGTCGACGGATCGCATCCCCGCCTCAGCCGCTCTACCGGCACGGACAGACTCTCTGACAAACCAACTATTCTGAAATTCTCTCTCGCCCGAGGGCTTTTACCGACTGCCATGATCCCTCCTAGATCCCCTCTCCGCCTCCCGAGTCGCTGGGTGGGAGTGGTAACAGCGGGCAAGAGATGTGCCCGACTAAGAAGACTTCCTTCTTGGCACGGCTCTTGCCCCGATAAGTGCCATCCGCGAATCTTCAGCCCTCCATCGACAGCTACCAGGCATCAGAGAGATGCTGACCGTCGAGAGTGGAAGGTCGAAAGAGGCTCGTTCAGGAGCGATGGCCGGAAGCGGGCCAGAGGAGGTGAGAGGTCATGGGGGACCCCGAAAGAGTCTTGACACCTACAGGGTACGCGCGACTGATGGCGGAACTGGACTACCTGCGGACGGTGCGCCGCCATGAGCTATCCGAACGGCTCCGGGCCGCACGAGAAGTCGGCGTGTGGGACAGCCCGGAGTACCTGTCTGCCCGCGAGGAACAGGCCTTCGTCGAGGGCCGCATCGCTAGCCTGGAGAGACTGCTGGCCCAGGCCGAAGTGGTGGAGGTAGCGGTCACCACCGCCTGGCCCTCGGTGGAGATCGGCTCCACGGTTACCCTCAGGGACGAGACAGGCGAGGAGGAGCAGTACGCTATCGTGGGGGCCATGGAGGCCGAGCCGGCCCTGGGACGAATCTCCAATCAATCCCCGGTGGCGAGGGCGCTCATGGGCCACCGTCCGGGGGAGACGGTGGACGTCGAGACCCCCATGGGGACGCGCCGGCTGACCATCGTCCAGATTACCTAGCTGCCTGAGGAAGGCTAATGGCTAACAGCTCCAAGAAGACGGCCAACAGCTCTACCCCGAAGATCGCCTTCTTCGAGGTGGAGGAGTGGGAAAGGAACAGGCTCTCCGAAGGGTTGGAGGGGATGGATGTCCGCTATTTTCGCGACCCCCTGGAGAAGAAGCGTCTTCCGCAAATCGCCGACGCCTCGATCCTCTCGGTCTTCATCCGGTCCGAGGTGGATCGGGAGGCCATCGAAGCGCTGCCCCAGCTGGTGCTGATCGCCACCCGATCCACCGGCTTCGACCACATCGACATGGAGGCCTGCAACCAGCGAGGGATCCTGGTATCCAACGTTCCCTACTACGGTGAGACGACGGTGGCCGAGCATGCCTTCGGCCTGATCCTGTCGCTCTCCCGCAAGATCCACCAGGCCTACCTTCGCACCCTCCAGGGCAACTTCTCCCTGGAAGGATTGCGGGGCTTCGACCTCCACGGCAAGACCCTGGGAGTAGTGGGGGCCGGCCACATAGGGCTGCATGCCATCAGGATCGCCAAGGGTTTCGGGATGAGGGTGCTGGCCTTCGACGTCCGGCCGGACCGGCTGATATCCGAGGTGCTGGGCTTCGAGTACCTGCCGCTGGAGGAGTTGCTCCGCCAGTCGGACATCATCAGCCTCCATGCCCCCCTCAATGCCAGCACCTACCACCTGATCAACCGGGACAACCTGAGGCTGGTGAAGCGGGGAGCCCTGCTGATCAACACGGCCCGAGGCGGACTGGTGGACACCGACGCCCTGCTCTGGGCCCTGGACGAGGGGTTGCTCGCCGGAGCGGGACTGGACGTGATCGAGGGCGAGGAACTGGTGGAGGAGGAGAAACAGCTGCTGCGGGCCCCCCAGGCGGAGGAGAAGCTGCGGATGCTGCTGCGCCAGCACCTGTTGCTGCGGCGGGAGGACGTGGTGGTGACTCCCCACATCGCCTTCGACAGCTGGGAGGCGATGCAGCGGATCATCGACACCACGCTGAGCAACGTCCGAAGCTTCCTGGACGGGAATCCCCAGAACGTGGTGAACCCGAAGACGGCACCGCGAGGGGAGAAGAAAGCAGCGTAGCGGCGACGGGGAGACGGGGAGAGGGGATCTCCCCCCGTCCCTTTTACATCCCCAGGTATGCCTTCCTCAGATGGGGGGTGCCCAGCAACTCCTCGCCCTTACCCTCCAGGACGATCCTCCCGTTCTCCAGGACGTAGCCCCGGTGGGCCAGCCGGAGGGAATGCTGGACGTTCTGCTCCACCAGCAACACCGTCATCCCTCGGGCGTTGACGTTCTTCACCGTATCCAGGATTTGCTTGACCATCAAGGGAGCCAGCCCCAGGGAGGGCTCGTCCAGCATCAGCAGCCTGGGAAGGGCCATCAAGCCCCGGCCGATGGCCAGCATCTGCTGTTCGCCCCCGGAGAGGGACCCTGCCAGCTGCCCCTGCCGCTCCTGCAGGACCGGCAGCAGCCCGAAGACCATCTCCAGGGTCTTCGCCCTCTGCCGGCGGGCCCCACTGCTGTAGGCCCCCAGCTCCAGGTTCTCCAGCACCGTCATGTAGGGGAAGAGCCGCCGGCCCTCGGGCACCTGCACCAGTCCCTGGGCCACGACGTCGTAAGGGTTCATCCGGTCGATCCGCCGTCCCCGGAAGGAGATGGAGCCGACCCGGGGCCGGATGATCCCTGAGATGGTGTTGATAGTGGTGGTCTTGCCTGCGGCGTTGGCCCCCACCAGGGCCACGATCTCCCCCTCCTCCACGACCAGCGACATCCCGTGGAGCACCTGCACGTCGCCGTAGGCCACGTCGATGTTCTCTACTCTAAGCAAGGAGGTACTCCTCTCCGAGGTAGGCGTCGATCACCCGCTTGTCCCTCGCCACCTCTTTGGGAGGTCCTTCGGCGATCTTCTCGCCGTGGTGCAGCACCAGGATCCTTTCCGAGACGGTCATGATGGCCGCCATGATGTGCTCTATGACTATGAGCGTCACCCCACTCTGGCGGATCCGCCTCATTATCTCCACCATTTCCGCCAGCTCCGTCGGGTTGAGCCCCGCCATCACCTCGTCCAGCAGTAACACCCGCGGGCGAGTCGCCAGGGCCCTCGCCACCTCAAGCCGCTTGCGGTCCGAGATAGTGAGGCTCCGAGCCGCTTTGCCCTCTTGACCGGCCAGACCAACGAACTCCAACACCTCCATGGCTTGCTCTCCGGCCTGCCGGGAGCCGGATGCCCGTAGGAAGCTGCCCACCATCACGTTCTGAAGCACGGTGAGGTTGCCGAAGGGCTTGACGACCTGGAAGGTCCTCGCCAGCCCGCGATGGCAGATGTCGTAGGCTTTCAGGTGACTGACTGGCGCGCCGGCGAACAGCACCTCGCCTTCGTCAGGGGCGTAGAAGCCGGAGATCACGTTGAAGAGGGTGGTCTTGCCTGCGCCGTTGGGCCCTATGAGACCCAGAATAGTCCCCTCGGCGACCTCGAAGCTAACCGCCTTCAGGGCCGCCAGTCCCCCAAAGGTCTTGGTGACGCCTTCCACCTTCAGGATCATGGCGCCTCCTTTGCCGCAACCGAGGCCCTCGCCACCCCTTGCCTGGAGCCACGATTCAGCCTCTCGACGATGGAGGGCACCACGCCACTGGGCAGCAGGATCACTATCAGTATCAGCACGGTGCCGTAAATCACGAGATACAGCCCCTGCAGCTCTCCGCCCAGAGTTGCTCGAAGGAACTCACCGAGGGGCGTCACGATGAACGCACCCGCTACCGGCCCCCACACCGTCCCCATTCCGCCAATGATGGCCATCATCGCCAGCAGTACGGAGAAGTCGAGGGCAAAGATGCCGTAGGGCTCGATGTAGGCAATGTACTGGGCGTAGAAGGTTCCGGCCAGCGACGTGAAGCAAGCGCTGACCAGCAGCGCGATCAACTTGTAACGGGTGGTGTTCACCCCGAGTGCCTGTGCCGCCTCCTCGTTCTCCCTGATGGCAGCCAGGTAGTAGCCAATGCGGGAGCGCTCGATCCACAGGCTCACCAGGATCATGATCACCATGAAGCCCAGGGCCACGAAGGCATAGGTGGAGAGATCCCGGAAGATGAAGTTCTGGGGAGAAGGGCGGAAGGGCACGCTGAGGCCAATGGACCCCTTGGTGATGTCCTGCGCGCTCACCGCCAGGATCCGGAGCACCACGGCGAAGGCGATGGTCACCAGAGTGAAGAACGGCCCTCGCAGCCGGAAGGCGGGATACCCGATGATCGCGGCGATAACCATCGAAATCCCCGCGCCGGCCAGCATCCCGATCCAGGGCGAAATGCCGAAGTCGATAAAGAGGAGGGTGGAGGTATAGGCTCCGATCCCGAAGAAGGCAGCGTGGCCCAGGGAGAGCTGCCCCCCGAAACCTCCGATGATGTTCCAGGCGGAGCTAGCAGCCGCGTAGAACAGCATCATGATCAGGACGTGGAGGTAGAACTTGTCCTTCACCACCAGAGCGAGGAAGGCCGGGATCACCACCAGCGCCAGGGTGACGTAGAAGTCGGTGCCGAACCGGCTGGGCTTCGCAGGGGCGTATGGCGATACGCTCCTGCCGGTTTTCGTCATGCTCATTTCAGGCCCACCTCCTCGGCGCCCACGACGCCAAAGAGGCCGGTGGGCCGGATCAGCAGGACGAGGATGAAGACGACGAAGTAGATGGCCTCCTTCAGCGCCGGCACGTAGAAGCCGCTGAACGCCTCCACCAATCCGATGATCAGTCCCCCCAGGAAGGCCCCGGTCACGTTGCCCATCCCGCCCAGCACCACCACCACAAAGGCTATCAGCACGAAGTAGGTGCCCACTGTCGGGAAGGTCGGGTAGATCGGCATGAGAACGGCGCCGGCCACGCCCACCAGGGCCGTTCCTATGCCGAAGGTGATCAGGTTGATGCGGCTGATGTTGATGCCCATCAAGAGCGCCGCCGTCCTGTCCTGCGCCACGCACCGGATCGCTTTGCCCAGATAGGTCTTCTTGAGGAAGTAGAAGAGGGCGACGGTGATGGCCAGAGCCACCAGGAAGGCCACCAGCCTGGAAACACCGACCTGCAGCGGTCCGAAGGAGAGCACAGCCCTGGAGTAGGCGGTGTCGACAGAGCGGTAGTCCGCCTTCCAGACCACCAGGGCAGCATTCTGCAGCACGATGGACAGACCCACGGTGGCGAAGATCTGCATGGCGGGCGAGCCCCGCAGGACAGGACGCACGATCGTTGCCTGGGTGAGGAGCCCCACCAGGAAGAGCACCGCGGTGACTATGAAGATCGAGACGTAAGGATCCAGGCCGTAGAGCTGGAACAGCCAGAAGGTGGCGTACATGGCGATCATCAGGAACTCGCCGTGCGCGAAGTTCACCACCCGCATGACGCCGAAGATGAGGGTGAGCCCGATGCTGATCAAGGCATAGACGCCGCCCAGAAGGAGGCCCGACACCGCGACCTGGGCAAGTACTTCTACCAT
>JAJZQR010000238.1 GCA_021806765.1 Chloroflexota bacterium | reverse complement strand
GGTGCCCGTCACGTTTCCGGGTGGCCGCCAGCCTGTAGGGCGAAAAGCGGCAAATGGGCGTGAGCTAGTCAGCGGGCTCCGGGAGGAACGGCTACAGCCAGCTCAAGGGTTTCCCGGAAACGTGACGGGCACCCCCCGCCTAGCCGCCTAGCAGCTAGCACAGCACGTCTCATACCAAATGTCGGCCGTGTGGCTGCTTCCCAGCAGACCGCAGGGGAGCACCCGTGGGCTGCACCGGCCAGAGTGGATGCCATCCAGGCGAGGCGCGACCCTCTGCGGCCACCGATAGAGTGTCCAGTCTGCTTGGTCGCTGCTTCAAGCCCCTGCCGGCAAAGACGTGGCTTCACCCGATTCGATTCCGCGACCTTCCGCCGCGCACCGCCACCCTGCTCCTTCGGAAGCGGGTACCGGCCAAGGTTGTCAGCGAGATGCTGGGCCACTCCAACATCAGCATCACCCTCAACATCTACTCCCACGTCCTCCCCGACATGCAGAGGGAAGCGACGGCGGCCATGGAAGCCGCTCTGCGAGGGTAGAAATGGCCCGCTGGGGTATCCGTTGGGGTAGAACTCGCAAGAGCGCCCAAGTGCCTGATAAGGGCGCTAAAAAGACTGGCCTAGCTGCAAGCCTAGACCAGCGTAGCTAGTGGGCGAAACAGGGTTTGAACCTGTGACCTTCCGGGTGTAAACCGGACGCTCTGACCAGCTGAGCTATTCGCCCAAAAAGCAAAACCTTCGCCCGCGGCGAAGATTTCGTGGTCAACTTTGGGTGCCCCCGACTGGACTCGAACCAGCACGTCCTTTCGGACACAGGCCCTCAACCTGCCGCGTATACCTATTCCGCCACGGGGGCATGGAATCACGGCCAACAGTACAATTATAGCATGGGGAGGCTCAGAGTCAAGCCGCCGGGGCGGTCGGCTCCCCCCATATCCGAGACCTGTACGACCTGAAGGTCACCCATCCCAGGACAAACATCGCCACCGCCAGCAGCCCCATCACCCAGGAGACCCCGATGACGTCGGCCAGCCCGCCCACGAACACCAGCGGCAGCAGAGACGCCAGGTTTCCCAGCATGATCTGCACGGCGAAGATGCGGCCGCGGCTGGCCACCGGTGCCTGCTCCTGGAGGATGGTCTGAGAGGGGATCAGCACCAAGGAGAGGGCGAAACCCGTGACGGCCGCGATCAACATCACCGCGGCCGTCAAGCCGACCACCCCCGATAGCCCCAGTTGGCCGACCACCGCCATCGCCGGCGGGAGGAGGGAGCTTCCCAGGGGGCTCACCGCCGCCAACAGACCCATGCCCAGAGCCACGCCACCGGTACCCACCACCACCAGCAACTCCTTGGCCAACATCCGGCTCAACCGGCCGATTAACAGCGCCCCAAGGGCCATCCCGAAGCCGGCCGGCGCCAGGATGTAGACGGTATCGTCGGCCCGGATCCCAACCACGGTGACCACGTACCTGGGGGCCAGCATCGCCGTGATCAGGGTGAGGGTGGCGCCGCTGGTCAGGACCACCATCGCGATAGTCGCCACGCGGTCCGTTACCAGGAAATGCCAGGTCTCCCGCAGATCGAAAAAGAAGCGCCGGACTGCCTGGATCTCCTCTTCGGCCATTCCCTCCGCGTGGGTTCTGGTCCGAGAGGGCAGTGGAAACACCAGGGCGCCGCACAGCGCAAACAGGAGGGCGATCAGCACGAAGAGGGTGCCGGTGCCAAAGAACTTGATGATGATGGGCGCCATGAAGACGATCCCGACCAACTGGGAGATGGTGAAGGTCAGGTTGAACAGCGAGTTGGCGGTGATCAACCTCTCCCTCCCCACCAGCGTGGGGATCATGGCCGCCTCAGCAGGAAGAAAGAACTGGCTGATGATGGAGAAGACAAAGGTCACGGCATAAACCGCGGCCACGGACGTGTTGAACACGAGGTACCCGAGCACCACGAAGGCGCGAAGCCAGTTGGTGGAGACCAGCACCAACCGCTTATCGATGCGGTCCACCAGCACCCCAGCCGGCACGGTGAAGATGATCGAGGGCAGGATGAAGGAGACTATGGCCAGCCCAATCTGTGTGGTGGAGTGAGTGGTCTCCTCGACCAGCACCATCAGGGCGAACCAGATCGCATTCTGGGCCGTCTGGGAGATCGCCTGCGCCGTCCACAGCAGGATGAAGGGCCGGTTCCCCCAGATCGAGCCCGCCGACTGTCTTTCCAGCGTCACCGTCTCCCCGCTCAAGCCTGGTTCCGGCCGGCGAGGTTATGAAGATCCGCGGGGGCAGTGGCCCTGGAAACGAACTGCTTCATGCGACGCTCCAGCACCGCCCGATCGAGCAGGACCCTGTGCTCGCACTTGAGGCATCGGAGGCCGATGTCGGCGCCGAGCCGCACCACGACCCAGTCGGTACCACCGCAGGGATGCGGCTTCCGCAACCTTATTATGTCGCCGAGTCTGATCTCCATAACCATTCGAGGTACTCCCTTCGCGACACTCCACGGTGCGCGCGGGACGAACCTATTCCTATCCTACAGAGTATTGCGGCAACCGCCTCTCCCTTTGGGAGAGGCCGCCCGAAAGGCGGGTGAGGGCTGGGACGTTGCCAACCAAACAGCCCTCACCCTGACCCTCTCCCAAAGGGAGAGGGAAGTAGCCCTCACCCTTTGGGAGAGGGAGCCCTCAGTCCTCAGTGCTCGCCTTGCCCCGCCGGTAGCCGTTGACGGCGTCCCGCAGCCGGCCCGCGGCGCCACGGGCCGCCTCTCTCCAATCCGCCCCCGAGGATGCGAAGATCACCTGTCGAGAGGAGTTGATCAGCACTCTCTCCCCCGCGCCGTCGGTACCATCCGCCACCGTCCGCTCCAGATCGCCGGCCTGGGCCCCGATCCCCGGGATCAGCAGCGGCAACTCCGGGGCCAGCCGCCTCACCGCCGCCAGCTGCTCAGGGTAGGTTGCCCCTACCACCAGCCCCAGGTTCCCTCGGACGTTCCACTCCCGCGCCCGCAGAGCGACCACCTGGTACAGCGGCAGGGTGCCCTCGGGCACCTCGCAGGCCAGGTCCTGAAAGTCGCCCGACCCCGGGTTGGAGGTCTTGCACAGCAGGAAGACCCCCCGGTCCTCGTGGGTCAGGAACGGCTCCACCGAGTCTCTGCCCAGGTAGGGGTTCACCGTGACCGCGTCGAAGCCGAACTCATCGAACAGAGCCCGCGCGTAGGCCCCGGCCGTGTGCCCCACATCCCCCCGCTTGGCATCCCCAACGACCAGAACGTCCGGGGGCATCGACTTCAAGGTTCTCCCCAGCGCCTCCAACCCCGAAAGGCCCAAGGCCTCGTAGAAGGCCAGGTTCGGCTTGTAGGCGCACACCAGGTCGGACGTCGCCTCAATTATGCCACGATTGAACTCATATACCCAGTCGCCGCGCCCGCGCAGCGGCTCGGGGATCCGTTCCGGGTCGACGTCCAGCCCCACGCAAACCAGGGAATCCTTCAGCCGGCTGCAGTCAAGCAGCCTGTCTACGAACCGCGCCATCAGCCACCCCAACCGTCACTTCTTCGATCTCCGGCAGGCCCTCCGGCCAGAGGGTGGAGGCCACCCGCCGGAAGGCTTCCGCCTCCCCCGTGGTGAGCAACCGGTGCACCGGCTGCCTCCCCTCGGCCCCGTCCACAGAGCCTTCCGCCATCAAGGCAGCCAGCGTCGCTGCTACCGAGGGTCCACACTCCACCAGCTCCACATCGGGCCCCATCAGCCGTTGGATCAGCGGCCTCAGGAACCCGTAGTGGGTGCAGCCCAGCACCAGGGTGTCGATGCCCTGCTCCCGCAGCGGCCGCAGGTACCCCTCCAGCAGCATCTCAGTCTTGCGAGTGGCGAGCTCCCCCGCCTCCACCTGGCCGGCAAGCCGGGGGCACGCTTGCTGGAGCACATCCAACCCCTCTCGATGACTCAGGATCGCCCGCAGGTACTCGCCGCTGGCGACGGTGGCCTCCGTTCCCAGCACCCCCACACGAGCGCGGCCGGAGGCGGCCACCGTTCTCGCGGTTGCGTCGATGACGCCGATCACCGGCACCGGGAAGCTCGCCTGGGCCGGCTCCAACGCCGCCGCCGTCGCGCTGTTGCAGGCGAGGACCAGCGCTTTGACCCCCTGGTCGTAGAGGTAATCCAGGCATTCCAGGGTGTAGCGGGAAATGATCTCCGGGGGCAGTCCCCCGTAAGGCACGCGGGCGCTATCGCCCAGGTATATAGTGGATTCCCACGGCAGCGCCCGCTGCAACTCCCGCAGGACGGTCAGACCGCCGACGCCCGAATCGAACACGCCGATCGCCCCAGACATGGCCCCGTCCCTCTAGTGGGACCCACAAATCAGTAACCCCTCTGCTTGTCCAGGACGTTGACCAGCGGCCGGCCGGCCAGGTAGCGCCCCAGGTTCTCCCGGAACAGCTCCGCGGCCCGATCCAGGTAGGGCAGGGTGCCCCCCGCGATGTGAGGTGTCACGATCAGGTTAGGCAGGTCCCAGATCTCGCTGTCCGGGGGCAAGGGCTCCTGGGCGAAGACGTCGAAGGCCCCGCCCGCTATCCATCCCTCGCGGAGGGCTCTGGCCAGCGCCGACTCGTCCACGATCCGGCCTCGCGCCACGTTGATCAGGTAGGCGCTGGACTTCATGGCGCGCAGCTCTCTCTCTCCCAACAAGCCGCGCGTCTCCCGCGTGAGCGGCAGCGCCACAAGGACGAAATCGCTCTGCGACAGCAGCTCCACCAGCCCTTCGGGCCCGTACACCGCGTCCACCAGCCCCTGGGGCAGCCCCTCGCTGCCCCCGGAGCGGCGCAGGCCGATCACCCGCATCCCCAGGCAGCGAGCCACCGTCGCCACTCTCTGCCCGATGGCGCCCAACCCCAGGATCCCCAAGGTCTTGCCCCACAGCTCCTCGCCGTAATAGGTGCGGAGCCGGCTTGGCTTCCACTGGTGCCGCTCCGCCTCGCGCACGACCAAAGGCATTCTGCGAGCCAGCATAACCATGACGCCTAGGGTGTACTCCGCCATGGCCGTGCCGTGAATGCCCGAAGCGGTGGTCACCAGGACGTCGCTGCCCTCGATCCCCGCCTCCATGATGTGCTCCGCGCCGGCACTCACCAACTGGATCCAGCGGAGCGCTCCGGCCTCCTCCAGGGGACCGGGCAGCTGGAAGCAGAGGAGGATCTCGGCGTCCCGCAGCTCCTGCCGCGCCCGCTCGGGGTCCACCTCCCGCACCACCTCCAGTTGAGGGCTCAACTGTCGCAGGGAAGCGATCTGCTCGTCGCTCAGTTTGGCGTTGATAAGGACCTTCATTGCACACGCTCGTCAGTTGACAACAACTCAGCCCTCACCCCGACCCTCTCCCAGGGGGAGAGGGAGGTGGCTCAGCCGTTGTGCAGGTTCCAATCGTAGGGTATATCCGGCGAGTCCCACGGCACCCGGTGCTCGTCCGGCTCCCGGTAGTTGTACAGCTCGGTGGGGAAATTGATGATCATGGCCGTGTCGGTGCCCACGGCCTTGAAGCCGTGCATCACCATGGGGGGTATCTTCACCATCAGAGGGTTCCTCTCGCCGATGAAGAACTCCTGGACCTGCCCCCGGGTCGGCGAGCCCTCTCGCTGGTCGTACAGCACAACCTTGGCCATGCCGTGCACGCAGACGAAGTGGTCGGTCTGCTTCTTATGGTAGTGCCAGGCCTTCACGACGCCTGGAAAAGCCGCCGTGATGTAGGACTGGCCAAACCTCTCAAAGATCTCTTCGTCGCTGCGGAGCATCTCCATCAGAAACCCACGCTCGTCGGGGATCAGTCGGAGCGGTTTCGTCACAACCCCTTCGATCATAGCCCAGCAACCCCCTTACACATCCCATTTCCCGCAACGGCCGCCCCATCGGGCAAGCAGCTCGCGTCCCGTCTTGATCTCGACGATCTCGCACCGGTTGGAGCAGCCCTTGCACTCGAAGGAGGACGTACGATAGTCCAATTCTGTAACAGCCAAGCCCCTGAAGGAGGAGCTCTTCCCGTTGGCGCTCATCTGCTCGTGGGCCAGGAGCGCCGCGCCAATCGCCCCCATGATGTGGTTGTGTCGTGGAACCAGGATCTCGCACTTCAGCGCGGCCTGAAAGGCCCGAACCATCCCCTGGTTGGCGGCTACCCCCCCCTGAAACACCACCGGGGGCAGGATCTCCTTGCCCAACCCCAGGTTGTTCAGGTAGTTGCGGGCCAGGGCATCGCAAAGGCCGTAGAGGATGTCGGGCACCGAGTGGCCCATCTGCTGCTTGTGGATCATATCAGACTCCGCAAAGACCGTGCACCTGCCGGCAATGCGGACGGGAGACTGGGACTGCAGCGCCATGGGACCAAACTGCTCTATGCCGAGCTGAAGTCGATAGGCCTGCTGGTCCAGAAAGGAGCCGGTGCCCGCGGCGCAGACGGTGTTCATGGCGAAATCCACCACCACGCCGTCCCGCACGACGATGATCTTGGAATCCTGACCACCGATCTCCAGGATCGTCTGGGTATCCGGGAAGTAATGGGAGGCCGCCACCGCGTGGGCGGTGATCTCGTTCTTTATGGCGTCGGCCCCTACCATCGCCCCCGCCAGATAGCGTCCGCTGCCGGTGGTGCCGATCCCCGCCACCTCCACGTCGGGAGGCAGCATCTCCACCACCTCCTTCAGCATCCGCTGGACGGCCACCACCGGCCGTCCCTCGGTCCTGCCGTACTGGCTGGCCACCAGCTCGTCCCGCTCGTCCAGTGCCGCTACCTTGGTCGTTACCGATCCAACGTCAATTCCGAGAAAAACCCGCACTTTTATCTCCGCTTCCTGCCTGCCTGAAGAGCCTCCGCTGCAACATGTCCACAAAGGCTTCCAATCGGGTAACCAGCCCCGCTTCGGCAGTGTGTTCGTCGATGGTGATGTTGATCAGCGGCTTTCGCCAGCGTCGCTTCGCCGCTCGAGTCACGATGTCGATCATGAGGGAATCCGGTCCGCAGCCGAAGGCGACCACGCTGATGATCCCGTCCACGTCGCTCATCAGGTAGTAGCCCCCGGCCCCCACCACCTCTCGCTCGTAGGTGAAGTAGGGCCTGTCCACCAGGGCAGAGATCCCCTGGTCCAGGCCCTCCATGGAGACCATCTCGGGGGTGACCAGCTTGACGTTCATCGCCCTCAACCGCCCCACCAGATTGTGGTTCACGTACTCGTCGTAGATGTTGTAGGGGTGGCCGATCAGGGCTATCACCAACGGGCGATGGGTGGGGATCACCGTCCCTGAGGACTTCACGACCGATGGCTGGTAGGGCTCGTCGGGGAACAGCCGCCGGATCGCCTCGGGAGGGGTCAGGCCGCCGCGCATCGACTCCTGATACTCCCGATCCCTGGAGAGCGCCGAGTCCAGCGCCTTATCGATCTTCCAGGGCAGGCGGGTAAAGTGCTTCCCCAGCTGGTGGATCTCCTCCCTGACCTTTCGCATACCCTTGTTGACGTCGATCTCGATGTCCACAATGGGCGCCACGTCCTTGGAGGTCTGGCGCACCAGATCCGGCAACCCCAGGAACTTGGAGCAGTTGTAGACCTTCGGCTCCACACTTCTGACGCTGGGGATGAAGACGAAATCCACGTCTTGGCCCAGGGCGGCACAGTGGCCGCAGAAGATCTTCGTCGGCAGGCAGGTCTCCGCCACTACCCGCGATGCCCCTGCAGCGAGGATCCCCCGGGTAGTCGCCGGCGAGACCACCGTCTGGGCGCCCAACTCCTCGAAGAAGGTCCTCCACATAGGATAGTGCTGGTAGTAAACCAGGGCTCTCGGAATGCCAACCTTGATCATCGCTTCTCTGCCACCAGTATCATTCTGGGACTAGCGGCCTGATAGCTCTCCAGGTCGTAGCCGCCGTAGAGGTCCCTGAGGTGAAAACCCGCCTCTGCCAGCAGAAGCTCCGCCTCGTACCGAAAGATAAAGCGGGTCTCCACCTGGAAGGCGTGGCGGGTCACCGTACCCTCGGAACCGGTTCGATCGTAGATCAGGAGCAGTCGCTCCCGTTGGGACTCGAAGTGAGTCGTTCGGACGACGAACTTGCTGAGCAGGTCGGGGCCTTCCCGATCCGGGAAGGGCGCCGAGAGCTGATGCACCAGGGTGCCGTCCCCCGCGGCCAGCCACTC
>JAJZQR010000007.1 GCA_021806765.1 Chloroflexota bacterium | reverse complement strand
AGGGCCGCTGTGACCTCCTCGACCACGTTCAGGAGCCGAACGATGCACTCCCGGGCATAGGGATCGCTGATCCGCGAGAGATCAAGGTCTTCCAGCACCGATGGAAAGGGAATCTATCTAGGGCCGAAGCCAGGATGTTCAGATCTGTCAGCAAGCCCGAACATGCAAGAACTCGGCCGGGGCTGACCCCGACCTATTGAGAAGTTACGTGCCGGAGACCCGAAGGCACCTCCCTTCCCGCTTGCTCTAAGCAGCTGGCCCCAGATAGTCTGCCCTTCGTCACCCCCGCGAAAGCGGGGGCCCAGGACATCACCGCTCGGAGAGGACCCTGGATGCCCGCCTTCGCGGGCATGACGACGGATTGTGTACACGATCTCAGGCCAGAGGCTTAGCAGGGAAGAGATCAGGGCCAACGTCGAGCGTTTCGGTGATCCCTACTTCCATGCCTTCCTGTCCCAGTGTATGCACCGTGTGTACGGCCCCCATCGGAGTGCTGAGTCCTGAGTCCCGAGTGCCGAGTGCCAGGAACCGCATTGCGACTTCGATGACTCATCACTCATCACTCATCACTCGTCCCTTCGCGAGATCCCGTGCCGCGGGGTAGCCGAGGAGACTCTCAGCCGCCGTCACTCCCCGCAGGATCGCCTGGGCCAGCGCCTCGGCGGCTGCCGCTCCCAGGATGCTGAGATCCTCCTCTCTTGCCTCGGGCTGTGCCGATGCCAGAGCGAAGATGGTATCCCCGTCGAACATGGTGATGGGACGAATGGACCCGGCCGTCCCCTGGTAGGCCAGGTGCGCCAGCCGGTTGGCGTGGCTCTTGGTCAGGCGAGCGTCGGTAGCCACCACGGCTATGGTCGTGTTGGCGCCGCCAACGGCCAGGGCGCCGCCGCCACCCCGGAGCCAGCGAGCCGTATCCAAGAACCCCTGTCCGCCGGGGTGACGCGCGCCAGCCACGATTGCCCCGCTGGCAGGGTCCACCACGTCCCCGGCGCAGTTCACCGCCGCCAGGGCACCGACCACGATGCCGCTCGCCAGCCGGACGCTGGCGCTTCCCAGACCACCCTTCATCGCGTAGCCCGGCCCAAGCGCCTTGCCCACAGTAGCCCCGGTGCCAGCCCCAACGTTTCCCTGCTGAACAGAATCTGCCGCGGCAGCCTGGCAGGCCCTGTACCCCTCTTCGGGCCCCGGCCGGACCTTCGGATCTCCCACCGCCAGGTCGAAGAGAATGGCCGCGGGCACGATAGGCACTCGTGCCACCTGCATGTCGAAGCCACATCCGTTCTCTTCCAGGTAGCGCATGACGCCGGCCGCTGCATCCAACCCGAAGGCACTTCCTCCCCCCAACAGCACCGCGTGCACCACTTCCACCAGGCAGGTGGAGTCCAACAACGCCGTCTCCCGAGAGCCGGGAGCGGCTCCCGCAACCAGGCATCCCCCCACCATCGGCCGGTCGCACAGCACCACCGTACACCCGGTGGCCGCCTGCAGGTCGGTGTGGTGGCCGACTCTAAGACCGGGCACGTCCAGGATAGAGTCATCCTTCACGGTCTCTCACCTCCGCGGCCGGCCCGATCCAGAAGTCGCAGGCAACGCCCGTTCGACCTCCAACGCGGCCAGCACTCCCTGACAGCAGCTACAATCCTCAAGATTATATCCGGGTTCGTCCAGGGCTCTGTGCTATGGTAGAATAGTCTATAACCAGTAGAGGTACTTTGGGAGGAAGGAATGGGGACGGTAGGAGAGAGCGATCTGGATCGGGAGATCTCCCAGATTCGGGAGCAGGTGGCCCGTGACCTGGTCCGGCACGCTTACCTGGTGGGAGACTTCGTCCTCAGCTCGGGACGAAGAAGCCGGTACTACTTCGACAAGTACCTCTTCGAGACGAAGCCTCAGATCCTGCGTCCCCTCAGCAAGCTGCTAGCCCAACAGATACCGGCAGGCACGGACCGCATAGCGGGTCCAGAGTTGGGAGCGGTGGCGCTGGCCACTGCAGCATCCCTGGAGACCAATCTCCCCTTTGTCATCGTGAAGAAGATTACCAAGGAGTACGGCACCCAGAAAGCGATAGAAGGGGAGATCCACCCCGGCGAAAAGGTCGTGGTCATCGAAGACGTCATGACCACCGGTACCCAGGCCATCGCCTCGGCCGAGAAACTCCGATCCCTGGGCATGGAAGTCCTCTTCATCCTCGGCATCGTGGATCGAGAGGAGGGGGCTCGCGAGAACGTGGAAGCCGCCGGGTTCCAGTTCAGGTCGCTCTTCACTCGTGGTGAACTGGAAAGCTACCTGCAGAAAGAGTAGGCCCTCACAACTTGCCGCTGGATCAACTAGGCAGCTGGTTTCACTGGCTCTATCTGCTCGTCCGCCACAACGACGAAAAGGCCCTCTTCCTGCTTCTGTTGGTTGAAGAGGCAGGGGTTCCTCTGCCGATGCCGGGCGACGTAGTCATCATGTTCGCCGGCTATCGGGCTTCCCAGGGGGAGATGGGCGTGCTGGAGGCGGCCCTCGCCGTCACTCTGGCCGTCCAATTGGGATCCACCATCCTCTATCTCCTCTCTCGGAGGCTGGGCCACACCCTTCTGTTCAAGTATGGAAGGTTCATCCATCTCGACGAGGAGAAGCTCAAGAAGGTTGAGCGGTGGATTCACTTGCGCGGTCCGGTCATGGTCTTGATTGGAAGGCTTACTCCTGGCCTCAGAACCCCCACCTCCATCATGTCAGGGCTCTTCGAGATCCCCTTCCATCAGTTTCTCTTCTTCACAACCCTCTCGGCGCTGATCTGGAGCGGCCTCTGGCTCACGCTAGGCTACTTCTTCGGTACCAAGCTCATTCCCATCACCCGGCAGTTCCACAGCCCAGCCCTCTACCTGGTCGTTGCGGTGGCGTTGCTGGTCGCGGCCTTGGGCTTCTACCGCCACCGACGAAGGAAGCGGCACCCCGGGGAGGACAGGATCTCGGAGATAGCCGGAGCTTCCGGGTCCAACCAGCAGTAAGCGCCGGAGGGATGCTATCGGGCCAGCCACCACCCGAGGGCAGAATCGGCCAGGTAGGCCATAGCGAGGAACTTGACGGTCTTGCCCACCAGGCAGGCCAGCCAGAAGCGGCCCACTGAGTAGGACAGGGAGCCGGCCACAACCCCCACGGCATCGAACACCGGATTGGGTACGATCGCCAGGGCTAGGATCGCCCACAGACCGAACCGTTTGAACAGCCGGTGAGCTTCGACCCACCCCTTGCTCTCTTTCAGATCCAGCAAGGCGTTTCCACCAGCCCCCACGAAGTACCCCGACAGTTCGCCAGTAGCCGCCCCCAGACCCGCGACGATCCCCACCCACAGCGGATCCCAGACTGCGCCAGCCCAGAGGACGGCGGCAAAGCCCGGGGCCGGCAAGAAGATAGTACTCGAGGTGAGAAACATGGCGATGGCGACACCCGGATAGCCGAGGGCAGCAAGGGAGGCAGGATCGGGCCTGTACACGAGGTACCAGCCCACGAAGACCAACATGAGCAACAACCCGACGACGATGGCCATCTTCCGGGCCGTGCTCATGAGCCTGGCGTGATCGGCGAAGAGCATAGGCTCCTCCGCAATCCGACGTCAGGATAGCTGTGGAGATAACGCCCCTACAGACCGGACAGGGCACAACGCTCGCGTTCCACCCGGCAATTCATCCCCCGTGGCCAGCAGTATAGCACGTTGAGGAGCCTTTTCCCATTCCTCAGAGGCCCATCCCAACCGCGCTCCCTTGCCTGTGGATCGAAATCCTCGGCCAGGAGCAACTGCACGAGACTCAACTGCGGGTTCGCCTGCGAGAGAAATTCTCCCTGGACGTCTAGCAACTTCAACCTCGGTACAGATCTTGCCGAGGTTTCATTGGCCCGCCCAGACGATTGGGAAGGCCGGGCCCGATGCGCTACGAGCAAGATCCACCAGGAACCTCGCACAAGACCCTCCTCGTAGCGCGGAGCCACCTACTCTGACTGGAGGGAGGTCGAGAGAGCTTGCCATCTGTAGACATCAAGGGACGAGAGAGTATCCACGAGAGCGAAATGGCCGCCCTGTTCTTCAGAACCCTCTTCAAGCTAGGTGTTTTCGCCGGCGATTGGGAAACCTGGTACGGCACCCGACCTATGCTGTTCTCGAGCACCGATCGGCGATCTGCCGTGGTCCAGCACCCCTCCAACCCGAGCCCAACTGGATAGCCTGCGGACTATCGAGGGGCGTGTTCAGAACACTTGTCCGCGATCTGACGAAGAAATGGGGTGCCCATCGCGAGGCTCGTGATGGAGTAGCTCCCTTTATAAGCACCGCCTCCACGGGTGGGACGGTCGAATCTTCCGAGGCTGCAGCGGCTCTTCCCTGTGCCATTCAGCATCTCGAGGTATTGGCACGTCAGGCACTTGATTGCGGGCATACGGAATCTCCTCCTGAGGTCTATTGGAAATTTGTCATGTCATCATACAGCGTCGAGGACAGCTTCGTCAACGAAGAACCGCGTCCTGATCCAGGACCTCGTACTCTCCGTCGATCACCCCTCCTGAGCCGCCCGTTCCCGTCCGCCCCTTTCGCTGCCGAGGCGTCGTCGGCCTCACATGCTCCCTCACTACCTCCTCTGGACAAAGCCGGACGAACAGTAGCAGCGACAGAAACAGGACGGTGAGGTCATCCAGTTGCCCCAGAGCAGGGAAGAAATCCGGCACCAGGTCCACCGGAAAGAAGAGGTAGAGCAGCGCTGCTGGGGGCACCAACTTGATGGGAAACGGGACCCGTGGATCCCTCAGCAACGGCCAGACCAGCCGCGCCATCCTCCACACCCGAAAACCGGTGCCCACCCTACCCAGCATTGGCCAGTTCCTGTACTCCTACAACGCTGGAGATCCCCTTCCGTTACCCCAGCCAGCGCCCGAACGAGGAGACCTTACGCCGTCAGGCCATACATCCGATGCCAGTATACCCGCTGTCAGCCTCCTCGAACAGCACAAACTGACCCATTAGGGCTTGGACAGGGCAAAGGCAGCAAAAGGGTAGTCTGATCCTCCCCACGCCCGAAGGAGGGCCTCCGAGTTCATTACCCGGCCGTAGCCGGGGCCATCGGAATCCACCGAGTCGTTATAGATGAAGTCGTCCCCCTGCATTCCCGTGATCACCACGTAGTGATCGTCCCAAGAATCGGACCCACTGCGGCCAGGCATCAGTCTGAAGCGTAGTTCAGGTATCACCAGATGCCCCCGAGCCAGATGCGCCCTGAGACCCTCCAGGTCCCATCGCTTGAAGGCCCTACCAGCGGCATAGAGATCTTGACTCTTCAAGCCAAACTGCTCGGCCAGGGCATCCAGGTACTCGATGCCGAAGCCGGCATCGGGCCCATATGTGCCCTGAAGACGGTTCGCCACGGATCTCAACTCCTCGGTGGGCACGGGTTTTTGAAAGAAGCCCAATACCATCCCCACGCTAGCCGGCCCACAGTTCGCGGAGGCCGCGGCGCTTCCATCCAACTGGGTCCGGAAGGGGACCTTCATCCACTTCCCGTCTCCCGCTCGCAGGGCGGCCACTTCGGAGCGACTCAGCAGCCTTAAGCCCCGCCCTTCGGCGGACAGCATAGTCCCTGCGGCTCCGAGATCCGGCACCTTCACCCACCCCTCCACGGGGTCGCTCCGCCCATCCCCCAGGTAGAAGACTCGGAGATCGTTTCCCCGATCCTCCAACAGCTCCAGCACGGCCCCAACAGGGAGGCGATCTCCGGACCCTTCGCCACGACCGAGCCCAGTCCGCACCGGAGACTCCCACCGGGTAGCGACCCACTTGGGCGCGCCGGTGGGAGTCACCTCGTCCTGGTCCACCCACCCTTCGCCCGCCCGCCCCTCACGGCCGCCACCGTAGTACACCCGAAACCACTGGTCCTGGAACCCCTCCACCCTCAACGGATATCCCTCTGGCGGTTGAGCGATGATCTCCGAAAGGCTAGGCCCAGACCAGAGCACAGTCTTCCGTCGTGGCTGCACCCAATCGGGAAGGGGGGGCGCAGTCGGTGTGGGAACAGCGGATCCCCAGGTAGCCCGACCAACCAGGGCCTGGGGGCTCTCCGGCGATGGCGTCGGCGACTTCCCGGCCTCGCCCCCCATCAACTGCACAGTCTGCAAGGGCAGCGATCCCCCGTGAAGCAGGGGCCAGCCAGCTACAACGACGACAACCACCAGGAGACTGCAGGCTATACCGACAAAGAGTAGCAGAAGCCAGCGGGGAAGATTAACACTCATGCCGCCATTATGCGCCTTCACGACAGCCGAGTAAACACAGAAAGAAGCTCGGCTCATCGCGACAAAGCGTGAATTGTCCCCAGCAGTAGGGTAGAATCGTCCCTGATCCTGCCTACGGCCCCCAACGCGACGGGTCAGGGGGCGACCCGCGGCTGCTGGGTGGAAGCACCACGCCAAGCCGCGAACAGGCTGAGGCCCACACTGGCATGGATATTGATGAACAAGCCTCAAGATGCAAACCGGAGGTAGCGGCGCCATGTCACCATTCCCAGGCGGCCACCGACGCCGAGTCCCATTCTCTCCTCTGGCGACGGCCCTCGTCCTGCTCACCGTAGCCCTGGCGGTCAATCTGCCTGCGGAGTCAGTGTCGAGCTTCGAGCCGTGGTGGGTTCAAAGCCACCAGGAAACGCAACTCTGGTCCGGCCCTGACTCCAACGCCGTTTCCTTCGGACAGGCACCCCAATGGAGCTATTTCCAGGTAGTCGCACCCCAGAACGGATCGAGGCTCTACGTGCTCAACCCGGCCGGCAACGGCTACGCCTACATCGACGCGGCTGCGGTAGGTCCCAGTGCTCCCCCACCCGTTTCCCCCGGCGTCAATCCTGCCGCCCCGCCCCAACCCTTACGCAAAGTCCCGAAGCTCCCCGCGGGCTTCGAGGGTTGGTGGGTCTCCGATTTCCAGGAGACGGAACTGTGGTCGGGGCCAGGGGGCGATGCACCCAGCCTGGGCAAGGTGCCACAGTTTCGGCGCTTCCTGGTGGTGGAACCTCAGAACGGTGACCGCTTAAAGGTATGGAGTCCCGAGAAAGACCAGATAGGCTACCTGGACGCCTCCGTCGCGGGGCCCTCCGGGCCCTCCGTCTGGGTGCAGGCGCAGGGGGCCGCCGTGACCAGGCAGGTCAACCTTCCCGGACGGTCCGTGGGGAACAAGACCTTCCTCCGGAGTCTGCCGATCCACGACGACGAGACGGAGTCGCAGCAGGTTCCCAACAACACCGCTCTCCAGGTGCGAGAGGCCGTGCTGGCGGCCGACGGCACGGAGTGGTACACCGTGGACGACGGACGGTTCGTCGGCGCAACTGAAGTGAGGCTACCTCGCCCGGTGCAGAACGCCCCGCCGGGACGCTGGATCGACGCGGACCTGAGCGAGCCAGCCCTGGTGACGGCCTACGAGGGGAACCGGATCGTCTACACCGCCATGGCCATCAAGGGCTTCGCAGCCACTCCGACTCTCAGGGGATCCTTCCAGATCCTCCGCCGGGTGGCCGACGAGACCATGGACAGCGAAACCATCGGAATACCACGGAACGGCCCCGGTGGGTACTTCCTGCAGCACGTGCTGTACACCCAGTACTTCACTAACGAAGGGGCGTCTCTCCACTACAACTACTGGCTGGGGACCTTCGGCTCCGCCGGCAGCCATGGCTGTCTGGGGCTGAGCCTGCACGACTCCAAGTGGTTCTGGGATTGGGCCACAGTGGGCACTCCGGTCATCATCAGGTGAGGATCCTGGGCTAACAGGGGCAATTGGCGAGATGCCGGCCTGCGCTCCAGCCGCGAAACCCTCAACCCCAGAAGCCGCAGAGGGTGGCCCTCCGGCGCCCACCAACTCCGCATGAGGGCCGCCCCTGCCTCAGCCACGACCTCGGGTTCGTCGGTGGCAACCCCCAGGGTAAGGCTCCGGGTAACGGTGCGGAAATCGGCGAAGCGCAGCTTGAGGGTCACTGTGCGAGCCACCAGACCCCGCTCCCGGAGCCGCTCCGCGCAGACAGCCGCCTGATCCTTCAACCTCTCCCACAGCACCCGACGATCGTTCTCGTCCCGCTGGAAGGTTACCTCGTCCGAGATGGACTTGGTCTCCCGATCGGCCTCCACCGCGCTGTCGTCCAGGCCCCTGGCGTGCCGGAGCAACTGGCGAGCCGAGTGGGGCCCGACGATTCCGGCCAGGGTGACGGCATCCGCCCCCGCCAACTCCCCGATGGTGCTGATGCCCGCCGCTTCCAGGCGCTGAGCCGTCTTGGGCCCCACCCCCCACAACCTGTTTACCGGCATAGGGGCGAGAAACGAAGCCTCCTGCCCAGGGGGAACTACCACGAAGCCATCGGGCTTCCCGAAATCGGTGGCTATCTTGGCCACGAGCTTGTTGCCGGCCAGGCCCACCGAGGCCACCAGCCCTACCTGCTCCCGAATCCGCTGCTTCATCTCCAGGCCGGTTTGCTCCGGATCCTTGACCGAGGACAGGTCGACGAAGGCCTCGTCGATGGATATCTGCTGCACCAGATCTGCGTAGCGGCAGACGATCTCGAAGACCCTGCGAGAGTACTCGCGGTAGACGGTGTGCCTGACCGGAAGGAATGCGGCTTCCGGACAGCGGCCGTGGGCTTCCCCTATAGGCATGGCACTGTGTACACCGTAGGCCCTTGCCTCGTAGCTACAGGTGGCTACGACACCCCTGGTTCCTGGCTTGGCCCCGACGATGACCGGCTTACCCTTCAGGGAAGGGTCCAGCAGCACCTCCACGGCGGCGAACATGGCATCCAGGTCCAGGTGAAGGATCCAGCGATCAGACACGGTATGACCTTCCGGACCACGACTTACTTCTTCGGTCGCCACAGCAGAACCCCGCACACCGCCCTGTCGAGCACGTGCAACGCAGCTTCCCCACGCCTGGCCCTGAACGGCTTTGTCAGAACCACCGCCTCGGCAGCCACCTCCACCACGTAAACCGCCTGGAGTCGTCCCCCACGGTCCTTGGTCACGACACTGGCCAGATAGCCCGGGATAACCGACTGGCCGAGCCGCACGGCGACGAAGGCCCCAAGAAAAGCCGCCGCGACGGCGAGAAGCAGATTGACAAGCAGCCCCAGTTCGCTAGGCACCGTCAAGGCTCCAGTCTCCAAGGTGGACGGCCCGCGCGACCTCGCGATGTTCGCACTACCAGTATACTGAATCGGACTGAAGTCGTAAGAGGATGGACGATCCGGGGCAGCCATGCAACTGAAGGCGTGGACACTGTGTGGAGGTGCGGTTTCTGTTTCAGTCCTTTGCGAGCGGCTTGGCCTTGGCCTTCGCCTTCGCCTTCTCCCCGACCAGGAGGACGGGGCACTCCGCGCGCCTGAGCACCTCGTCGCTGACGCTTCCGACCAGGAGTCTCGCCATGCCGCCCAGCCCTCGGCGCCCGACCGCCACCAGGTCGTATCCCCTGAACCGCGCTCGCTTGAGGATAACCTCTGCCGGCCGGCCGACAGCCAGCACCGTCTCGTGAGCAACCCCCGCTTTCTGGCAGAGTCGCGCGGCGTCCTCCAGAGCCTCGTGGCCGTTGCGCTCCAGGGCATGCCGCAGGTCGAGCTTCGCCTTCCGGTCGGCCACGCCGCCCAGCAGCTTGGGGTCCAGCACGTAGAGGAGCGAGACCTCCGCGTCGAAGGCAACTGCCAGCGCTACCGCGGTCTCCGTTGCCCTACGGGCATGCTCCGATCCGTCGGTCGCCACCAGTATTCGCTTGATGGCGCCCGGCGCCCTGCCCCTGACTACCAGCGCGGGGCAAGGCGCCTGCTCGGCTATCCTCTTGGCAACGCTTCCCAGGACCAGGCCGGCTACCTGACCCATTCCCCGGTGCCCCACGACGGTCAGGTCGAACCCTTCACGAGTGGCCAAGTCGACGATGCTGTCGGCGGGATCCCCAAGAGCTACCCGATCCTCCGCGTCGGCTCCCATCGCTCTCGCTATCTCGGCGCCGTCCCGGGCAACAGACAGGAAATCCTGCTCCTCCGCCACCCGAACCACCATCCCAGTAGGAACCACGACCAGGGGCGCAACCTGGCCGACGGCAATGACGGTGACCTTCGCGGCCAGCCCCTTCGCCAATAGACCGGCCATTCGGGCGGCCTCCCTGGCCGGCCCGGAGCCGTCGTACCCGACCAGCAGCTTTTTCATCGTGCTCTTTCCATTCAGGAGCCTGCCATCCTGGCCGAGTCAGGCTCTCTCCCGTGCCAGTCCGCAATCCCCGTTCCGCATACCTGGCTCTCGCGCCACGATTCCTGCCAATCCGGTAGTGCAAAACATCCCTCTTCTGGTAGATAATGGCTTATCACGCAAGGAGAGTATCATGCAGCAGCGGGGCAATCTGGAACGGCGATACTCTGCACATCTCCGGCCTCGACGCCGCGCGCGCGGCCGGATCCTTCCACAGCTTCGACTCAGCCAGCGCGAGTTGCTACTCGCCGGGCTGGCCGTGGTCGCCATTGTGGCGGCCCTGATATCCAATCCAGGCTCCAGGTCAACCGGGCTCCAATCACCGTTATCTCTCCCGCTTGGGGGAGTTGGAGGTAGCGCGGCACGGCTAGCGGTTGCTACCTCCACGCCGGCGCCCTCACCGACCCCCACCCCTTCCGCTATCCGCCCCCAGGTGGCGCCCACGGCGGCGCCGGTGAGTGCGACGGCACCGGCCCCGGTCCGCAAGCCCGACACTCCCGATCCCTCCCCCTCCACCGACCACGTCATCGTGGTGGACGGAGACTCAGGCGCCATTCTGTTCCAGAAGAACGCCTACGAACCGATAGCGCCGGCCAGCCTCACCAAGATCATGACGGCGATCCTCGGAATCGAGTATGGCACCCTTTCTGAGCACGTCCACGTGGACGTGGACGCCCGCACCCTCGCGGATAGCACAGTCATGGGCCTCGAGCCCTGGTTCGACGTGACCGTCGAAGATCTGCTGTACGGTTTGATGCTTCCCTCCGGAAACGACGCTGCCCTGGCCATCGCCCGCTACGTTTCGGGTAGCGACGCCGCCTTCGTCCAACTGATGAACCAGAAAGCCTCCTGGCTGGGGTTGAAGGCCACCCATTTCGCCAATCCCCACGGACTGGACGATCCGGACCACTACTCATCCCCCTACGACATGGTAGCGATGGCTCGCTACGGTATGCAGTACCCTACCTTCCGGAAGCTGGCGGCGGCCAAGCGCTACGACATTCGGGAGAGCAACATTTCCTACACCATCCTGAACCTGAACCCCATCCTGGGAGTCTACCCCGGCGCGGACGGCGTGAAGATCGGCTACACCGATAACTCCGGCAGGTCCATGGTGGCCACAGCGGTGCGGAACGGCCACCGGGTCTACGTAGCCTTCATGAAAAGCGAGGACGGGTTGGCGCCGGAGACGACCAACCTGTTGGATTGGGCTTTCAACTCCTTCACCTGGCCACAGAGCGGTGGAGACTCAGGTTCCAACGAAGCTGGGAGCTGATCATCGTCGATGACGGCAGCATCGATGGCACGTACGCGGTGGCCGCCAACCTGCATGAGCTGGATGAACGGGTCGTCGTGGTCCGGCTCCGGCGCAACTTCGGAAAGACCGCTGCCCTCTCGGCCGGAATCGCGACGGCTTAGGGCAACTTCATCGTCTTCATGGATGGAGACCTCCAGGACGATCCGCGGGAGATCCCCAAGTTGCTGGAGGCCCTGGACTCAGGCTTCGATCTGGTCACCGGCTGGCGGCACCACCGCAGGGACACCTTATCGAAACGGATCTCCTCGGTCTGCTTCAACAGCACGGTGTCTCTCTTGACCGGTGTCCACCTTCACGACATGAACTGCGGCCTGAAAGCCTGCCGGGCCGATGTCGCCAGGGAGTTGAAGCTGTACGGAGAACTGCACCGGTTCGTGCCGGTCCTCGCCAGTCAGAAGGGGTACCGGGTGGGGGAGGTGGAGGTGAACCACCGGCCCAGGGAGCATGGGAGGTCCAAGTACGGATGGAAGAGAGCCATCAGCGCCCTCTTCGACATCCAAATGGTGGTGTTCCTCACTCGATACCTGAACAGGCCCCTGCGACTCTTCGGCTCTGTGGGTCTGCTCCTGGCGGCCGCCGGCGTCGCTCTGGGCCTCTACCTGAGCGTCCTCCACTTACTGGGCGAATCTATCGGCCGCCGTCCACTGCTGGCGCTAGCGGGGCTGCTGATACTCACCGGCATCCAACTGGTTTCCGTGGGCCTCAACGGCATGGCTTTCGCCCTTCTCGCCTCGGCGGCCGTTCAGCCCCCTCAAGCCGAGTGGCCTGCCTTCGCCAGCGCTTACTGTCTGGCCTACGTGGTCGGCTATGTCAGCTTCCTGACGCCCAGCGGCATAGGGGTACGGGAGGCCGCCCTGGCCTCCATGCTGAGCCTGTACCTGCCCGTCCCCACGACAGTGACTCTGAGTTTGCTGGCCCGACTGATCTCGACGGCGGGCGAGGGAGCCGCCGTGCTGGCCGTGGGATTACCCCTGGCAGGAGGGAAGGTCGGCCGCAACCAGCCTCAGAAGAGCTAATTCCCGCGCGGCTCTGCTAGAATGTCAGCCACAATGACAGGAAAAGGGACGCCAAAGTGAAACACTCCATCTGCGTCTTCTGCGCCTCCAGCGACCACATCGCTCCCCGCTACTTCGAGCAGGCCCGGGAGTTGGGCGAGGAGATGGCTCGTCGCGGCCACCAACTGGTGTACGGCGGCGGCCAGGTCGGGCTCATGGGAGCGATCGCACGGGCAGTGCACTCTGCTGGCGGGAGGGTCATTGGGGTGATCCCTCGCAGACCCGACTGGGCGGAAGTGGTGTACCAGGAGGCCGACGACCTGATCTACACCGCTACCATGCGAGAGCGAAAGGCGATCATGGAGGAAAGAGCAGACGGTTTCATCGCCCTTCCTGGAGGGATCGGGACCTTCGAGGAAGTGTTGGAGATCATCACCCTCCGGCACCTGGGCTACCACCGGAAACCGATCGTCCTGCTGGATAGGTTCGGCTACTACGATCCCCTCTGGCAGTTGCTGGAGAAGTCCATCGCCGAGGGCTTCGCCCGCCCCGGCCTCCGGGACATGTTCCACATTGCCTCCAGCACCCGGGATGCCCTCCACCACATCGAGGCCAACGCAGCTGTCCCGGCCGCCATGGAACCGGAGGCCCCCTCCGCGGAGCAGATAGAGAGCGCCGTCGAGCCCAAGAGCAGCGAACCCTGACCTCAACGGAGCCATCCCCTTCGACATCGCCCCTGGACTGCATTGTGCGTTTTTCCACGCCCATCGTGAAAGGAGTCCAGCCGTAGCGGTTTGGGAGTGATGAGCCTCAGAGGGAGAGCGGGCCTCTCGGTCAGGAACTCGGCAGTCCCGGGTCGTCTTAGACTCTCGGTGGCGGGCCTGAAAAGGAACCCAGCCCGAAAGCCAGCCGTGGAGAGAGTCTTCTCCAGCCTCCCGGGGGTTCGGGCTGTCTCCGGCAGCACCCTCACCGGAAACGTTCTGGTGCTTTTCGACCCCGCCCAGTGGAAGCCCATGAGCCTAGTCAGCGCGGCGGAGCAGCAGCTGAATGACGAGTTTGGAACTGACAGCCCTGCCATCGATCCTCGCGAGGATCGGCCTCAGCCCTCGCCACCCCCCTGGCACGCCATGCCCGCTCCAGAGGTCGCGCGTCTCCTCACGGCCGACCCGGACCGGGGTCTGAATCCCCAGGAAGCGGCCAGCCGCCTGCGGCAGTTCGGCGCCAATCGGCTTCCCGAGCCCTACGAGCCGTCACTCCTTCAACTGCTGGCCCGTCAGTTCTTCAATGCCCCAACCCTCACCCTGGGAGCCGGGGCTGCCCTCTCTCTGATCACAGGAGCCGTGGTGGACGCGGCCCTGATAGGAGGGGTTCTGGTGGCCAACGCCCTCATCGGGGCGGCCACGGAGCGCTCCGGGCAACGGGCCATCGCCGCCCTTCGCCGAGCGGCGCCCGTCAAAGCACGGGTTCAGCGCGAGGGCACGATTCTGGTGGTGGATGCCCAGGATCTGGTCCCCGGTGATACCGTCCTGCTGCTGCCGGGCGATCCGGTCCCTGCCGATGGACGGGTGTGGGAGGCCCACCGGCTGCAACTTGAGGAGTCGGCCCTCACCGGTGAGTCCCGCCCGGCGACCAAGTCGCCCGACCCCGTCGAGGTCGAAAAGGTTCTGGCCGACCACCGGAGCATGGTGTATCGCGGCACTACAGTTGTGGGTGGGCGTGGCAGAGCCATCGTGGTCGGCACAGGGGCCCGAACAGCCATCGGGCAGCTACACCTGCTGGCAGCCGAAGCGGAGACGCCACCAACCCCTCTGAAGAGGGACCTGGATCAGATCGGACGCAGGCTGGTGGTCGCCTCGACAGGGGTCTCCCTGGGGGTCATGGGGTTGGCACTGATCCGTGGCACGCCCCTGGCCCGGGCCCTGGGAACGGCGGTGGCGCTAGGGGTTGCGGCCCTGCCGGAAGGGTTGCCCGCGACAGCCACCACTGTACTGGCCCTCAGTTCCGGACGGATGCGCCAAAGGGGAACCCTGATTCGCTCGCTGCACGCGGCAGAAGCTTTGGGGTCGGTCACCGTCGTCTGCGCGGACAAGACCGGCACCATCACCGAGAACCGGATGTCCGTGGGAGAGATCCGCGTGGACGGCCAGAGGATACGAGTCACCGGCCCCGCCCTTTCCACCTCCGGAAGCTTGGTCAGCAACGGCCGGAGGGTCCACAGAGAGGACGACCCCGCCCTGTCGGAATTGCTGAAGATCGGGGTGTTGTGTTCGGATGCCGAGGTGGCCGGAATCCAGGATGAGGAGATCGCCATCGACGGATCGTCCACCGAGGGTGCCCTGTTGGTGGCAGCCATGAAGGCGGGGCTGCAGATAGACGACCTCCGACTGCGCTATCCCCGCATCGATCGGCGGGACCGGGGCAATGGGCGGCGCTATATGGTGACCGTGCATCGAGGCCCTGAGGGATTGGTAGCCTTGATCAAGGGCGCACCGGACGAACTGCTGGAGATCTGCGACGAGGCTCTGATCGACGGGCAACTGGTCCCGCTGGACAGCGACAGAAAGGCCATCTTCCGGCAGCGCAACGCCGATATGGCCGGCCAGGCCATGAGAGTGCTCGCCTTCGGACGGCGAGAACTGCCCGAGGGATACCAGGAGGATGATCTCTATAGAGGATTCGTCTGGTGCGGGCTGGCAGGACTGACCGATCCGGTACGGGCCTCGGCCCCGGATGCCGTGCGGGCGCTGCGACGAGCCGGTATCCGCACCGTCATGATCACAGGGGACCAGGCGGCCACCGCTTCGGCCGTGGCGCGCCAACTGGGGCTGGAACGGGGAGGGCCCCTGCACGTCCTGGAAGCGGGCGATCTGGCGGGCATGGACCCGGAAGTGCTCCGAGGGCTGGTCGGACCCGTCGAGGTCTTCGCCAGGACTCCCCCGGAGATGAAGCTGGCCATCGTCCGGGCGCTCCAGGCCGGCGGCGAGATAGCAGCCATGACCGGGGACGGGGTGAACGACGCACCGGCCCTTCGGGCCGCGGACGTTGGGGTGGCCATGGGGCAGAGGGGTACAGAGCTGGCCAAGGAGTTGGCCGACGTGGTGCTCTCCACCGACGACTTCTCTCGGATGGTGGACGCCGTCGAGGAAGGACGGCTGGTGCGGGCCAACGTCCGCCGCGTTCTTCACTACCTGCTCGCCACCAACGGCAGCGAGGTGTGGACCGTGGCACTGGCGGTCGCCATGGGGTTATCGGCGCCCTTGACCCCCGCACAACTGTTGTGGCTTAACCTGATTTCGGACCTCACCCCCGCCCTGGGGCTGGCCATGGAGCCCCGAGATCCCGATCTGATGAAGCGGCCGCCCAGGGATCCCAGGGAGCCGATCATCCCTCCTTCGCTCCAACGCCGCATCCTTGGGGAGTCGGCTGCCCTGGCCACCGGACCTATGGCTGCCTACGGCCTGGGCATCCTCCGCCACGGCCAGGGCTCCCTGGCCCAGAGCATGGCCTTCTGGAGTCTGGCTCTGGCCGACCTGCTCCACGTTGCCCTGGCTCGGGCGGGCACACGCCCGGCTCTCAGCTACCAGCGGGGCGTGACCCGCCCCCTGGCCCTCGGTGTAGGGATCTCCGGACTGCTGCAGTTGGGGGTTCTCCTGCTGCCGTCCCTGCGGTCCCTCCTGGGTACCAGCCCCCTCGGACTGGTCGACGGCCTGATCTCCCTGGCGGGGGGCCTGGCCCCCATCGCGGCCATCGAGATCCAGCGAAGCTTCGGCAGAGCGCTCCCAGCCCCGGAACCGATCCGAAGGGACGGCGAGCTTCTTCTGGAGGATGCAGCATGACTCAACGACGCCTTTTCACTTCCAACTCGGTGATGCTGGGCCATCCCGACAAGCTGTGCGATCGCATCTCCGATGCGCTGGTGGACGCCCATCTGGCCGCCAACCCGGAGGCTATGGTTCAGGCCGAGGCGGCGGCCGCCGGACAGGTCGTCTTCCTGGTGACCGATGTAGCCGCCCGCGGCGAGGTGGACGTAATCGGTGTGGCGCGAAGAATCATCGCGGAGACCGGCTACTTTCCCCGGGACATGGAGGCGGATCGATGCGCCATCCTGGCCCAATCCAGCGCCATGGCGCCCTCCTGGGCCAAGAGGACGCCGGGGAGCCGAGGCGCCGTCGATCAGACCACCGTGTTTGGATACGCCTGCTCCGAGACCCAGGAGAGGATGCCCTTGCCAATCCAGTTGGCTCACCGGCTTGCCGGTAGCCTGGGGGAGCTGGCACTGCGGCAAGCCGTCCCCGGGCTGGGTCCCGACGGAGACGTGCTGGTCACCATCGAGTACGCCGACAACCGACCGGTTCGCATCGATACCATCGCCATTCAACTCCAGTACCTGGGTAACCCCACGGAACTCCAGCAAGCGCTACACACCCTGGCCTTCGTGCCCACCTTCAAGGCGATGCAGGTCGAGCCCGATGCGGCAACCCGGCTGCTGGTCAACCCTGTCGGCCCCCTGGAAGCTGCGGGCCCCGCTCGAGACGCGGGCCACACCGGCCGGAAGAACGCCGACGATACGTACGGCGGCGCCGCACGCCACGGTGGTCACGCGCTCAGTGGCAAGGACCCCAGCCGGCTCGATCGGTCGGCCAGCTACGCCGCTCGCCACGTCGCTACCAACGTGGTCGCCGCCGGCCTCGCCTCGGAGTGCGAGTTGATGCTCTCCTACGCCATCGGGGAGACGAGACCGGTCACCATCTCCGCCCGGACCTTCGGCACGGGGCTTCTCCCCGACGAACGGCTCTCCGAGATAATCGACGATGTCTTCGACCTCCGCCCCGATGCCATAGAGAAACGATTGCGGCTGCGACGGCTGCCTCGAGAGAGGGGCGGCCGCTTCTACCAGAAACTGGCTGCTGGCGGCCACTTCGGCCGCCCGGAACTAGACCCGCCCTGGGAGAAACTGGACACCGTCGACTCCCTCCGCAGCGCGGCCCGACTCTAAGACTCCCCTCACCACCGCCACAGAAGCCGCGGATGGACGAGGTTGGCCCGCACCAGAAGATCGGTATCCTCCAGGATCTGCTGTACGGGGCCGTCCGCCACCGGCCGGCGTTCACGGTCCCCAAAGACCAGAGCCCGGTCCCCCAACTCCGGGGCGACCTCCAACTCCTGGGTCGTCGTAACCACCGTCCTGCCCTCTTCTCCCAGGCCACGGATCAACTCGATCAGCACTGCCTTGCTCCTGGGGTCCAGGCTGGCCGTTGGCTCGTCCAGCAGAAGGACCTCCGGATCCAGCGCCAGCACCGTCGCGATGGCCGCCCTCTTCTTCTCTCCTTCGGATAGCTCGTAGGGCGCCCGGCGCGCCAGCTCTTGTATGCCCATCCACTCCAGAGCTTTCTCCACTCGGTGGGCTACCTCGTCGGAGCCCCAGCCCATCTGGAGGGGGCCGAAGGCCACGTCGTCCCAAACGGTAGGGGAAAAGAGCTGGACGTCGGAGTCCTGGAAGACCAATCCCACCCGCCGATGTAGCCGTCTGGAGCCAGCGGCATCATCGACCACGTCGGTGACATCCTCGTCGAAGGCCTCTAACCGTCCTCGATCGGGGCGAATCAGGCCGTTCATGATCTTGAGAAGGGTGGACTTTCCGCACCCATTGGCGCCCAGGATGACCACCCTCTCGCTCCTGGCAACGGTTAGATCCACATCCACCACCGCAGGGTAACGCCCCAGGTAGCTGTAGGATACCCTCGATAGCCGGAACACCGGCGTCGCTATGTCTGCGCTCAATCCATCCCCCGATCCAGGTTGCCTCGGGCAGGGCTCAGCCCTTTCTGGGGGTTCAGCTAGACCAGCCACCGGTCCCCCAGCAGCAACCCTGCCGCGAGAACCACCCCCAGCAGCAACAGCAGCCAATCCTCGTCTCTCATCCTCGGAAAGTTGACGCTGCGGATCTCTCCGTCGAAACCTCGGGACCGCATCGCCAGCAGCACGTCGCCGCTCATCTTCACGGACCTGCTCATCAGAACGCCCGCCGCTGCCGCCGCCCAGCGCCGCTGCTCGTTCCCCGAGGTCACCCCAACGGTTCGACTGGTCCGGGCCAGGAAGAGGTTGCTGGTCGACCGCAGCAGGAGAAACAGGTACCGGTAGGTCATCCCCAGCACGACCACGAAGCTGTCCGGAACCCGGAGCACCCCCAGGGCCTGAAGCAAATCGGTCCACCGAGTGGTAGAAACCAGGAGGAGCGCCAGGGAGACCGAGGTGCCTACCCGAGCCACGAAAAGCAGCCCGCTGGCTATCCCATTGTCGGTAACCGCCACCCGGAGGGACGATCCCTCCAGCAACACCAGCACCGGCCTGCCAGGCAGCAGGAAGAGGGAAGGCAGCACCACCAGGGCGGCAAAGAGGGGAATCCCCAGCCACACCCTCCGTGCGAAATCTCGCAACGGCAGACGAGAGAGCCTGGCCAGAACCACCATGCCTGCGTAGGCGGCCATCACCACCACCAGGTGACGAGCCAGCCCGACGGCTACCAGCAGCAGCAGTCCGGCAACGACCTTGGCCCGCGGGTCCACCCCCTGGAGCAACCCGGGCAGTCGGGCCGACTCCTCGCTGAATACCGATCGCTCCAGGGATCCGGCGATGCCCGCCAGCGTCTTCGCGACGAAGTCCCGACCGCCCCCATCCCCCACGTTAGGAGGCCCTTCGGGCCAGGGCAATTCGAGCCGCCAGGAAGAGGGCGAAGATCAACCCCACGCCAAGGACGGCCGACAGCAGATAAGCCGGCGCCTGCTGCCAGAAGGAAGCCTCCCCGTAGCCACCCGGAAGCTGGTAGCCGGGCATGGGCGCCATGGGCCAGAGCGACTGGAGTCGGGAGAGGCCGGAAGGGATGTAGCCCACCATTCCCTGCAACTCCTCTGCCCCCCACTCGAAGTCGGCTCCGCCCGGGGCCAGCAGCCCCAGGGGGGTAAGCACGACCAGAACCCCCAGCAGCCCAACCAGGGTCCATCCGCTCTTGCCCATCTGTCGCAACCCGCTCTGAGCACCCACACCCTTCAACAAAGCTGGCTGGGCCCGCAGCAGATAGGCTACGGCGAGTCCGGTCAAAGCCGCCTCGGCGAAACCCGCCAGGGTCAGGTGAACCAGCATCATCGCCGGAACCGTGACCCCCAGTCCGTAGGGGTTGTAGAGGGCTCGTCCACCCTCGCTCCAGAGCAGCGGTTGCAGACCCAACTCGATTCCGGTCAGCAGCGCCGCCACGTTGATCCCTACGTAGGATCCGATAACAGCGGCCACGATGCGCCGGCGGGGAGAAGGGGCTCCACCAGCCACCAGCCTGTACACGGCGTAGCCCGTCAGCGGAAGGGCTATGGCCATGTTGAAGCAGTTGGCACCGATGGCGGTGATCCCTCCGTCGCCGAAGAAGAGGGCCTGGATGATCAGGGCCGTGGAGACGCCCACCACCGCGGCCCAGGGGCCCAGCACGATCGCCATCAGAGTCCCACCCACGGCGTGAGCCGTGGTGCCCCCCGGGATGGGAATGTTCAGCATCTGAACGGTGAAGCTGAAGGCGGCGAACAGAGCGATCAGGGGTGCCGACTGGCTGCGAAGGGCTTCCTTGACCCGGCGGCTAGCCTGGTACCAGAAAGGCATGGCCATCCCGTAGGCCACCGCCGCCGTAGTGGGGCTGAGGTACCCATCGGGGATATGCATTGGATTGCACCACCTTTCCTGCACTCTCTCGTGGGCCGGCCCCCCCGCCGGCCCCTCCGGACAACCCAAGGAATGCAACTACGTTGCAACTGTCGCTCACAGAAAACGGCTTAGCCCCGACAGGAGGCGCACAGCCCAAAGATCGGGTAGCTCTCCAACTCGGCCTGAAAACCGTGCAAGGCCCTGAGTCCCTCCCGCAGGGTAACCGCCAGACTCTCGTCCAGATCCAGCAGATCTCCACAACGGCGGCAGATCAGGTGGCTGTGCCGACCCCGAGAAGCCGGTTCGTACTGGGCCCGCCCATCCCCGCACTTGTGCTCGCTGATGAGCCCCAACTCCAGCAGCAGGTCCAGAGCCCGATAGACGGTGGTCTTGTTCATCCGCAGCTCTCGGTGGTGGATCGTGACGGTCTCCATGATATGCTCGGCGCAGATGTGGCCCGGGCAGCCGAGGATGGCCTCGCAGACAGCCTCCCGCTGGGGGGTGAGGCGAAGGCCTCTGTCCTGCAAAGCCCTGTCCACCCGGAATCGCTCCGCCGGGTTCAGCCGTCGCCAGGAATCTGTGTCAGTGGAGGTGCACACGAGACCGCTATCTCCCGTCTCACCATATTGCAGCATTGCAACTAGGTTGCATCGCTGCGCTATTCTAGTCCAAAGTCGGTGCCCATTGCAAGAGAGTCGCCGATCATGATGAGCCGCTAACCTGGACAGGGTCAGCCTGGTAGCGTTACTATGGGCGCCCAGCCCAACGACGGCTCATTGGATGGCAGAGAGATCACTCCAGGCCGAGAGGCCCAAAGGAGGTGATTTTTTTCTGCCATCGGACTGTTGGGGATCTTGCGAACGCCACGGAGGCGGAGTCTAGATCAGCGGGGATCGACGAACCATCCTGCAGGTGAGGTGTGAATCGAGTTGCTCTCTTTCGGCATCCTGGTGTGTATCGGACTGGTGGGTGGCTTCATGGCGGGCTTTCTGGGCATAGGTGGTGGGATCGTCATGATCCCTCTCCTGATGTATGGGGTCGGGCTTCCCATGAAGCTGGTGACGGGGATCAGCATGGTCCAGGCCTTCTTCGCCACGTCGTCGGGCCTCCTGATTCACCGGCGGAACCGCACCGTGGACGCAAGGCTCGGCGTCACCCTGGGCGTGGCCGGAGTGATCGGCGGCCTGGCCGGAGCGGTGGGCTCATCAGATCTTAACCCCACATTCCTCCTGGCGCTGTACTTCGTCCTGGTGGGGGTCGCCGTCGGCCTGTTGCTCTTCGCCCCCCGCAGCGAGAAGCCCAAGGACACGCCGGTGAAGCTGTGGCAGGCCTTCCCCCTGGGGCTGGGGGTCGGGACCATAGCGGGCCTGCTGGGCGTCGGAGGCGGCTTCATCATGACGCCGCTGATGATTTCGGTCCTGCGGATCCCGACCAAGATAGCGGTGGGGACATCCCTCCTGATGATACTCCCTACCACCTTTTCAGGAGCCATGGGCAAGATAGCCACAGGCCAGTTCGATCTGGAGATAGCTGCGGCCGTAATCACGGGTTCCATCGTGGGAGCACAGTTCGGCGGCAGGGTGAACTCCAGGGTGTCTCCCAGGGCAATCCGAGTTACCCTCGCCCTTCTCCTGGTGGGCATCATGATCCGCACAGGAATCGACCTGATCGGCAAGGTCTAAAGGGACCGAGAATCCATTGGCCGCCGGCCGTGCGGCCGGCGGCCAATGCTCGTGCATCCACTCCCCTACGGTTGGTAAGCGGCCTCGCCGTGCTGAGTAGCATCCAAACCCAGCACTTCTTCGTGCTCCGCCACCCGGAGTCCCACAGTCACGTCCACCACCTTCAGAATGAGCCAGGTTACCGCCGCCGAGTAGACCCAGGTGACCAGCACAGCCACCAACTGCTTCCACACCTGACTCGGATCGCCGTAGAAGAGTCCGTTGGCGCCGGCACCGTTGACTGCCACTGTGGCGAAGAGACCTGTGGCCAGAGCACCCCAGGTACCACCCACGCCGTGAACGCCCCAGACATCCAGAGCATCGTCCACCCGCAGTCTTCCCCTGAGTTGCGTGGCAAAGTAGCAGACGACGCCGGCCCCCAGCCCGATCAAGATGGAAGCAGGAGCAGTTACGAAACCCGAAGCCGGAGTGATGGCGACCAATCCGGCTACTCCCCCCGCTGCGCCCCCCAGGACGCTCGGCCTACCCTTATGGGCCCAACTCACAGTGACCCAGGTTAGAGCCCCCATGGCCGCCGCGGCGTTGGTGACTACGAAGGCGTTGACTGCCAACCCGTTGGCCGCCAAGGCGCTGCCGGCGTTGAAGCCAAACCACCCAAACCAGAGCAACACTGCCCCGAGGACTGACATGGTGGCGTCGTGAGGGTCCATGGACTCCTCACCCAACCCCAATCGTGGCCCCAAGACCAACGCAGCCACCAGGGCCGATACCCCTGAACTGATGTGCACGACGGTGCCCCCGGCGAAGTCCAGAGTGCCCAGCGCCTTCAGCCAGCCCCCGGTACCCCAGACCCAATGAGCCAGCGGATCGTAGACGAAGGTGGCCCAGAGAAGAGTGAAGATGACGAACGCCTTGAACCGTTTCCGCTCGGCGAAGGCCCCGGTGATTAGAGCCGGAGTGATCACGGCGAACATAGCCTGGAAGATCATGAAGGCCTGATGCGGAATGGTCGGTGCGTAGTCGGGGTTTGGCTTCAACCCCACGCCGTTGAGGCCGACCCACGCCAGGCTACCGATGATCCCGCCCCGGTCCGGCCCGAAGGCCAGGCTGTATCCCCACAGCACCCACTGCACACTGATCAGAGCGAGAATGAACATGCTCTGCATGATCACCGAAAGGACATTCTTCTTTCGCACCAGCCCGCCGTAGAAGAAGCCGACGGCTGGGGTCATCAACATGACCAGGCCGGCGGAGAACAGTACCCACGCCGTGTCCGCACCATTGATGTCGCCCATCAACGCCTCCTTTCCCAATTCCGAGTCTGACTGGATGGTAATGTCCCGCATCCGTCGACACAACGTGCGGGCTGCTCGGAAATCACCCTGCACCGTTGTGTAATATGCACAGGGAAAAGGCGGCATCTGCGGGGGCACCGAGGAACTGCACCTGTCGTCTTTGGACTAACCGCCCAAACGACGGGCAGGCGAATCGATGGTCATACAGGGCGCCCGAGCCCCTCAAAAGCGAGTCACCTGACCGAGACGGGGAGAAACAGAGACAGGGAGACGGGGTGAAATCCCTCTCCCCGTCTCCCCGCTAGCCCCTGGGTCCCGCGTTCTTCACGGCATCAGAGACCTGATCCTCGAACTGCTTGAAGTTGGCCTGGAACTTCCCGGCCAGCATCTTGGCCTGTCGGTCGTAGGCCTGCGGGTCGGGCCAGCTATCTCGCGGCCACAACAGTTCGTCCGGCACCCCGGGCACGTGGAGCGGCACTTCCAGGCCAAACACGGGGTCCTTCCTGCTGGATACCTTGTCCAACTGCCCTTCCAGAGCTGCGTGCACCATGGCCCTGGTGTAGGCTATCTTTATGCGGGACCCGACACCATAAGGGCCGCCAACCCACCCCGTGTTCACCAGCCACGTCCGCGCCTTGTACCGGTCCACCTTCTCCCCGAGCAGCTTGGCATATACCGAGGGGTGCAGCACCAGGAAAGGAGCGCCGAAGCAGGTGCTGAAGGTGGCCTCGGGCCCGGCGCCCAGCCCCCGCTCGGTCCCCGCTACCTTCGCCGTGTACCCGGAGAGGAAGTGGTACATCGCCTGATCCGGTGTCATCCTGGCAATGGGCGGCATCACCCCAAATGCGTCGGCCGTGAGCATCATGATGTTGGATGGATGCCCTCCCATGCCCGTTCTGGTGGCATTGGCTATGTGGCTTATGGGGTAAGCCGCCCGCGTATTCTCGGTGAGGGAATCGTCATCCAGGTCTATCCGCCGGGTCAGGGTATCGATGGCGACGTTCTCCAACAGCGTCCCGAACTTGCGGGTAGTCTCGTAGATCTCGGGCTCGGCCTCCTTGGACAGCCGAATGGTCTTGGCGTAGCATCCGCCCTCGAAATTGAACACCCCGCGATCGCTCCAGCCGTGCTCGTCGTCACCGATCAGCGTGCGCGCGGGGTCGGAGGAAAGGGATGTCTTCCCGGTACCCGACAGGCCGAAGAAGAGCGCCACGTCGCCCTTCGGCCCCTGATTGGCGGAGCAGTGCATGGAGAGCACCCGCTCCAGAGGCAGGAGGTAGTTCAGTATGGTGAACATCGACTTCTTGATCTCGCCGGCGTAAGCCGTGCCTCCGATCAGAATCACCTTCCGCTCGAAGTTGACGACGACGAACACCTCTGACTTCGTTCCATCTAACTCGGGCACCGCGTGGAAGTTGGGCATCCCCAGGACGGTGAATTGGGGCACCATACCGTCGATCTCGGCCCGGTCCGGGACAATGAACATGTTCCGTGCAAAGAGGCTCTGCCAGGCCTGCTCCGTAATGGCCCGAATGGGGATCCGATAGGCGGGGTCTGCTCCCACATACAGGTCCTGCACGAAGAGGTCTCTCCCCTGAACGTAGGCGAGGAGGCGATGGTACAGCCGATCGAACCTATCCGGAGCGAAGGGCTGGTTTACCGTCCCCCACCAGATCTTGTCCTCGCTGGTTCGCTCCCGCACCACGAACTTGTCCTTCGGAGAGCGTCCGGTATACTGCCCGGTCCGCACCACCAACGGCCCCAGGTGGGCGATCAACCCCTCCCGGTGACGCACCGCCTGCTCGTATAGGGCCGGAGTCGAGAGATTCCAGTACACGTTACCGGTATTGTGGATACCGTGCTTGTCCAATCCGTAGGAACTTGGCTGCCCGATCTGCTGCATGGCCCTGCTCTTAGCCTCCAAGTAACATGTAGCTGCTGCAAAGCCCCCAGCAACGAGTGTGCCACCTATCTCCGTCCCCTTCACAGCACAGCGAGAGCTGGCAGCTCCCATGAAGCTGCCAGCTCTCGCTAAAATCCGAGGAGTGAACCGACCTATCGCAGGCGCACCTTGAGGTCGATAAGCTGACGCCTCAAACGCTTGGGCAAACGGTCGCCGAATTGTGAGAAATGCCGTTCCAGGTCCGGGATCTCCGCCCTCCAGGCTTCCGTGTCCACCCTCAGCAGTTCATCCATATTCCCCTGCGGGACATCGAGTCCCGACAGATCGAGATCACCCACCTTCGGAAGAAGACCGATAGCCGTTTGTTGCGCTTCTACCCTGTTCTCAACCCGCTGGCACATCCACTTGAGAACTCGGCTGTTATCCCCATATCCGGGCCACAGCCACTTGCCGTCCGGACTCTTGCGGAACCAGTTAACGTAGAAAATCCTTGGCGCATGACTACCCAGCCTGTCACCCATGTCGAGCCAGTGCTGGAAGTAGTCGGCCATGTTGTACCCACAGAAAGGCTGCATTGCAAAGGGATCGCGCCGGAGGTTGCCCACGGCGCCGGCGGCGGCCGCAGTCGTCTCGGAGGATGCTGTCGCGCCGAGGAAGACCCCGTGTTCCCAATTGAAGGCCTCGGTCACCAGGGGCACGACACCACCACGTCGACCACCGAACACGAAGATGTCTATCGGCACCCCCTCCGGCTTCTCCCAATCGCTGGATATGACCGGACACTGGGAAGCCGGAGCCGTGAAGCGGGCGTTCGGATGTGCAGCCGGATGATTATTGTCGGGGCTCCAATGCTGGCCTCGCCAGTCTATCGCGTGCGCCGGAACGTACCCGTTTCCTTCCCACCAGACGTCTCCATCGTCGGTCAGCGCACAGTTCGTGAAGATGATGTTCTCTTCTAACGTATCCATCGCTGCCGGATTGGACTTATGAGAGGTACCCGGCGCCACTCCAAAGAAACCGGCTTCGGGATTGATGGCGTAGAGACGGCCGTCGGGGCCGATCTTCATCCACGCGATGTCATCACCCAGGCATTCCCCCGTCCACCCCGGGATAGTCGGCTGAATCATCGCCAGGTTGGTCTTGCCACAGGCGGAAGGGAAGGCGGCGGCGATATGGTATTGCCTTCCTTCGGGGCTGGTCAGCCGCAGGATCAGCATGTGCTCCGCCATCCAACCTTCCCGTTTGGCCATGGCAGAGGCGATCCGGAGGGCCAGGCATTTCTTGCCGAGAAGGGCATTGCCGCCGTAACCGGAGCCAAAGGATGCGATCTCGTTATCCTCCGGGAAATGGCTGATGTACTTCTTCTCCATCGGCGCGCAGGGCCAGGCAACGTCCGGTTGACCTTCCTCCAGGGGAGCACCGACGGAATGAAGGCACTTCACGAACTCTCCGTCGGATCCGAGGGCATCGATCACCTTGGGGCCGACGCGGGTCATGATGTGCATGCTGCAGACTACATAGGGGCTGTCAGTAATCTCAACACCAATCTTGGCTATGGGCGACCCGATGGGCCCCATCGAGAACGGAATGACGTACATGGTGCGGCCCTTCATGCTGCCCCTGTACAGGTCCCTCATCGTCTGCTTGAGTTCATCGGCGTTAACCCAGTTGTTGGTGGGACCAGCTTGATCCTGGGTCGTAGTTGCGACAAAAGTCCGGTCCTCGACCCTGGCTACGTCGCTGGGATCCGACCGGAAAAGGAAACTGTTAGGGCGCTTCTTGAGGGGAACACCGGCACCGCTGGCGACCAACTGAGCCATCAGGCGGTCGTATTCCTCCTTGCTCCCGTCGCACCAGTAAACCTCCTCGGGTTGGCACATCTCGGCCACTTCGCGAACCCAGCTGTCCAGTTGCTCATGTTTCACCCTGAAATACGCTGGTGCCTCCGCCACGTAGGACATAGATGCCTCCAAAATGATGGTTGAGTGGGCATACCTTGCAGGAATATGCACCGCCAGACCTGCCTGGTCATGACTACGTAGAGGGATACGCCGGGGACTGGCAATCCGCCACCCCACCCTGAATGCGCGTTTCCGAGACGGTCTACCGGCACGGTAGGTGGTGGCTGGCGTCGGTCGCAGCCTCCGGAGACTGTCTGCTGAAGTAGCTGGGGATCGGCGTTGACTGAAAAGAAGGAGGAGCACCTCCCAACGCCGCTCGGAGTGTGGGGGCAGGTCCAGGACCCGCCCCCGCACGAAGGCTCTACTTGGTCATCCGCTCGCGGATCTGCTTGACCGCGGACGAGGCCGAGTTGAACATGAAGTTGATGTCGTTCATGCAGGCCAGGTACTGGAAGCCCTGCTCGATCCGCATGGACACCTCGTCGACGCTCCGGCAGTGGATGCCCGCCGGGGTCCCGACCTTCTTGGCCGCGCGCAGCACCTCGGCCACTGCCTCGGCATGGCTCGGATCCTTCTCGCCCAGCCCCTTGCCCAGCCCCATGGACCAGGCCAGGTCGTTGGGGCCGATGAAGCAGGCGTCTACACCGGGGACGGAGAGGATCTCCTCGGCCCTCTTCACGGCATCGATGTGCTCGATCTGGACTATCACGGCGATCTCGTCGTTGGCATGCTGCGGATAGTCGGCGCCGGCCCAGAAGCGCCACCGACCGCCGCCGGCGCTTCGTATACCCTCCGGCGGATACTTGGCGTACTTGACGGCATTGGCGGCCTCTTCCGCCGAACAGACCATAGGCACGACGATGCCCCAGGCGCCGGCATCAAGGATCCGCTTGATGTAGATCGGATCGTTGTCCGGGATGCGGCACATCGGCATGGCACCCGTGGTTCCGATGGCCATGAACATGTTGTTCAGCATCTCGAAATCGATGGGACCATGCTCCATGTCCACGGTCACCCAGTCCCATCCTGCATGGGCCATGGCCTCAGCCGAGTTGACGCAGGGGAAGTTCAGCCAGGTCCCGATGGCAGGCTTGCCCTCCTGCAGGAGCCTCTTCGTGGTATTGATCCGCATGTCTCGAACCCTCCTCGGTTTTCTTGACTCGATCGCAGCGCTAAAGGGATCTCACTGAGTCACGCTGGGTGCTCCGGAGGTCACGCAGCTCTTCTTAGAGGTCGGCTAGTGAGCTTCGTTGCAGCACCCATTATAATGCGAATGGGTTTCGTGGCAAAGGACACAGGTGAACCTATCCCCTTCCCCCGCAGAGGGTGGAAGGGTCGCACGAGGACAGGCCATGAGCGCCACCATCGTTGCGGCTATCCTGCTGGCGGCCGGGGAATCCCGCCGGATGGGACAACCGAAGGCGCTGCTACCCTGGCTTGGCACCACCCTGATCGCCTATCAGGTAGAGCAGTTGATCGAGGCCGGCGCGTTCCCGGTCGTGGTCGTCCTCGGTGCGGAGGCCAAGCGGGTGGCTGTCCCTCTGCGCCACTTCTCCCAGGTCGTCCTGGTCGCCAACCCTCTCTATCAGGCAGGCAAGACGGCCTCCATCCGGGCGGGGCTGAGGGCCCTCCCGCCGAAGACTGGAGCCCTGGTGCTCCAGGCCGTGGACCAGCCGAGGCGAGGAGAGACGATGCGCCGCCTCATCGCCGCCCACCTGGCGGACGACGCCCTCATCACCGTGCCCTTATGTCAAGGCCGGCGCGGCCACCCCCCAGTGCTCTCCGCCACGCTCCTGCCCACCCTCAACGCCCTGTCCGAGCAGCAGGAGGGCCTTCGAGAGGTCATGCGCCGCTACGCCGCCGAGACCCTGGAGGTCCCCATGGAAACCTCGGAGGTGCTGTTGGACCTGAACACCCCCGACGACTACCGCCAGGCGCTAGCCTACTTCCAGGGCCTCTAAATGGCCGCTCTCCCACAGGCTTGCCTCCAGCCCGCATCTACCCTACAATCACAGATCGCTGCTTGAAACATCTTGCAGCGATCATATGTCGAACTTAGCAGTTCCAGCAACCAGGCCTCCGGGGATTGCCCATGTGGTTAACGAGCCTATCCATACGCCGGCCTCTGCTGATCCTCATGGCGGTCCTGGCCGTCATGCTGGGAGGCATCGTCGCCTACATCGCCCTGGGTGTTGACCTCCTTCCCAGCGTCAAGTTCCCTTACGTCGCCGTCTACGTCACCTACCCCGGCGCCGGCCCACGCGAGGTCGAGTCCCGGGTCACCAAGCCGATCGAGGACGCCGTCGCCGGGTCCCCCAACTTGAAGAACCTGATGTCTACCTCCGGGGACAACTACTCCATCATCCTGATGCAGTTCAAGGACGGGACCGATCCCGACGCGGCCATTCAGGATGTCGAGCGCCGGGTCAACCAGATCCGATCCACCCTGCCCGAGGACATCAAAGACCCCAGTATCGCGAAGGAGGACCCGGCCGACTCTCCGATCCTGGTCATGGGAGCCAACTGGGATCGCAATCCCGACGGTCTCTACGACCTGGTCGACAGCACCATCAGACCCAGATTGGAGACTGTGGAGGGGATCTCGTCTGTGCAGATCCGGGGCGGCCGCGAGCGAGAGATCCACGTGACGGTGGACCGCCAGCAACTGGAAGCCCGCGGCCTCTCCTTGACTCAGATAACCTCGGCTCTCGCCGCGGCCAACCTGTCGGCCCCCAGCGGGTACGTCCACGAGGGAACCAACGAGTACAGTCTGCGGGTCTACGGCCTGGTCCAGCAACTGGACGAACTGTCTAACCTGGTGGTGGCCTCGAGCCCGGGAAAGGCCGTCGTCCGCTTGAAGGACGTGGCCGCCGTACAGGACGGCTTCAAGAAGCAGGAGTTCATCTCCCGGGTCAACGGTCAGGAGGGCGTCGGCATCCTGGTCAACAAGCAGAAGACGGCCAACGCCGTGGCCGTCGCCGATGGGATCCAAAAGGCCCTGAATGCCCTGGCCCCCAGTCTTCCGCCGGGCGTACAGATCGTCACCGTGATGAACAGCGCCGAGTTCGTGAAGGCCTCCTTGAGCAGCGTTCAGACCAACCTGCGAGATGCGGTCTTCATAGTTGCCCTGGTGCTGCTGCTGTTTCTCCACACATGGAGGAGCACACTGATCGTGCTGATCTCCATCCCCACCTCCCTGATCGCCACCCTGGCCGCCATGTGGCTGCTCGGCTTCTCCATCAACATGATGAGCATGATGGGGTTGGCCCTCACTATCGGCATCCTGGTGGATGACTCCATCGTGGTGCTGGAGAACATCTATCGCCACATGAAGCTGGGAGAAAGCCCCTGGACGGCGGCCTTCAATGGCCGTGCCGAAATTGGTGCTGCGGCCGTGGCCATCACCCTGGTCGACGTGGTGGTGTACACTCCGGTAGCCTTCCTCACGGGCATGGTGGGCCAGTTCTTCCGGGAGTTCGGGGGCACCATCGTGGTGGCCACCCTCTTTTCCCTGCTGATGTCCTTCACCCTTACCCCCATGCTGGCCTCCCGATGGCTGACGGCCGACTCCGAGGAGCGCTCTCCGCTGGCCTTCCTCTGGCGAAGATGGGAGGCGGGCTACCAGGCGCTGACCCTCCAGTATCGGCGACTCTTGGTGCAGGCCCTGCGGCTGCGATGGTTGGTGCTGCTCGTCGGTCTCCTCGCCTTCTTCGCCGGCATCGCCCTGGTGGGCTTCAAAGTGGTGAGCACCGAGTTCATGACCTCTGCGGACCAGGGTGAGTTCAGCGTCGCCATCGACCTGCCGCCCGGCACCTCCCTCGAGGGCACCAACCAGGCGCTCCAACAGCTCGAGGCGGGCATGGCCAAAATCCCTGAGATGGTATCGCTGCTCTCCACCATCGGTGTTGGAGGCCAGTACGGCCTGCCGCAGCACCGCTCGGCCAGGATCTACGTACGGCTGAAGCCGGTATCCCAGCGCTCCCGCACCGTTTTTCAGGTAGCTGAGGACGTCCGGAGTCTGGGCGACGCCATTCCGGGCATGCACGCCAGGATCAGCTATCCCAGCATCGTCGGCTACACAGGGCAACCGGTCTTGCTGCGGGTTCGGGGCTCCGACATGGCGACCCTTTCCAACATCGCCGGTCAGGTCGAGCAGATCATGCGCCGGACGCCCGGGCTCATCGACGTGACCAACAGCGCCGCCCAGGGGGCGCCTGAGATGCGGGTCCAGATCGACCAGCAGCGACTGTCCGACCTCGGATTGACGACCGCCCAGGTAGCAGCCGCGCTGCGAACCGCCTTCGAGGGGACGGTAGCCACCGAGCTTCGTCGGGAAAACGAGGACAAGGTGGATATCCGGGTCCTCTACGCCCGGACAGGCAGCGGGTCGGAACTCGCCTCCATACCCGACATTCCTCTCTCCACCCCTCAGGGGACCGAGATCAGGTTAAGTCAGGTGGCCCGTCTGGTGCCGGTGGAAGGGCCGGCCGAGATCGAGCGAGAGGATCGAGTCAGGCAGATCGTGCTGGGGGCCAATCTGGCCGACCGGCCCCTGGGCGAGATTACCACCGAGATCAGGCACGCAGTTAACAGCCTGACCCTCCCGTCCGGCTACACCATCGTCATGGCAGGGGACACCGAGCTTCAGGAGGAGGCCTTTGGCGATCTCCTGAAGGCGCTGGGCATCTCCATCCTGCTGATCTTCATGCTGATGGTGGCCCTCTACGACTCGTTGATCTACCCGCTGGTGATCATGGGCTCCATGCCGGTAGCCTCGGTGGGAGCCATCGGCGCTCTGGCCATCACCCACAACACCCTCAATATGTTCTCCATGGTAGGGTTGATCATGCTGACCGGCCTGGTGGCCAAGAATGCCATCCTGCTGGTGGACTACACCAACACCCTCCGGAAACGGGGTTACTCCCGCACAGAGGCGCTCCTGGAGGCCGGACCTACCCGCCTGCGGCCCATCCTGATGACCACGGCAGCCATGGTTTTCGCCATGCTCCCACTGGCATTGAGGTTGGGCGAGGGCTCGGAAACCCGGTCCCCCCTGGCGATAGTCGTGATCGGTGGATTGCTCACTTCCACGCTGCTGACCCTGGTAGTAGTGCCCGCCGGATACACGGTCATGGACGACTTCCAGGAGTGGATCGGCACCCGGTTCGGGCGGCGGAAACGGGCCAAGGAGGGATTGCCCGATCAGTCCAAGCCGGAGGCCGGAGTCGATGGTTCGGAACCTGTGCCGCCGGTGTTCCTGCGATCCGAATAGAGTCGCAGACAAGGGAAGGGCAAGCTCAGAACGGCTTGCCCTTCTCCCTTTCCCTCAGCCCATCTCGTCGGAAGGTCGTGCGATGGAGGCCGCCTGTCGAAGCCTCAGCCCTTTGCCGCCAGCTCTCCTTCCGGTTTGGCAGGTTCGATGGAGTGGATACCCCTCGGTGACCGAGGAAGCGCAGCAACGTACTCTCCTGCCTCCAACAGCCACTGAATTCGACGGCCATCCAGCCGTTTACGCTCCAGGATCCTGCGCGAGATCACCCAGATAGGGAAATCCTCATGCGCCACCACGAGCCACAATGACATCCTGCACCTCAGGCGCGGCCCGATGAGCCGGTCACAGACCCGGTGTCAACGTATCGCCGATGTCCGATCCAAGAGCAACGCTGTGATAACTCAGACTAATGCCCTCACTCCGTGCCCAAGCGCACAAGTTGTGCCCCGAACCCGTGGCCCCCGAACGAGAGGTCGGGACAACAGAGAGGGAGAGTACAATACCCTACTTTCTGCTAAGCATTTCTTCAACATGCCTTCAGGCAAATTCGCCCTGCCAGTAGTAACTTCTGATCATCGAGACCATCTATGCTACCGCCAGTCGGGTTGCTCGGAAAGTTGACCTCAATCGCAACCCGGCTGGCGTTTTCGACTTACTCCCTCCACGGTTACCAAGAGTTAATTGGATCTTCAGCATTCCCAAAGGATTCTGCCGTCAGCTTCGTGTAACCTCGTCACCATCACGTCATCCGGGTTGATCGCCGAGAGGGTGGGCAGCTCGGATGGCGTTTTCGATTCACTGCCCGCTTCCATCTACCGCTGGAACGACAAAGCGCGGGTGGCGGTCTCTCCGCCACTCGCGCTCTTCACGAATTCCACGCACGAAACCCGGGTTATGCTTTGGTACCCCCAAGGGGATTCGAACCCCTGATCTCCACCTTGAAAGGGTGATGTCCTAGGCCGCTAGACGATGGGGGCGCGAACTGTGTGCTTCTTGCCGGCCATTATGGCCGGGAAGCGAGGCCCCTGTCAACGGGCTTCGTGATCCTACGCTACCGGCTACCCGAGCGGCCATCGCTCATCGAATGGCCGCGACTCTCGAAGACTTGCCAGTGGGCGAGCGCCAGACCAAGAACGACGCAGCCGAGTCCGAGGACGGACGTCGTCGAGATCTCTTCACCGAGGAGCAGCGCCCCCAACCCGGTCGCCGTGATGGGGCTGAGCGCCAGAAAGGCGGTAACCCTCGTCGGCGTGGCGTGGTTCAGCGCCCACAGCCAGAGGTAGTAGCCGATGCCGCTGTTGACCCCGATAAACAGGACGGCCAGCCATCCACTCGTGGTAAACCGAGGCAAGGAACCGAAGAACCCCTCCCCAGCGGCCAGCAGCGCGAGGAACCCCACCGAGGCGAGCATCGCAACGGCGCTCACCGACAGCGTGGGATACTTTCGCAGGTAGGGCCGGTACAACACACTGCAGAGGGCGCCGCTCAAAGCGCTCGCGAACACGGCCATCTCGCCAATCCACTGATCGGCCCCGCTTCCCCGCTGAACCGCCTTCTCCCCGAGCGCCAGCGCCACCCCCACGATGGTCAGCAGAACCCCCAGGGTCTTCACCCAGGTGAACTCTTCCAGCCGAAGGGCCGCCGCGAAAAGCATCGTCAGAAGTGGCATGGTGGCGAAGATCAGCGCCGTCCGGGCCGAGGGGATGAACTGCAGCGCGTAATTCATCAGCACGATCAGGATGCCGAACTGGGTGATCCCGAGCAGACCGATCGGCAGCAGGTCGCGCCGCTCGAAGCGGGGCCGCGCCGACATCAGTGTCGGGGGCAACAGGCAGCAGAACCCTATGAAGTAGCGCAACAGCGCCAGCGAGGCGGGACCAGTCTGGTCGATGACCGAACGCGTGGCCACGATGGCCGAGCCGACCAGGATGCCCGTCGCGGCAGCCGCGACGATGGGTAAGCCCCTTGTCATCGAGCGTCGCACATCTGCAGGCTACAGCTCCAACTCCCAGGTTTCACCCACCAGGTCGTGGCCGAAGCTGTGGTGCGGCTCTTCCTCGACCAGCTGAAAGCCGGCCTTCTGGTAGATGTTCCGTGCAGTCAGCAGCACGCTGTTGGTCCACAGGGTGATCTTCCGGTAACCTGCGGATCGGGCAAAGAGAACGCACTCCTCCACCAGGCGGGCACCGATACCCAGCCCGCGGGCTTTGGGCTCCACCAGCAGCAGGCGCAGCTTGGCCCCCGTATCGGACTGCTTGACCAGGAACACCGACCCGACGATCTCACCGTCCATCTCGCCGATCCAGCAGCGCTCCCGTCTGGGATCGTAGTTCTCGATGAACTTGGCCACGATGCCGGCCACCAGGGCCTCGAACTGCTCGTCCCACCCGTACTCCTGAGCGTACAGCACGCCATGCCGGTGCACCACCCAGCCCATATCTCCGGGGCGATGAGGCCGCAGCAGGTAGGGAACCTTCGGTTCCGGCCGAGCACCCAGCAACCCCTCGATGGTGCCCATCGCCTCGACCAGGCGGCCCTGCTCCGTCCCGGGCAGGCTACTCAGCATCGCCCCGATCTCGTCGTGGGACCGAGCATGGAGAGGGGCGAAGACCTCCCGTCCGCGCTCCGTCAGCCACAGGAGACTCCGACGACCGTCTTCCTCTGAAGGCCTCCTGTCGATCAGGCCCCGCCTGGCGAAGCCACGCAAGATGCGACTGAGATAGCCCGCGTCCAGCCCCAGTTCCCTGGCCAGTTCGCTCGCGGTAAGCCTCTCCCTGTGGGCAAGCTCGTAGAGCACCCGCACCTCAGCCAGCGAGAAGGGACTCTCCAGATAGCTCTCCTGCAGTACACCGATCTGCTGAGTGTAGAATCGATTGAAGCGCCGCACAGCCGCAATGCGCTCGTCCAAGTCGGTCTCGGCCATCGATGCCTCCTCCAGAACCCTGCCGGCAGATAGATGCCAGTGTCAACTATTTCGTTGCCTCTGTCAAGTAATATCCCGCCGGACCGTTCGCCCCTTCGGGAGACGTCGTGCAGCCAGTTGACGGATCCACGGGACGGCCAGACCCGTCGGGTATGCCCTATGCAAGGTCTCTTCGTGGCTGAAGTCGGCCCAACCGAACTCTGGGGGAACCAAGAGAGCCGTGCTGCTGTACGACACCATGACCCGTCGCCAACAGCCCTTCGTCCCGGGTGGCGAGCCCGTAACCCTCTACGTCTGCGGTATCACCCCATACGACGCTACCCACCTGGGACATGCCTTCACCTACGTCTTCTACGACGTCCTGGTGCGCTACCTGCGCTACCTGGGCCACAGCACCCGCTACGTCCAGAACGTCACCGACGTGGATGACGATATCCTGAGGAGGGCCCGGGAGGTGGGTGTCACATGGGACCGGCTGGCCATGGAGCAGACCCAGCGCTATCAGGAGGACATGACTGCCCTCAACGTCCTGCCGCCGGACCTCTTCCCCAAGGCCACCGAAGAAATCCCCAAGGTGATCGAGGTCGCCAAGGCCCTGCTCCAGAAGGGCTACGCCTACCGAGCCGGTGGAAACGTCTACTTCCAGGTGCAGAGAGACCCCTCCTACGGCAGGCTGAGCCACCTCACCAAGGCCGAGATGCTGCCGGTGGCCAACGAGCGGGGCAACGATCCCCGGGACCCCCTGAAGCGAGACCCCCTGGATTTCGTCCTGTGGCAGCATTCCGGCCCGGGTGAACCTCGTTGGGACAGCCCCTGGGGAATGGGCAGGCCAGGATGGCACGTGGAGTGTAGCTCCATGGCCATCCGCTACCTGGGGGAGACCATCGACATCCACGGCGGGGGGTACGACCTGGTGTTTCCCCACCACGATAGCGAGATCGTCCAGTCGGAGAACTTCAGCGGACGCCACCCCTTTGCCCGCTACTGGGTTCACACCGCCATGGTCTACTTCCAGGGCGAGAAGATGAGCAAGTCCCTGGGCAACCTGGTGATGGTCCGCGATCTCCTGGATCGATACGGTTCCGACGCCGTCCGCCTCCTCCTGCTCGGCCACCACCATACGGAGCCGTGGGAGTACGAGGAGGGTGAACTGCAGGAGGCTGCCCGACTGGCTGCCCTCCTGACCAGGGCGGTCCGGGGTGAGAGGGCGAAGCTGCCCCTGCGACCCCACGAGGTGGAGGAGGGAGCGGCCTTCCTGGATGCCATGGACGACGACATGGACACCCCTGGGGCGGTCGGCGTCCTAAGGGAGTTGGCCGAGAGAATAGTACGGGGCCATGGCCGCGGCCCCTCGGCCCGCCAGGCTCGATACCTGCTGCTGGAGATGGGAAGGGTGCTGGGGCTGAGGTTGGTCTAACGACGGGGACGGGGGTCAGGGACCGGGAAACGGCCTCCGCCGCAGGTCCCCGATCCCCGGCCCCCGTCCCCTATTGGCTGCCTAGCTAACCTGCTCCTTGGCGCGATTGAACCCCACCCGAACCGCCTCACTAACCACTCGCCAGTCCTCGTAGCCAGGGTGAGGGTAGGTCTGCTCCCAGCGCTGCTGGAGCAGATCCTGCACGTCGTCCCACTGGGCGCCCTCGAACTCGGGGCTCATCGCCTGGTCCCAGCCAAAATGCACATCGCCCTCGATCTCCTCCCAGGGATGGCTATGGCTGAGAGGCGTCGAGTTCCACTCCCTCTCCAATTCGCGGGAAACGTAGGACCATTCCTGTTGAGACATCGGCTACCAGCACCTTTTCCATAGGGATTTGGCTGCTGGGCGAGGCACCCCTCGCCTCCTGCCATCACCAGCGCCTGGCTGGCTCAGCATCCTGTCAGGTGGCAAGAGCTATGCCCGCGGACTGGTATAATTGAGAAGCAGAATGTGGGGACCTGGGGATCCCCCGCTGGCTAACATGCAACATTGTCAGGAGTACGCGTTGCCCGTAGATCCCGTCCAGGAGTTCCTCGCGGGGCTGGCATTTCAGCTGGACCCCTTTCAAACCGAAGCCATCCAGGCCCTGGCCCAGGGCCGCTCCGTGCTGGTAGCCGCTCCCACCGGGACCGGCAAGACGGTGATCGCCGAGTTCGCCGTCCACCTGGCCCTGGCCAGGGGCCTCCGCGCCATCTACACGACCCCCATCAAGGCGCTCTCCAACCAGAAGTTCCGCGACTTCCGCGCCCGATACGGGGATCAGGTCGGCCTGCTCACCGGCGACTTGGTGGAGAACCCCGCCGGACGGCTGCTGGTGATGACCACGGAGGTCGCCAGGAACATGCTGGTCCAGGCCCCGTCCTCCTTCCAGGATGTCGGCTGCCTCGTCTTCGACGAGGTCCACTACCTGGCCGATCCCGAGCGAGGCACTGCCTGGGAGGAGAGCATCCTCCTGGCGCCGGCCCACGTCCCGCTGGTCTGTCTCTCCGCCACCGTGGCCAATGCCGGCGAGATCGCCGAGTGGATCCGCACCACAGGCAGGGACGTGGCCCTGATCGAGTCCGATCAGCGGGCCGTGCCCCTCAAGCACCGCTACTACCTGGAAGGTCTCCTCCATCCCCTCCTGGAGGGCGGCCGCCACCAGTTGCCCATCATCCGGCAGCGAAGTGGCGGCCGGAACGGTTCCGCCCGCGGCGGTGGCGTCGCGCCCCCCCGGATCCAGCACTCAGCACTCAGCACTCAGCACACTTCGACGGCCAACAGTGGGCGAAACGGACGCCATCCCGAAGACTCCGCTTTCCTGCCCCCGGGACCTTCGGAGGTGGTGAAGGCCCTGTCCGGCGCGGATCTGCTGCCGGCCCTGTACTTTATGTTCAGCCGCAAGGCCGTGGAGGAGGCCGCTGAGGCCTGCCACCGGCTCAACCTGCTCCCCTACCCGCAGGCTGCGGAGGTGCGCCGCCTGGTTCGAGAGCGGTTGGCCAGCCTGCCTACCGCGGACCACGCCCTCCTGCAGGTGGAGCGACTTCTGGCGCTCCTCCCCAGGGGAATAGGCTTCCACCACGCCGGCCTACTCCCCCCATTGAAGACCCTGGTGGAGGAACTGCTGGCCGCCGGCACCCTCAAGGTGGTCTTCGCCACCGACACCCTCGCCCTGGGGATCAACGTCCCCGCCCGTTCGGTCGTGGTGGGAGAGATGGTGAAATTCGACGGCCAGACCCGCCGGCCCCTCTCTCCCGGCGAATACCGCCAGCTCACCGGCCGCGCCGGTCGGCGGGGCATGGATCCGGTCGGCTACTCTATCCTGCTGGACTCGCCCTGGGTAGGCATCGATCGGATCCTGGAGATCGCCACCGGCGATGTAGCCCCCCTGGAGAGTGCCTTCAGGCCGGGTTACAGCACCATCCTTAACCTCCAGCGGCAGCCGGGGGACGAGGACCGGCTGGCTCAACTGATCGCCGGCAGCCTTCGCCAGTTCCAGGAAGGGGGAAAGCTACGGGAGCTGACCGAGGAACGGGACCGCATCGTGGAACTCCTTGCCGCACTCCCCAGCGGCTGTCCCGTGTGCGGAGATCCCTCCACTGGGATGGAGCAGGAGAAGAAGCTGAAGCGGGAGCAGGATCGAGCGGAGTCGGCGCTGGAGGCTGCCCTCCGCGACAGAGTGGCCCTCGAAGGACGGATCTCGGCCTGGCCCTGGCAGTACAGCAAGATCGCCAGAAAGCAGTGGGTCCGATTCGCGCCCACCGGCGCTATGGCTTACTCCCGAGACTGCGGGTGGATGGTGTACCTGGGGCCCAGTTCCGAGGGGATCGGCTCTTTCTTCTTCGACGGCACCGCGGCGCCGCTGGCCACCTACTCCACCCTGGACTACCTGCCGGATCCGCCGATCGTTCTGACCCTTCCCGAGTCCATCGCCCGTCGGGGCACCCTCCTCGACGGCATCGCCGGCAGCCTGAGCCAGCGGGAATCTCACGAGCTATCCGAGGCCTTGAAAAGGATGGATACACCCGATTTGGAGGCGATAGCCCGAGAGGCGAAGGCTGCGGCCACGGTTGCCAACGCCAACGCCCTCCGAGAACTCGAGCAGCGCATCGCCAGTGCCGAGGCTCGAAGGCATGAGGCTACCCAGGCTTTGGGCCAGAACCCCTACCGAAGCTGCCCTCATCGGGGCGAACACCGGAGCACGGAACGGGACCGCCGCCACTACGCGGGGCTGTTGATCGAGGTAGATCGGGACCTGGCCTCAGCGCGAAGGGAGGCCGGCAGGCGTGCACACCGAACCCTTCGCTCCTTGCGTTCCGTCCTGGAGCGCTTCGGCTACATGGCCAACGGGCAGCCCACCCGCAAAGCGGGGGTTCTCATGCGAATCTTCGACTCTCGCGGGCTTATCATCTCGGAGCTTCTCGACTGGGGAGTGCTGGCCGATATCTCAGCGGCGGAACTCGCGGAGGTGGCCTCCTGGTTCGCCTTCGATAAAGATGGCGCAGGCAGACCCCTGGCCCTCACAGAACGGCTCTCTCGGGCCAGAGCAGCGGCCGAGGCCGTGGAGAAACAGGTGCTGGAGGCCGAGCGCCGCTTCGGGACGAACCTTTCCAGCCCCATCGCGCCCGAGTTCCGGGGTGTGGCCCTGGCCTGGGCCAATGGCGCCAACCTCCTCGACCTCAGCAGTCGTTCCGGCCTGGCCGAGGGGGACATCGTCTTTGCCGTTCAGAAGACCATCGATCTCTGCCGGCAGATCGGCCAGGCGGCAAGCTACTCCCGGACGCCCTCCCTGTCCGGCAAGGCCAGGGAAGCCGAGCGACTCCTCCGCCGCGGCGTGGTGGACAGCTACTACCGATGGGTGGTGGGGCAGACCGCCGACTCCAACTCGCAGTAACGACTTCAGTCGTTCGCTCCTCTCCCGATATCGCAAGACGAACGACTAAAGTCGTTACTACAAGCACTTTCCCTGCTTGGTCTGCACGCCTACACACCGGTTGCCGGCGCTGGCGGAGGCGTCGCCCTCTTCACTCCCCGCCTCCTCCTCTGCCATCGGACCAGCAGCGTAATCGGCAACCAGATGGGCGCAAAGACGACCACCCATATGGCCAGGCTGGCCAGCGCCTTTCCCGTCCATATCAGTGCCTTGAGGGCGTCGCCCAGAACGTCCTGGCCGCTCCATCCACCCCCATCCAGCGGTTTGGCCGAACCTGCCGTGTACAACTCCAGGCTGATCGACGCCATGGCGCTGTTCCGCTGCAGATACTGCATCCTCCCCTGAGCCTGCTCGATCTGCGTCCGCACCTGAGTGAGGGACTGCTGTACCCTGATGATATCCTCGGTCGTGGTGGCCTTGCGCATCAACTCCAGATACTGCTGTTCGGAGGCCTGCAGGGCGCGCAGCCTGGCGTCCTGGTCCACATACTCCTCGGTGACGTCCTGGGCGGTGCTGCTCTCGCGGCTAACCCGGGTCGCCATCTCCCGAATCCTCTTCAGCGCGTCCTCCATTCGGTCGGCCGGCACCCGCAGCGATGCCCTGCCCACCCGGTCGCCGTTCTGCTCCTGGCTGTCGGTGGAGACCATGTAGCCCTGCATCTCTCGGGACAAGCTCACCACTTGTGATAGCACCTCATCCACGTTGGTCACCACCAGCTGCATCGTAGCGCTGCGAATCACCATTCGGTCGGCACCCTGACCGGTAGCGCCCTGGCCGGCAGTCTCGCTCTGCTTCGACGACGGTGCGGCAGGAGCAACGGCCCGGTCCGCGGGCGCACCGGCCGAGTTCGAGACCGAAGACCCGGCCCCCTTGGAGGCAGGGGCGCTGGCGGGGGCGGGCGCGCTGGCGCAGGCACCGCTGCCCAGGACCACGCCCAGCAGAATCACGATCGCGGTCAATCTCCGAACTCGTCTCATGTACACATTCCCCCTTCGGCAACCCTCTGTTTCGCCGTGCAGGGGCCGGTGGCTCTCCCGGCCCGAAGGCACTAGCGCGGGACTACTTGAATGACGAAGCCGGGCGAGAAAAGGTTCCAATCCTTGCGGAGGGAAGCGAGAACGATCCACGGGAAGACGATGCGGCAACCCCGAGCGCATTATAGGGTGGCCTATCCCAGCCTACAACCTGGTTGCGTCAGCCTCCAGGCTAGTGTCTCCACACACTCGTCTTGACCTATAGGGCGGCCGGAGAATCGAAGAGGGGCCGAACGGGATCGTTCGGCCCCTCTTCTCGGGTACCGCCAGGGGGATTCGAACCCCCGATCTCCACCTTGAAAGGGTGGCGTCCTGGGCCTCTAGACGATGGCGGCAAGAAAAATGGCCAGCGTGGTGAGCGCTGGCCAATAGTGGTAGCGGGAGTTGGATTCGAACCAACGACCTTCGGGTTATGAGCCCGACGAGCTGCCACTGCTCCATCCCGCGTCAAGCGCCACCCCAACCGGAGCAGCGTAGCAGCCTGTGCAAGCGCACAGGATGAGTCTTGAGTGGTCCAGGCATCGACTTATTTTCCCGTAAGATTGCTCTCACAGTATCGTCGGCGCTGAGGCGTTTCACTGCCGTGTTCGGGATGGGAACGGGTGGGTCCACCTCGCTCACGACACCCAGACCGCTTGCTGACTCGTGACTGACTCTCAGAGTATACCACACTCTCTCGAGCCGTGCAACCCTGCGCGCCACTCACGGGCCAACAAGTCTGCTCTCATCTGGTTCGTATCACCAACGTTATTGGGCTCGATCCTGTCGACCTGCATATCGAGCAATTCGAGTCCTCGGCCATTAGTACCGCTAAGCTGAAGCCGTTGCCGGCCTTACACCTGCGGCCTATCGAGCAGCTAGTCTAGCTGCGGCCTTACCTGGTTATCCAGTGGGGGATCTCATCTTGGGGAAGGCTTCGCACTTAGATGCTTTCAGCGCTTATCCTGGCCGGACGTCGGCTACCCAGCGGTGCCCCTGGCGGGACAACTGGCACACCGGAGGTCCGTCCACCCTGGTCCTCTCGTACTGGGGGCAGCTCCCCTCAAATCCCCTACGCCCGCGACGGATAGAGACCGAACTGTCTCACGACGTTCTGAACCCAGCTCGCGTACCGCTTTAATGGGCGAACAGCCCAACCCTTGGGACCTACTCCAGCCCCAGGATGCGAC
>JAJZQR010000237.1 GCA_021806765.1 Chloroflexota bacterium | reverse complement strand
GAGGACGAGTGCACCTTCTGCGACCTGTGCATCCGGAAGGCACCCAAGGGCGCCATTCAGGTGGTGAAGACTTACCAGGACTTTCTCTCTAATTCGTGAGGCCCTCAACGGCGAGGACCTTGAGGGACCGGCGGCGCCTTCGCGCCGCCGGCCACCCCTACTCGAGTTCCCATCATGGCTGTCGCGAGCTTTTCGACGCTACCTCGCGGGTATCCTGTGCGAGTCGCGCCCTTCGGGTGTCCAATCGGAGGCCCTTCGCCTGGGGGTGAGATTGGGGCGTATCCCGGTCGTAGCCCCCTGGCCGGCCGTGGATGCCTCCAGCCGGAAGCGAGCCACCAACTCTCTGAGCTTATCGGCGGTAGCAGATAGCTCCTGGGCCTGAGCGCTCATCTCCTCCACCTGGGCGCTCATCTCCTCGGCGGAAGCGCTGACCTCTTCGGTGGCGGCCGAGTTCTCCTCGGCAGTAGCAGCCGCCGCCTCGACGGCCCGAGCTACCTGCTGGGCGAGGGACTCCATCTGCTCGGCGGCCTTTTCCGCCTCCCGAACGAGGCCGTTAATCCTCCCCAGGGCGCCGGCCACGTAGCTGGAGGACCGAGCCATCTCCTTTGCGGCGCCTGCTATGCTGCTCACCTGCTCCACCGTCTGCTCGGTGGCCTGAACGATCTGGTCCAGCGCTTCCCCGGCCCGAACGGCTAGACCGGTGCCGGCCTCTGCCTCCTGGGTACCGGTGTGCATGGCGTCCACAGCGGATCGGACGCCCGCCTGGACGTCTCGCACCAGTTGGGCGATCTGCCTGGTCTCTCCGGAGGATCGCTCGGCCAGCTTTCTCACCTCGTCGGCGACGACGGCGAAGCCTCTTCCGTGCTCGCCCGCCCTTGCCGCCTCGATGGCCGCATTGAGGGCGAGGAGGTTGGTCTGCTCGGCGATGTCGTCGATAGTGTCGACCACTGCCCCGATCTGCTCGGAGGCCTGGCCGAGGGAGTCGATCTGGGCGGCGGTGTGGTTCACCGTCTCCTTCAGCCGGCCGATGCCCGTGATAGCTTCCTGGACCATCCGGCTCCCGTTTATGGCAGCCTCCCTGGACTTCTGGCTGGTCTCGGCCACACGGCTCGCCTGGGCCGCTACCTGCTCCACTCCCGCGGCCATCTCCGCTGCCCTGGTCGACGCTTCCTCGGCCGTGCGAGCCTGCTCCTGTGCTCCACCGGCCACTCTGGCTATGGTCTGGTTCAGCTGGTCCACCGATTCGCTCGTGGCCTGGGCCGACACAGACTGCTGCTGGGCACCCTGAGCGACCTGCTGGATAGTGGATGTAACCTGCTGGACGGCGGCGCCGGTCTCGGAGGCCGCGGAGCCGAGCTGGTTGGAGGTATCGGCGAGGGAGAGGGCGGAGGTCTGGACCTGGCCCACCAGCTCCCGCAGCTTCGCCACCATGCCCGCGAAGGCGTTCCCCAGTTGGTCGGACTCGGACTGAGGAGCTACCTGGACAGTCAGGTCCCCTTCGGCCAGACGATGGGCAACGCCCACCATGCTCTGAAGGTAGGTCACCATGTGGCGGAAGGTGGAGGCCAGTTGCCCGATCTCGTCGCTGCCGCCCACCTGGACCTGCTGGTCCACGTCTCCTGCGGCGATGGCAGCGGCACTCCCTGCCATCGAGCGCAGCGGTTTCACGATCACCCGAGTTATCGTTACCCATACCAGCAGCAGCATGGCCAGCAGGATCGCAGCGCCGACCGCCAGAGAGTTGTTGCGACTGCTTGCCACCTGCGCCAGGGCAGCGTCCCGCTTCACGCTGATCTCGGCCAGCCCCACCACGGCGTCGGTGTAATCCCGAATGGGGATGGACAGGACCGCGAAGCTGCTGTCTCCCTGGGTAAGGCGGGTGAGCTGGGACTGCCCGCTGTCGAAGACCTGCAACCGCTCACCCTTCTCCACGGTCAGCGGCTTCTCCAGGGTCGCGGCGTAGAGGGTGAAGGCCGACTCACCACCCGTCCTGGTCCCCTCTTCCTGGAAGCTCTGTACTTTGGTGTTGCTTTCGTTGAGGTAGACGGCGACGTCGGCGCCGTACGAATCTTTGATCTCCTGGAGGAATGCCTTATCGAAGTCCATCCCGATCTCGAAGCTGCCCACGTGCTCGCCAAGGTAGAACACGGGTACGACACCTCGGATGCCGTAGCCCCCCTTGCCCTTCTCCAGGCCTGAGATTGGGCGCTTCTCCTTGTTGGCCGCCAAGACAGTGGCCCGGAAGGAGGAGAGGTCGTCTCCGAACTTGTCCGGCTGGTGGAGTCGCAGGAACGAGGTGGCCGGGGCCAGGTGGAACTGGCCCTGGGAGACCTTGCTTGACTTGGCCAGCCCCTGGTATGTGGTGAGCAGCATGTTGAGTAGGCCCTGACGGTCGCGGTCGGCGAAGGCTTTCTGCACCTCGGGGTTTCCGGCAATGCTGGCAGCCAGGGCCACCGACATGTCCCCCCGGCTCTTGATCTTCTCGGTAAGGATGTTGCCCATATACTCCAGTCGCTGCTGCTCCTGCTCCTCCACCTGTCGGTTCTGGGCTAGTACGCTGAGCCCGGTGAGTAGTCCCGCGGTGACCACCAACGCGAGGATAACGGGGATCAGGGTCTTCTGCTTGATGCTCACTTTGCGCTCCTTCTATCCGGCCAGGGCCGTGCCGGCCAACGTGACCAAGAAGACAGTCTGTCTGTTTAATCGTCAGGTTGGGGGAGAGACTTTAGCCCGGCAGGGGCTGCGGGGGCGAGGGGGCAACAGCGCGGGCGACGGTGGCGGTCTACCAGCCCTGGTCGAGCCGCTCGATCAGGCGTGGGGGGAGGCCGAACTCCCGCATCCGCTGCTGGGTGACATGGATGGGGTAGTCGACCCGGCGCCATTCCAGGATGCCGGTGTCGGTGTCGTAGATGGCGTAGGCGGCCCTGGGATCGCCGTCTCGAGGCTGACCAACGCCGCCCGGGTTGGCGATGAGCCGGTGCAGGGAGACCTCCACCTGGTCGCCGGGCCCGGGCACTCTACCCAGCACCGGACCGCCGGCCGTCTCTTGGACGTAGAGGGCGGGCACGTGGGTGTGACCGACCAGGCAGCCCTGGGTCCCGAACTGCGCGAAGTTGGGCTCGGCCCGTCCCTCGTGGGTGATGTACTCCCATATCGGGGAGCGGGGGCTGCCGTGGACCAGGGTGAAGGGCTCGGCGACGGCCCGCTCGGGTAGGGCCGAGAGGTAGAGGCGCGAGCGCTCGGTAAGCTGCCCGGCTGTCCAGTGAGCGGCCCAGGCGGCGTCGGGGTTGAAGTTCGAGGTGTCCAGGCGCCCGATGGCCGCCACGTCGTGATTACCCATGACGCACAGGTGGTCGTGGCGGCGTAGCAGTTCGACGCACTCGTTGGGGTCGGGGCCGTAACCGACCAGATCGCCGAGGCACCAGAGGGAGTCCACCCTTCCCATGTCGGTCAGGACGGCCTCGAAGGCGGCCAGGTTGGCGTGGATGTCGGCGACGATACCGTAGCGCAAGATCGGTCTACCTCCGCGGCGGCCAACTATACCATAGTCCCCTGGGGGCTACAATGCGGCCGCCGCCGGTTCTTAGCAGCGAGGATGCCAGGGCCCCGAAGGGAGGGCACGAGACATCGAAGAAGAGGGTGCGGCGCAGATTTCCGGGCAGTCACAGGCAAGGAGAGCGGGCGATGGCTAGATTGGTGTAGGGGCGGGCCGCCGAGCGCTAGATTGGTGTAGGGGCGGGCCGCTGTGCCCGCCCTGGTACCTCGGACAGCGGCATCACCAGACGTGGCCCGAGGGCCGGCAGAGCCGCCGGCCCCTACACGATCTGAGGCTCCCGGCCCGCTCTCCCGGAATCTTGCGCAGCACCCTGCCGAAGAAGGCCGATTGGAGTGGCCGGTATCCTATGATAAAATTCGAGGGGATAGTCCTGTTTCTGGCCGGGGTGGCGAAATCGGCAGACGCGGCGGACTTAAAATCCGCTTCCCGCAAGGGAGTAGGGGTTCGAGTCCCCTCCTCGGCACCGTCAGTAATGAGCGGCGGTCGGCCAAACGCTGGCCAGTATCCTCCTTCTTAGTGTCCCCCCGTAACAGTGTCCCTGCGCCGAACCCAGCCTTCAGTTGCCTGGACCAACGACTGCCGATGGTCCACAGCTTATGGGGTGGTGGGAGTATCTGGCCGCACCGGGGGCTTCGCAATAGCCACCAGCGACCAGAGATTCGCCACGAAGGCCAGGAGCTGGAACAGGCCCCGGATGTTGCCCCAGAACTGGAATCCGACTCTTCCTCGTCATCTAATTTTCGTTATCTCTATTGTGCTGACCTTTGGAGTAGCTGTCTTCCCGTCGATCCCACCGGCGAATCACCTCTGTGAGCCGTTGTCGGAGGCTCTGAACGGGGATATAATGTCTACTGTCATCTACCCCATTCCATGCCGTCGCGAGCCGCCCGGGGCTCGCGAGGAGACGCCTCATGAGCGAAAGCCACCCTCGCCAACACGATGCGTCGCTTCCTCAGTCTGGCCGCAACGTCCTGTTGAAGTTTCGATCTCGCTTCCATCTGCTCTTTCCCCAAACCGTCCGAGGCGTACTCCTCACCTCCCTGGCCGTCGTGCTCGTGCCGCTGGCGCTGCTTCAAGTCAGTGTCTACCAGGAGAGGCTGGAAACCCGCCGAAATGAGGAACTCCGCTCCAATCTGGAGTTGGCCAGAGCGGTGGCCGCAACCTTCCAGGCTTACGTGCAGGACGTGCTCCGCCAGGAGTTGACCATAGGCGTGTCCATCACCTCCGCTCAGCCGGATCCGTCCCGCCAGGCTGCCACGGTTTTCGACTCCGCTGCCAGCCAGTATCCTTCCATCCTGGAGTTTAGCTGGCTGGACCCCCAGGGAGCGGTGGTGGTCTCGAACCGATCGAGGGCGGTGGGAACGCCGAGCAGCGGTCAACGGTACCTCCAGGGGATCATCCAGGGGCGAGAGTGGGTGGTGAGCGATCTTTTCCAGCCCCCGACCGGTGAACCGGTCTTCATCATCGCCCGGGGGATCCGCGACGGGAACGGCACCCTGCTGGGCATGGTGGTGGCGGAGGTGGACCCGACCCGCCTGGGGACGATGGAACTCCCCATGGAGGGGTCGGGGGGGAGGGCCATCACCATCTTCGACAGTAAAGGTCTTCTCGTCTACCGCAGGCCCGAGGTGAAGCTCTCCTGGGAGGATCGCCAACTCCCGCCGGCTCAACCCTTCGTCCGCAATGCCCTGGCCGGTCAGGAGGCCTCTGGAACCCTCAGCACCGTGCTGGAGCCAGGGGAGCGGATGGTCGGGGCGGCGCCTGTGCGATCTATCGGGTGGGTAGCGGGGGCCAGCAGACCATCCGACGAGGCGATGGCCCCTGTCTTTAGTGGAGTCGTCTGGGAGGGTGGACTGTTCCTCCTGGTTGCCTGCCTGTCCCTCACGCTGTTTCTGCTCCACGCTCACGGCATCGCCGCCCCGATCAGGCGGTTGAGACAACATGCCGTGGCCCTTGGGGGTGGCGAACTGAACCGCCGGATGGAGATCGCCAGGCCGACCGAACTGAGGGACCTGGCAGGAGCCTTCAACCAGATGGCCGAGGAGATACAGCTTCACCGGAAGCAGGCAGGGGAGTTGGCCGAGGAGTTACGAACCCGAGTGGCGGAGCTGGATACCACCATCGCATCGATGGTGGAGGGAGTGCTGATCTACAACCCGGCGGGGGAGATCCTTCGGATGAACCGCTCTGCCGAGAGGATGATGGACTACTCGCCAGAGGAGCGGAAGCTACCTGCCGCCGAGCGGATTAGGCTGCTGCGGATAGAGACGGATGAGGGCAAACCCCTCTCGGCAGAGGATAGCCCCGTGATTCGAGCGCTCGGTGGGGAGACGGTGAAAGGTTTCGTCATGGTTCTTCATCCCCGCTCGGGAGAGACCTTCTGGGTCTCCGCCAGCGCTGCTCCCCTGTTCTCCTCGGACGGAAGGCTACTGGGGGCCGTAAACGTCTTCACCGATATCACCCCGTTCCACGACCTGCAGGTGCAGCAAGAGGATTACGTCCGGATGATCTCCCACGATCTTCGAAGCCCCCTGACAGCTATCCAGGGCCATGCCCAGATGCTGGGACGGGTCCTGGAGAAGGCGGGCGTGGCCGGTCGGGGGTTGGGCAGCGTCGAGGCTATCGTGACGAGTGCCAGGCGGATGAACGTGATGATCCAGGACCTGGTGGACTCGGCAAGGCTGGAGTCCGGCCAGTTGAACCTGAACCGAGTCCACCTGGACATGCGCTCGTTTGTCGCGGACTTCAAGGATGAGCTGACGGGGGTGCTGGATGCCCAGCGGATCGTGGTGGAGGCGCCCGATGAGCTGCCTCTGGTTCTGGCCGACCCGGATCGTCTGGAGCGGATACTGGTGAACCTGATCAGCAACGCGCTGAAGTATTCGGACTCGGACACTGAGGTCACAGTGAGCTTGACCCTTCAGGAGGGAGCAGTGGCCACCTCGGTCTCGGATCGGGGGATGGGTATCCCCGCGGTGGACCTGCCGCTGCTGTTCCAGCGCTTCCACAGGACTCTGCGGGCGCGAGAGCGGCGCGAGGGCTTGGGGCTGGGTCTGTACATCACCAGGATGCTTGTGGAGGCTCACGGTGGGAAGATCTGGGTGGAGAGCGAAGTCGGCAAGGGCTCAACCTTTGTCTTCACCCTTCCGATAGCGAACGGATGACTTCCTTCTTTCTTCTCTTGCCCCCAGTCTGGATGAGGCTCGAAAACACGCGCGCCCCGGTCCCGCGTCTCGCGCGGGACCGGGGCGGCCGGTTGTTTGGTTCCCCGGAGCCGCTAGTTGGCCGTCACGACCTTGTATGCGTCGACCATGCCCGCTCCCTGCTGACCGGACGAGAGGTTCGGTTTCTGTATCCAGGTGGCGTTATCTTTCAATATGGACGCGATGTGGGACGGCGACTTGTCGGTGTCGATCTGGAGTCGGAGCGCAACGGTGCCGGTGACGTGCGGCGCCGCCATGGAGGTCCCGCTCAGCGTGGTGTACCCCGATCCCTTGTAGGTGGAGTATATGCTCACACCGGGTGCGGCCAGGTCCACCTCCGGCCCGTTGCTGGACCAGGACGCGATGCTGTTGCTGCTGTCGATGGCCGAGATAGCCAGCACCTCCGAATACTTGGCAGGGTATTCCACGCTGTTCGAGGCCGGTCCGCTGTTCCCTGCGGCCGCGACGATGGTTAGACCTGCGGCGTAGGCACTGATAATCGCCTCGTGGAACGACGTCACGTCGGAGCTGGTTCCAAGGCTCATGTTCGCTACCTGCATGCCGTTGGCTACGCTCCAATCGAGACCGGCGATGATATCGGAGACCCAGCCGCTACCGTTTCTGTCCAGCACCTTGACCGCGTAGAGGCTGGCATCGGGCGCCACGCCCACGACTCCCAGCGAGTTGTCCTTAGCCGCGATGATCCCGGCCACGTGGCTTCCGTGCCCATTGTCGTCATTGAAGCTTTTTGCGGGGTTCACTTCGTTCACCCCACCCGCGACCACCAGGTCGGGGTGCGATGTGCTGATGCCGGTGTCTATGACGGCGACTTTCACCCCCGTCCCTGTCGAGGTGCCCCACGCTTCATCGGCATGGATGCGGGTGATGCCCCAGGGTGTTACCTGCGGCGCGGGGGTCGGAGTCGGCTTCGGCTTGCCGCCGTTTGCGCGGTCCGGCTTCACATCGGGCACCGCGGTGGCGGGGGCAGCGGGGGCGATGGCGTGCGCGAGCGCGTCATCCTCGACTCGCACCACGCCGGCGCGGCGAGCCAGGGCAGCCGCGGCCGCGGGAGCGAGGTTAGCTACGGTTGCGTTGACCAGCCGCAGCGACTTAATGGAGTTGCCCCCAACCCCCTGTATCGCTCCCCGTTGGGCAGCAGCGTCGACGCCGGCGCGAAAGACAACTATCTTTCTACTGGTCGACTCAGCGTTCGCGGCCGCCGTGGCCAGCAGGAACAATGCAACCAGCAGTGGGATCATCAACCTGATACGCTTCGACATTACTGGACCCCTTTCTCAGGAATAGACCGGCCACAGTATCTACTACTTTACCCTACTACCATATTTAGCAGTATGTCAATACAAGAAGATCACAGCTGAGATTGCACCATAAGGGGAAGCGGGCTTGATAAGAGTGAAGGGATGTGCCAGCAACTTGGGGACGGCTGCCTGGAAACCGTCATTCCCGCGGAAGCGGGAATCCAGCCTCCCGGCGTGGTTAATGGATTCCCGCTTTCGCGGGAATGACGATGGGCTG